>NZ_JAWHOO010000019.1:0-115643 GCF_032586855.1 Pseudomonas syringae group sp. J254-4 | reverse complement strand
GCGCGCCCGCCCAGGCCTGTATCGGCGACGCCGTACTGCCTTTTCCTGAACATCATATCCGGCAATAGTCGACGATTAGAATATCAGAGAAAAGGCACGAAGGATGGCTGTTTTCCTCTCGATCAGCATGGTCGACTTGACTGTCTGAAGGTTCTTTTTTTCAGCAGTTTTTTCTGGTTTCAAAGATCGCTTTCAAGCGCGCGGTATCGTCGGCTATTCGGTTTATGGCTGAGGATTTGAAAGGGTGAGGCCGCGAGACTTATTGATCCTATGTCGGTATGGCGCCAAGTCACGCTCTGAGGCAGACTCGTTGCGTGGCCCCGCAGTGCAGCATCCATCGCTAATCTGGCTTATCAGAAGCTTGAAATCATACTGCAGCCTTACCACCAGGTTACTTAAGCAGGAAAAAGCTTTTGATAAAGTAACATTCGATCGCCGTCTAGCGCTATAGCACTTGGGCGACGCCATTGCGTTAGCCATATCACACAGATTTCGTTTTAAATTAACCTGGAACGCTGGAAACTAACAAAGTCAGTGAGTAAAACTTTTATTAGGCAGTGATATTGCAGCCGCCAGGCAGGCAATGACAAACAAAAATTTGTCCCGTTGTCGTCTGCGACAATGCCTTGATACGAAGATCAGCTTGAGAAATAGCAAATGTCTGGAATGCGCTTTTCCAGTCGTCGATAAATAATGGCTGTCAATGAGTTGAGCAATGAGCAATACTTGATCTGGCCACCAGCCATTAGTGATCGTTTTTAATCTTGTCAGGAACGCGAGGACGCCGGTATTGGCACCCACCTGATTACTTTCATGTTGCCGGTAATCCATACTGGAGATCGGATCTATGAACCATCGAAAACCATGGCTACGAGCGAAGGCATAGCAGTACCAGTCATGAAGGCTGACGTTCTGGGCGTACTGCCATTGCTCGATCAGCGAAGCTTTGAAGGCCTCCGCAAGACGACGCTTCAACACGTAGGTACAACCGGGGCCAGCGGCTTCAAATAAATGATCCCAGCGCACCTGAGGTTGAGCCTTGTCAAGAAGCACACGGCGACCGGACGGCCAGAAGGCCGTCACGTTACTGGAGTAGGCGTCCAAATCCGCTGACTGAAGCTTGGTGGTAGCTCTATCAAGCTTATCCAGGTGCCAGATATCGTCTTGGTCGGACAGCGCCACGTAATCAAATGTCGAGAAGTCGACATCCCGAATCAACCGGAAGAAATTACGCGACGCTCCACCAAATTTTCCCACTGGCGGAAGCAGGATTACATTCTTGTACTGTTGTGTATATGACTCACAAAGCGCCTCGGTACCGTCACTGGACGGATCAACACTGATGAACACGCTGATGTGCACATTCACCTGCTTCAATATGGAATGAAGCTGATCATCAAGCCATGACGTGCCGTTGTAGGCCGCCAATAGTACGGCGACCCTGGGTAGCTCAACGCTCATACGTTATGCGGCTTTGCGTTATGAAATACACGGTTTAGAACGAGCCCAGATCAAGCAGCTTCTGCAGATACTGCCCGTAGCCAGTCTTCTTCAGTTTTTGAGCTTGTTCACCTAGCTGAGCAGCTGTAATCCAGCCGTTGGTGTAGGCGATCTCTTCAAGGCACGCTACTTTCCAGCCTTGGCGCTGCTCAATGGTGTGTACAAAATGGCTCGCTTCAAGCAGCGACTCATGAGTACCTGTGTCGAGCCATGCAAAGCCGCGACCGAGAATTTCTACGGTCAGGCTCTTCTGCTCAAGGTAAGCACGGTTCACATCGGTGATTTCCAGCTCGCCACGCTCGGAAGGCTTAATGTTTTTAGCGATTTCGACAACCTGATTATCATAGAAGTACAGGCCGGTTACGGCATAGCTCGACTTCGGTGCCGCAGGCTTTTCTTCGATGCTCAAGGCGCGACCCGTTTCGTCGAACTCGACAACGCCAAAGCGCTCAGGGTCGGAAACGTGGTAACCGAAGACAGTAGCGCCACTGGTCTGCTGGCTGGCCGAGCGCAGGTTGTCGGAGAAGTGCTGACCGTAAAAGATGTTGTCGCCCAGGATCAGGCAGCAAGGATCTTCACCGATGAATTCTTCGCCGATGATGAAGGCTTGTGCCAGGCCATCAGGCGTTGGTTGCTCTGCGTAGGTGAGCTGAATGCCATATTGGCTGCCGTCACCCAGCAGCTTGCGGAAGCTCGGCAAGTCTTCTGGCGTGGAAATGATCAGGACTTCACGCATACCTGCCAGCATCAGCACCGACAGAGGGTAGAAAATCATCGGCTTGTCGTAGATAGGCAGCATTTGCTTGGATACGCCAAGGGTAAGCGGGTGCAGACGAGTGCCCGAGCCGCCAGCCAGAATGATGCCTTTACGATTAATGGTGGTCATTTGTTCAGAGTTTCCATGAGCATTCGGGCTACACCACTTTGCCAGTCAGGCAGGTGCAGAGAAAAATTGTGGCGCAGCTTTTCTGTGTTCAGACGCGAATTCAGAGGGCGTTGCGCTGGCGTCGGGTACTCGATCGTACCGATTGGGTTGATCGTTTCCACTGCCAAGGGTTCCCCGTTGGCGCGGGCGAAATCAATCACATACTGCGCGTAGGCATGCCATGACACTTCACCGGCCGGTGCCAGGTTGTAGATGCCGCAAAGCTCCGGCTTCGCCAGCGTTTGAAGTAGGGCAGCCGTCGCTATGTCGGCCAGCAACTCCGCACCTGTAGGCGCTCCAATCTGATCGGCGATCACATTGAGCGTCGGGCGATCTTTTGCGAGGCGCAACATGGTTTTGGCAAAGTTGTTACCACGTGCCGCATAAACCCAACTGGTACGGAAGATCAGGTGTTTGCAGCCTGAGGCAGCAATAAACTGCTCTCCTTCAAGCTTGGTTGCGCCGTAATAGTTGACCGGCGACACCGCATCGCTTTCTTTCCATGCGGTGTTGCCCGAACCGTCGAACACATAGTCGGTCGAGTAATGAACCAACAGCGCGTCCAGAGTTTGGGCCTCTTCTGCCATTACCTGACTTGCCAGAGCATTGACCGTGTGCGCAAGCTCACGCTCGGTTTCAGCCTTGTCGACAGCGGTATAGGCTGCGGCATTGACGATAACCTGAGGTTGAATGCGACGAATCGAATTGCGTAGCCCCTCCAGGTTGGACAGGTCACCAGAAAGGTCACCGTATGCCGTCGAGACGGTATGGCGATCAAGCGCGATAACTTCACCCACTACTGCAAGTGAGCGCTGCAACTCCCAGCCTACCTGGCCGTTTTTTCCCAAAAGAAGAATTTTCATTATTTATCGGCGCGTGCTGTGTAGTTCTTGTCGATCCATTGCTGGTAGCTTCCGCTCTTCACATGAGCAACCCATTCAGGATTATCCAGGTACCACTCTACTGTCTTGCGAATACCGGATTCGAAGCTTTCTTCCGGCACCCAGCCCAGCTCGCGCTGAATCTTGCTGGCATCGATAGCGTAGCGCAGGTCATGGCCCGGGCGGTCCTGAACGTAAGTGATCAGGCTGGCGTGCGGACGATGGGCTGAATCCGGGCGCAGTTGGTCGAGCAGCGCGCAAACGGTGTTGACCACCTCGATGTTCTGTTTCTCGTTGTGGCCACCAATGTTGTAGGTCTCGCCGATCTCGCCTTCGGTCACGACTTTGTACAGTGCGCGGGCATGGTCTTCGACATAGAGCCAGTCACGAACCTGATCGCCTTTTCCATAGATAGGCAGCGGCTTGCCTTCCAGTGCGTTGAGGATGATCAACGGGATCAGCTTCTCCGGGAAATGGCATGGGCCGTAGTTGTTCGAGCAGTTGGTTACCAGGGTCGGCAGGCCATAGGTGCGGCTCCAGGCGCGTACCAGGTGGTCGGAGCTGGCCTTGCTGGCCGAGTAGGGCGAGCTTGGCTGGTAAGGCGTTGTCTCGGTGAAGAGATCTTCCGGGCCTTCCAGGTCGCCATACACTTCGTCAGTCGAGATGTGGTGAAAGCGGAAGCTGGCTTTGCGCACTTCGTCCAGTTGGCTCCAGTAGCTGCGTGCTGCTTCAAGCAGTACATAGGTGCCTATGATATTGGTCTGGATGAACTCCGACGGACCCGTGATGGAGCGGTCTACGTGCGATTCGGCTGCCAGGTGCATCACAGCGTCGGGCTGGTGCTCTTTAAAAACACGGTCCAGGTCTTCACGGTTGCAGATGTCCACGTGCTCAAAGGCATAACGCTCGCTTTGATCAGCCGACTGAAGTGATTCAAGATTGCCTGCGTACGTCAGTTTGTCGACATTGACGACTGAGTCGGCTGTATTGGCAATGATGTGCCGAATCACTGCCGAACCGATGAAACCAGCACCGCCTGTTACTAAGATCTTCAAAAGAGTATCTACCTTGGGTTATGACAAGGCTCTGCCCGGTCCGTGGAAACGATCGCTGATCAGTCGCCGTCTTGAGATATCTGCCTGCGTTAAACATGAATGTTTAAATGACGTGGATGAGCGGCGGTTAAAACGACATTTTACATAGAAAAATAGACATCCCCATCAAATGATTTGAGGGTGCCTGCAATAGTTTGGCGAGCTCCACGGTGCCAATGCTTGAAACGCGAAAGCCCCAGATAAAGGGGCTTTCGTGATAGAGGGATCTGCACTTGCCGAGATCCCGCTGGATGCTGCCTATGGCCTACACGTTAAACCTGAAATGCATCACGTCACCGTCTTTGACGACATATTCCTTGCCTTCCAGACGCCATTTACCCGCTTCCTTGGCACCGGACTCGCCCTTGAACTGGATGAAGTCGTCGTAGGCCACCACTTCGGCACGGATGAAGCCTTTTTCGAAGTCGGTGTGGATGACACCTGCGGCCTGTGGTGCGGTGGCACCGACGCGGACGGTCCAGGCGCGGACTTCTTCGACGCCTGCGGTGAAGTAGGTCTGCAGGTGGAGCATTTCGTAGCCAGCGCGAATGACGCGGTTCAGGCCGGGTTCTTCGAGGCCTAGAGCTTCGAGGAACATGTCTTTTTCTTCGCCGTCATCCAGCTCGGCGATTTCGGCTTCGATCTTGTTGCAGACCGGCACCAGCATTGCGCCTTCTTCTTCAGCGATGGCGCGGACCACGTCCAGCAGGGGGTTGTTCTCGAAACCGTCTTCGGCAACGTTGGCGATGTACATGACCGGCTTGGTGGTCAGCAAGTGGAAGCCACGAATGATGGCTTTCTCGTCATTGCTCATGCTCTTCATCAGGCTGCGTGCTGGCTTGCCTTCGCTGAAGTGGGCGATCAGCTGTTCAAGCAGGCCTTTCTGGACCACTGCGTCCTTGTCACCGCCCTTGGCATTGCGCGTGACCTTTTGCAGTTGCTTCTCGCAGCTGTCGAGGTCAGCGAAGATCAGTTCCAGATCGATGATCTCGATGTCGCGCTTGGGGTCGACGCTGTTGGAGACGTGAATCACGTTCTCGTCTTCAAAGCAGCGCACCACGTGAGCGATGGCGTCGGTCTCGCGGATGTTGGCGAGGAACTTGTTGCCCAGGCCTTCGCCTTTCGAGGCACCTGCCACCAGGCCGGCGATGTCGACGAACTCCATGGTGGTCGGCAGGATGCGTTTCGGGTTGACGATGGCTGCCAGGGCCGCCAGGCGCGGGTCAGGCATCGGCACGATGCCGCTGTTCGGTTCAATGGTGCAGAAGGGGAAGTTCTCGGCCGCAATACCAGATTTGGTCAGGGCGTTGAACAGGGTGGACTTGCCGACGTTAGGCAGGCCGACGATGCCGCAATTGAATCCCATGGTGTTTCCCCTCGAGTGATGTCAGGCCTTCTGGCTGTGCAGGTTTTTCATCGCCCGGTTCCATTCACCGGCGAAGATATCCGGCAGCACGCCGAGGGCAAAGTCGATACTGGCGTCCAGTTTTTCCTGCTCGGCGCGTGGCGCTCGACCCAGGACAAAGCCGGATACCTTGCTGGCATCGCCCGGGTGGCCGATGCCAAGCCGCAAGCGATGAAATGTGTTCTGGTTGCCGAGCTGCGCGATGATGTCGCGCAGGCCGTTATGACCGCCATGGCCGCCGCCCACTTTGAGTTTGGCAACGCCCGGAGGCAGGTCCAGTTCGTCATGCGCCACCAGAATCGACTCAACCGGAATACGGTAGAAACCGGCGAGTGCCGCGACGGCCTGGCCGCTGCGGTTCATGTAGGTGGTGGGAATCAGCAGACGAACATCCTGACCCTGATGCGTAAAACGCCCGGTCAGGCCAAAGAATTTGCGCTCGGGAACGAGATTGACTCGCTGCGCCGCAGCAATACGCTCAACAAAAAAAGCCCCTGCGTTATGCCGGGTCTGTTCGTATTCAGCGCCTGGATTTCCCAGGCCAACGATCAGTTGTATGGCGGTCACGACAGGGGCTCTTCCTTTGGAGTTGAGGGTTAAACCGCTTGCGACAGCGGCAATGTGGGCGAAAACTGCTCATTTACCATGATGTAAACTCAGCGATCTCGCCCGCCTTGCCTGCTATCGCTCGCGATGTTTCCTGAGCAACTCCGACGTTACCAAGTAATGAATTACTCGGCTGCGCCTTCTTCACCTTCTTCTGCTTCGTCTTTGACGATGCGCGGTGCGTGGACGTTGGCGATTGCCAGGTCTGTACCGTGTGCCAAGGCAACGAACTCGACGCCTTTAGGTGCTTTCAGCTCGGACAGGTGAACGTTGTCGCCCACTTCCAGCGCGCCCAGATCAACTTCGATGAACTCAGGCAGGTCTTTAGGCAGGCAGGTCACTTCCAGTTCAGTGGTAGTGTGCGAAATCTCGCCGCCTTTCTTGACTGGAGCTTCTTCGTTCAGGAAGTGGATCGGCACGATTGCGGTCAGTTTCTGGCCGGCAATAACGCGCACGAAGTCAGCGTGCATCACGTGGCCTTTGGCCGGGTGACGTTGCAGCGCCTTGATGATGACGTTTTGCTTCTTGCCACCAATGTTCAGCTCGATGATGTGGCTGTAGGCCGCATCGTTTTCGAGCAGTTTGGAAACTTCCTTGGCCAGCATGCTGATGGACTCAGGGGCTTTGTCGCCACCGTAGACTACAGCTGGAACCAGGCTGGCGAGACGACGCAGGCGGCGGCTCGCACCTTTCCCCAGGTCGGAACGCTGTTCTGCATTCAGGGTAAATTCGTTCATGTTGTATCTCCAAATTAACCACATCCGCCGTTGCGTTTGCGACCAGCGCTCGGGCGGTATGGGCAAAAAAGCCCCGCCCTGACAGGATGTCAGGGCGGGGCGCTTTTCGTCTGCGTGATGTCAGTTAACGGAACATCGCGCTGATCGATTCTTCATTACTGATGCGGCGAACCGCTTCGGCGACTACCGGCGCAATATCCAGTTGACGGATACGGCTGCAGGCTTGTGCTGCTGCGGACAACGGGATGGTGTTGGTCACCACCAGTTCGTCCAGCACGGAATTTTCAATGTTTTCGATCGCCCGACCCGACAGCACAGGGTGTGTGCAGTAGGCGAAGACCTTGGCTGCGCCATGCTCTTTCAGGGCCTTGGCCGCGTGGCACAGGGTGCCGGCGGTGTCGACCATGTCATCGACCAGAATGCAGGTACGCCCTTCGACATCACCGATGATATGCATCACTTCAGAGTGATTGGCTTTCTCACGGCGTTTGTCGATGATACCGAGATCGACGCCCAGGGATTTAGCAACAGCACGTGCACGCACGACGCCGCCGATATCCGGGGAAACGATCATCAGGTTTTCAAAGCGCTGGTCTTCGATGTCATCCACCAGAACGGGGGAGCCGTAGATGTTATCTACCGGAATATCGAAGAACCCCTGGATCTGGTCAGCATGAAGATCAACCGTGAGAACACGGTCGATTCCCACCACGGTGAGCATGTCAGCGACAACTTTCGCGCTGATGGCAACACGTGCGGAGCGCGGACGGCGATCCTGGCGGGCATAACCAAAGTAGGGAATCACAGCAGTGATTCGGGACGCTGAGGAGCGGCGGAAGGCATCAGCCATCACCACCAGTTCCATCAGGTTATCGTTCGTTGGTGCGCAGGTCGGCTGAATGATGAAGACGTCTTTACCGCGGACGTTTTCATTAATCTCAGTGCTGATTTCACCGTCGGAAAATTTTCCGACAGAGACATCACCCAGTGGGATATGCAGCTGACGTACTACACGCCGAGCGAGATCGGGGTTGGCATTCCCCGTAAAGACCATCATCTTGGACACGCGCAGTACCTAGAGGCTGAGGGTAACCTGGATGAGTATAGAAAATGGCAGGGGCGGCTGGATTCGAACCAACGCATGGCAGGATCAAAACCTGCTGCCTTACCGCTTGGCGACGCCCCTGTATTGAATCAATCGAGTGCTTGACACTCAATTCCTGTTACAGAATTTGCAGCTTGCGATGCAACATCGAAATGTTACTTCCTTTCGCTACGAACCCCGTAAGGGTCTCTGTAAGAAGGGCCGAGACTTTATCAGCTTCAGCTTTGTTTGGGAAGGCCCCAAACACACAACTTCCAGTTCCGGTTAATTTTGCTTCGGTAAAATTACCTAACAAATTCAAAGCGTTACGTACTTCTGGGTAACGCCTCTCTACAACCGCCTTACAGTCATTTCGACTGTTTCCCTTGGGAACGGGGCGCACTTTAATGGGAGGCGTGTCGCGTGTCAACAACGGATCTGAAAAAATTTCTGCTGTACTTACAGCGACTTGCGGAACGAGCACCAAATACCAGGGTTCTTCGGGGTCAACCGGGGTGAGAATTTCCCCGACACCCTCAGCAAATGCGGCGTGTCCACGGACAAAAACCGGTACATCGGCGCCCAGGGTCAGGCCCAGTTGCGCCAGACGATCTTCATCCCAGCCAAGCTGCCACAAATGATTCAGCGCCAGCAGTGTGGTGGCTGCATCCGAGCTGCCGCCGCCGATGCCGCCGCCCATGGGCAGCCGTTTTTCCAGCCAGATATCCATGCCCAGTGTGCAACCGGACTGTTTTTGCAGCGCGCGGGCGGCTTTGACGATCAGGTTGCTGTCATGCGGGACGCCGGGGACATCGGTCTGCAGGCGAATCTCGCCGTCCTGGCGAACGGTAAAGCCCAGTTCGTCACCGTAATCGAGAAACTGAAACAGGGTTTGCAACTCATGGTAGCCGTCCCGACGGCGTCCCAGAATGTGCAGCATCAGGTTCAGCTTTGCCGGAGCAGGCAAAACCAGCTGGGCCTTGGCCATATCCTGTAATGCAGTCATGGTCATTGCCCCAGTTTGCGAGGCTGCCAGTCCTTGATGACCAGCGTGACATCGAGGTCCTGACCGTGCAGCTTGACGCGTTCGGGCAGCCAGTAGCCATTCTGTTCGACATAACTGAGGTATTCCACCTGCCAGCCGTCCTGCTCAAGGCTGGCCAGACGGCTGTCACCGTCGAGTGTCACGCTACTTTTGCTGTCCGGTGCCGGCAAGCCACGCACCCACCATACGAGGTGGGAAACCGGCAGTTTCCAGCCCAGTTGGTCCTGAAGCAGTCTTTCCGGCGTCGTGGCTTCGTAGTGGCCCTGATTGGCGACTTCAAGCGCGACAGCGCCGGGCCTGCCGGTCAGTCGTGCTGCGCCGCGGCCAAGCGGACCGGACAAGCGGATATCGTAGTAATCCTGGCGCTGCAGCCAGAACAGGGTGCCGCTGCCGGAGTCCTTCGGCGCACGAATACCGACCTTGCCGTTGATCTGCCAGCCATCAAGGCTGCTCAGTTGCTGTTTGTGTTCGCGCCATTGCGCGGGGTCGCCCTTGCCCTGAACGGCTTCGCGGGAAGTGAGACCGGCACAGCCGGTGAGCAGGGCGATGAGGCTGAATACGATTACGTGGCGCAAAAACATAACGTCAAAGGGTCTCTGAACCGGTCAAGCGTCGCAGTGTGCTGCGCAGGACGGTGCTGTCGGGTTGTTGTTCCAGGGCCTTGGCCCATACTTTCCGGGCTTCGCGCTGTTCGCCTTTGGCCCAGAGTACTTCTCCCAGATGTGCGGCTACTTCGTGGTCGGGGAAGCGTTCGAGCGCCTGACGCAGGTAGCGTTCGGCGTCGTCCAGATTGCCCATGCGGTAATTCACCCAGCCAAGGCTGTCGAGAACCGCCGGATCGTCGGGGCTGATCTGATGGGCTTTCTCGATCAGTTCGCGGGCTTCGGCGTAACGCGTGGTGCGATCGGAAAGGGTGTAGCCCAGTGCATTCAGCGCCATGGCGTTTTCCGGCTCGCGCTTGATGATGCTGCGCAAGTCTTTTTCCATCTGCGCCAGATCATTGCGCTTTTCAGCCAGCATGGCGCGGGTGTAGAGCAGGTTGGCGTCGTCCGGGTACTGCTTGAGCGCCGTGTTCAGCACCTGCCAGCCGCGATCCAGTTGATCATTGCTGGTCAGGGTTTCGGCTTCGATCAGGTACAGCTGAATGGCGTAATCGGGCTCTTCGGCACGTGCTTCAGCCAGGCGTTTGGCAGCTTCTGCGCCGTTGCCATTGCTGACCAGAATATCGGCCTGGCGCAATTGAGCCGCCAGGAAGTCCGGGCCCGGTCCGACCTGAGCGTATTCGTTGAGCGCGCTTTGCGGGTCCTCGCGCTCTTCGTGGATGCGGCCCAGATTCAAATGCGCTGAATCGACGTGTGCACCACGGGCGATCAGTTCTTCCAGGTAGCCAGCCGCTTCGTCCCAGGCCTTGGCTTCAAGGCACACCAGAGCCAGCGAGAAGCGCAGTTCGTCATCGTCCGGATATTGCTGCAAAAGAGCAGAAAACTGCACTTTGGCGTCTTCCATACGGTTTTGCTCAACGAGCATGCGCGCATACGTCAGGCGCAGGCGTTTGTCGTCCGGGTACTTCTTGATACTTTTTTCCAGCAGGGGCACCGCTTCCTTGCCCCGGTTCATGCTTTGCAGCAGACGGGCATGCAGCAGGATGGGCGCGATTTCACCTTCTTTGGGCGGGTTGTCTTCCAGCAGCTTCAACGACTGTTCGGCGTCGCCATTCTGCTGAAGCAACAGCGCCTTGCCGAAAATCAGCTGGCTGTTGTTCGGGTATTTGCCCAGCAACCGATCAAAACTTTTGAGCAGACCGTTGCGGGTGTCCGGATCGGTTTCGGCCGCAGACAGGGCCAGAAAGTCGAAGTGCGTGTCGCCCTGACCCTGCAGGACTCTCTCCATGTACACCAGAGAATCGTCGTAACGTCCCGCGCGCGCCAGTTGAATGGCTGCGGCGCGTTGCGCTTCAAGGTCGGTCGGTGCGTTTCTTGCCCAGATCAGCGCGGTTTCCAGTGCAGACTGATCAGCGCCCATGTATTCGGCAATCTGATAGGCGCGTTCGGAGACCCCCGGGTCCTGAGTCTTGATCGCCTGGGTCACGTAGTTGTCCAGGGCGATGTCGAAGCGGTTGCGCTGGCCGGCCAGCTCCGCGCTCAACAGGCTGACCAGGGTGTCCTGAGTGAACGAACCATAGACCTTCGGCTTGGCTTCAGGCGCGGGAGGGGCGTCTTTCTGAGCGGGCACGGGCTGTGACGAGGCGGGGGCCATTGACTGGCAGCCGCCTAGAAAGGCAAGAGCAAGGAACAACGCGGAGGATCTATTCATATATAAGAAGGGCGGCTTACCTGCGGTGGGAGCATCATGACACAAGGCTGTTGGCAAAACCCACAGCCGTCGGAAAAACTGATGCAATGCTTGTGTTTGCAGTGTCGCCAGCCTGAAAACGCAGGCTGCGACGATCGATTGTAGTGGGACAATAATATGTGGTGGTTGTTCTGAGCTTATTGAAGTAGGACAATTACCGGCTTCACGTCACCACCTGCGACCCTGAATGGCCTTCCTTGCACTCGGTATCAATCATAAGACCGCCTCGGTCGACGTTCGCGAGCGCGTGGCATTTACCCCGGAACAGTTGGTGGAGGCGTTGCAGCAGCTTTGCCACCTGACCGAAAGTCGCGAGGCTGCGATTCTTTCAACCTGTAATCGCAGCGAGTTGTACATCGAGCACGAGCATCTCGGTGCGGACAGCATTCTTGCCTGGCTCGCCAATTACCATCACCTCAGCCTGGAAGAACTGCGCGCCAGCGCTTACGTCCACGAGGACGATGCCGCCGTGCGACACATGATGCGTGTCGCCTCAGGGCTCGACTCCCTGGTGCTCGGCGAGCCGCAGATTCTCGGCCAGATGAAGTCTGCGTATGCCGTTGCGCGCGAGGCCGGAACGGTCGGGCCGTTACTGGGACGTCTGTTTCAGGCCACGTTCAGCGCTGCCAAACAGGTGCGTACAGACACTGCAATTGGTGAAAACCCGGTGTCCGTGGCCTTCGCCGCGGTCAGTCTGGCCAAACAGATTTTCAGTGACCTGCAACGCAGTCAGGCCTTGTTGATCGGTGCGGGCGAGACCATTACTCTGGTCGCCCGGCATCTGCATGACCTGGGCGTCAAGCGTATCGTGGTTGCCAACCGTACGCTGGAGCGCGCCAGCATGCTGGCTGCCGAGTTCGGTGCCCATGCGGTGTTGCTCTCGGATATCCCGGCCGAGCTGGTCAACAGCGATATCGTGATCAGCTCCACCGCCAGCCAGTTGCCGATCCTGGGCAAGGGGGCCGTGGAAAGTGCGCTGAAACTGCGCAAGCACAAACCGATTTTCATGGTCGATATTGCCGTACCGCGGGATATCGAGCCTGAAGTCGGCGAACTGGACGACGTTTACCTGTACAGCGTTGATGATCTGCACGAAGTGGTGGCAGAAAATCTCAAGAGTCGCCAGGGGGCTGCACTGGCTGCCGAGCAGCTGGTCAGCGTGGGTGCCGAAGACTTCATGTCGCGGCTGCGCGAACTGGCGGCGGTCGATGTGTTGCGCGCCTATCGTCAGCAAAGCGAACGGCTGCGTGACGAAGAACTGAGCAAGGCGCAACGTATGCTGGCCAACGGCAGTAATGCCGAGGACGTATTGATCCAGCTGGCACGCGGCCTGACCAACAAATTGCTGCACGCACCCAGCGTGCAGCTCAAGAAGCTGTCTGCCGAAGGTCGCGTCGATGCGCTGGCCATGGCCCAGGAACTTTTTGCCCTCGGTGAGGGCTCGACGGATAAAACCCCGCAATGAAAGCTTCACTGCTCAATAAGCTGGATGTCCTCAGCGACCGTTTCGAGGAACTGACCGCGCTGCTCGGCGATGCCGAAGTCATCAGCGATCAGACACGCTTTCGCGCCTATTCCCGTGAGTACGCCGAAGTGGAGCCGGTCGTTGCGCTCTACCAACAGCTGATCAGGGTGCAGGGTGATCTGGAGGGCGCGCAGGCGCTGCTCAAGGACAGCGACCCGGACATGCGCGAAATGGCCGTCGAGGAAGTTCGCGAAACAAAACAGCAACTGGTCGAGCTGGAAGCGCAATTGCAGCGCATGCTGTTGCCCAAGGACCCGAACGACGGCCGCAACGTGTTTCTGGAGATTCGCGCGGGCACCGGCGGTGATGAAGCGGCGATCTTCTCCGGCGACCTGTTTCGCATGTACTCGCGTTACGCCGAGCGGCGTGGCTGGCGAGTCGAGATTCTGTCCGAAAACGAAGGCGAGCATGGCGGCTACAAAGAAGTCATTGCGCGCGTCGAAGGTGACAGTGTCTATGGCAAGCTGAAATTCGAGTCCGGCGCGCACCGTGTGCAGCGCGTGCCCGAGACCGAGTCGCAGGGTCGCATCCACACGTCTGCCTGTACCGTTGCGGTGTTGCCGGAACCTGACGAGCAACAGGCGATCGAGATCAACCCGGCCGACCTGCGTGTCGACACCTATCGCTCTTCAGGGGCCGGCGGTCAGCACGTCAACAAAACCGATTCGGCGATCCGCATTACCCACTTGCCATCGGGTATTGTCGTCGAGTGCCAGGAAGAGCGTTCGCAGCACAAGAACAGAGCCCGGGCGATGTCCTGGCTGTCTGCCAAACTGAATGATCAGCAGACCAGCGCGGCGGCCAATGCCATTGCCAGCGAGCGCAAGCTGCTCGTGGGGTCGGGTGATCGTTCCGAGCGCATTCGTACGTATAATTTCCCTCAAGGGCGAGTGACGGATCACCGCGTGAACCTGACTCTGTATTCGCTGGATGAAGTTCTGGCGGGCGGGGTCGATGCAGTGATAGAGCCGCTACTCGCTGAATATCAGGCTGATCAACTTGCGGCACTGGGTGAGTAAATGACCATCATCGCAAGTTTGTTAAGAAGCGCCGAGCTTCCCGATTCACCGACCGCGCGGCTCGACATAGAGCTGCTGCTGGCGGCAGCGCTGGGCAAACCGCGCAGCTTTCTGCACACCTGGCCTGAGCGTATCGTCAGCACCGAGGCTGCACTGGCCTTTGCAGGTTACCTGCAGCGTCGACGCACGGGCGAGCCGGTGGCTTACATTCTCGGTCAGCAAGGTTTCTGGAAGCTCGATCTGGAAGTAGCGCCGCATACCCTGATTCCGCGACCAGAGACCGAAATGCTGGTCGAGGCTGCGCTGGAACTGGTGCCTGCCTTTGCCCCGGCTCAGGTTCTGGATTTAGGCACTGGCACCGGAGCGATTGCCCTGGCGCTGGCCAACGACCGGCAGCAATGGAAAGTGACAGCGGTGGACCGTGTACCCGAGGCGGTCGCGCTGGCCGAACGCAACCGGCAACGTTTGCAACTGGATAACGCCCAGGTGCTCAACAGCCACTGGTTCAGTGCGCTGGAAGGGCGTCAGTTTGATCTGATCATCAGTAACCCGCCGTACATCGCCGACGCTGATCCGCATCTGTCGGCCGGTGACGTGCGTTTCGAGCCGAGCAGTGCGTTGACTGCCGGTTCCGACGGGCTGGACGATTTGCGCACGATCATTGCCGACGCGCCGGCGCACCTCAGCGCCGATGGCTGGCTGCTGCTTGAGCACGGCTACGATCAAGGCCCAGCGGTGCGCGAACTGTTGATTCGTCATGGTTTCGAGCGCATCCAGACCCGCCGTGATCTGGGTGAACACGAGCGCATCACGTTCGGATGCAAGCCGTGCTGAGTGATCAGGAGCTGCTGCGCTACAGTCGCCAGATTCTGCTGCAACATGTTGATATCGACGGCCAGCTGCGCCTCAAGCAAAGTCGTGCGCTTGTCGTCGGCGTCGGCGGGCTTGGTTCGCCGGTGGCCCTTTATCTGGCCGCGGCAGGGGTCGGTGAACTGCATCTGGCGGATTTTGATCACGTCGACCTGACCAACCTGCAACGTCAGATTATCCACGACACTCATAGCATCGGGCAGGCCAAGGTAGACTCGGCTCTGGCCCGGCTCAAGGCGATCAATCCCGAGATCACTCTTGTCGCTCACCGCTCAGCGCTGGATACCGACTCACTGGCGGCCGCGGTACAGGCTGTCGATCTGGTGCTGGACTGCTCGGATAATTTCGCCACCCGCGAAGCGGTCAATGCCGCCTGTTTCGCTGCTGGCAAACCATTGGTCAGCGGTGCGGCCATTCGGCTTGAAGGGCAGTTGTCGGTGTTCGATCCGCGTCGTGCCGACAGTCCTTGTTACCACTGCCTGTACGGTCACGGCAGCGAAGCCGAACTGACCTGCAGCGAGGCCGGCGTCATCGGCCCGCTGGTTGGCCTGGTTGGCAGCCTGCAAGCGCTGGAAGCCTTGAAGCTGCTGGCCGGTTTTGGCGAGCCAATGGTTGGGCGACTGTTATTGATTGATGCCTTGAGTACCCGTTTCCGAGAACTGAAAGTCAAGCGCGACCCGGCGTGCAGCGTTTGCAGTGCAGCAAGCGGGCAGGACGAACATGCCTGACATGCAGATGAGCTACGCCAGCGATGCGCCTGTCGCAATCTTCGATTCCGGGGTCGGTGGCCTTTCAGTGCTCAATGAAATCCGCCAGTTGCTGCCCAGCGAGTCACTGCTGTATCTGGCAGACTGCGGGCATATTCCGTATGGCGAAAAGACCCCTGAATTCATTACTGAACGGTGCCTGACAATTGCCGGGTTCTTCCGCGAGCAGGGTGCCAAGGCATTGGTCGTCGCTTGCAACACCGCGACGGCTGCGGGCGTGGCGCACATTCGTCAACGCTACCCGGACTGGCCGATTGTGGGCATGGAGCCTGCTGTCAAACCTGCTGCCGAGGCCACTCGCAGCGGCGTTGTCGGCGTGCTGGCGACTACCGGAACGCTACAAAGCGCCCGCTTTGCGGCGTTGCTGGACCGATTTGCCAGCGATGTACGTGTCGTCACCCAGCCGTGCCCAGGGCTGGTCGAACTGATCGAAACCGGCGATCTGGTCAGTCCGCAAATCCGTCAATTGCTGCAGCATTATGTCGAGCCGCTGCTGGCCGCGCGCTGTGACACCATCATTCTCGGCTGTACTCACTACCCGTTTCTCAAGCCTTTGCTACGGGAAATGCTTCCCGAGTCGGTCACCCTGATCGACACCGGGGCTGCGGTAGCGCGTCAGTTGCAGCGTCTTTTGTCGCGTTCCAGCCTTCTTGCCACTGGCACCGCGCGAGAGACTATGTATTGGTCTAGTGACATACCGGACAATTTCAGAAAAATCCTACCTTTTTTGTCGCAAAATCCTGGCAATGTGAGAAGCTTCCGTTTGTAAAAAAAACGTGAAAAAAGGCGCTTTTCGGGTGAACTAACCTCACCTCGCTGGCTTCTATAAAAGCGGCTGATGAATTTCAACACTTTCATACAATTTTATATATTTAGGACGTTTCTCATGAAGAGACTCTTTTGCCTGGCCGTGATTTCGGCCGCTTTGGCAGGGCAAGCTTCAATGGCGCAAGCCGACGGTGTTGAGTTTTCGGTCGGGCAGACCGGTGAGTCGACCATGACCTATCGTCTGGGCGTGCAGTTTGATTGGGATAAAACCTGGCTGCAAAGTGACATTGGCCGTCTGACCGGTTACTGGGACGGCGCTTACACCTACTGGGATGGCAAGGACTACAAGGATAACCACAGCCTGTCGTTCTCCCCGGTTCTGGTCTACGAGTTCGGCAACGGCAACGTCAAGCCTTACGTAGAAGCCGGTATCGGCGTCTCGGTGTTCTCGAACACCCAGGTTGAAGATCGCAAGTTCGGTTCTGCCTTCAACTTCGAAGACCGCATCGGTTTCGGCCTGCGCTTCGCGGGCGGGCATGAAGTCGGCATCCGCGCGACTCACTATTCCAACGCCGGCATCAAAGAGCCGAACGACGGTATAGAAAGCTACGCACTGCACTACAAGATGCCGTTCTGATTTGACTGGCATTCGTGCCAACGCTTCGCTGCAGCACGACGTAATGCCCTGCCCAAAGCCATTGCGCATAAAATGCTTTTTTATCGCGATGGCACTGACAACGCAGAGTGCGACGCTAGTGACGGCTGAGTTCTGACGCTGATCCGGGGGATGCGAGGCAGGACGCCGAGCAAGCCGCACCGGGCCAAGGATGGCCCGTTGCGGCGCCCCCCGGATCAGTGACAGGGCGAAGGAACCCGACGAAGTCGGGCCGGAAACAGGAGCGAAAGGCTTTGGTTACTTTGGCCTCATCAAAGTAACTCGCCGAGGGGCGAAAAGGTGACCTGAGTCGAACCTCAATCCACCTGAAGTCGCAGAACTGCTGGGTGACGCGGAGCGTCACGAACTGCATTACCACGCGGAGCGTGGGAACGATAATGAACGTCAAGTCAGCAGTATTTATTACAGATAAGCCGTCGCAATCCCTTTGCGTTCGTTCAGGCAGTCTTCTGCTCCGGCTTCGAACTCACGGCAGATCAGCGGGCGTTTCTCGTAGATCGTGCACATCATGGTGTTGCGATCCAGTGCCGCACACCAGCCGTCGTCCAGACGCAACATGACCTCGCCACCCCACTCGTCGGTATCAATGTAGCGCTCAGGCACGCCCGTGTCGGTGATGAGCATCACCTCCAGCTGGCAACAGCAGGCTGCGCAGGTCGAGCAGGTGACTTCCGTTTCGCTTTGAATGTCTGCGAGCGGAATGAGTGTAGCGTTCAGAGCGTTTCTCCCGATTGTCTGGCTGCGCGTGCTGCCAGCCATTGCAGCAGGGGAAATACACCCGCCCAGACCAGCCCCAGCACCAGCATGCCAGGCCACACTCCGAGGGGAAGGTGGACCTGAGCCAGTTGTGAGCCGGCATAGTACGACATCGGGCCGCCAATAGCGCCCAGCACGGCGGCGCGCCATAGCGGCTTTGCGGTCCACGCCAGACAATGATTGAGCGTGGTGCCCAGCACCGCCCACAATAACGCCAGCCACAGCGGCAGCAGGTAGCCGCCGCTGCCAAAGTCGAAAACGCCGAGTGTCATCAAGGCGCTGTCGAGCACGATACCGATCAATGTAACCGTCAGGATCAGCCGGCCTTCCGCTGCCCATGAGCTGGTCCACAGAAAATGCACCGCCAGCACGCCGACTGCAATCAGCAGCCAGTAACTGTTACCGCCCAATACGCAGGCGAACCAGCCGATCTGAAAGAGCAGCGCGTTGGCGATTGATTTAAGCATTGAAGCGCCCAAGCAAGGGTTCGCGCAGGGCATCAGGCTTGGCCAGAAGTAGCTGCGCCGTACCGATGGTCCGTTCCAGAAAGCCGCCTTCGCAGTAGCACAGGTAGAACTCCCACAGACGCAGGAAGTGTTCGTCGTAACCCAGTTCTGCCAGTTTGCCGTGGGCGTGTTTGAAGTTGTCGTGCCACAGGCGCAGCGTGCGCGCGTAGTGCAGGCCGAAATCTTCCATGTGCAGCAGGTTCATGTCGGTATCGCTGCCGACAATGTCCAGCATTTTCGCCACCGAGGGCAGGGCACCACCGGGGAAGATGTAACGCTGGATGAAGTCCACATTGCGTTTGGCCTGAGCATAACGCTGCTCGCGGATGGTGATCGCCTGCAGCAGCATCATGCCGTTGCTTTTGAGCAGGTTCGCGCATTGCTTGAAGTACGTCGGCAGAAAACGATGGCCGACCGCTTCGATCATCTCGATGGACACCAGCTTGTCATATTCGCCGGTCAGGTCCCGGTAGTCGGTCAGCAGCAGCGTGACGCGTTCCTGCAGGCCCAGTTTGATCAGGCGTTGTTCGGTGTAGGCGAACTGTTCTCTGGACAGGGTCGTGGTAGTCACCCGGCAGCCGTAATGCTGCGCAGCATAGATAGCCATGCTGCCCCAGCCTGTGCCGATTTCCAGCAGGTGATCTTCAGGTTTCAGGGCCAGCTTCTGACAGATGCGTTCCAGTTTATTCAACTGCGCCTGTTCCAGCGTGTCATCTTCGCTGAGGAACTGTGCGGCGGAATACATCATCGTCGAGTCGAGAAATTGCTCGAACAGCGTGTTGCCCAGGTCATAATGAGCGGCGATGTTTTTCTGCGAGCCTTCGCGCGTATTGCGATTGAGCCAGTGCAGGGCGTGAATGAACGGGCGGGTCAGGCGAGCCACGCCGCCTTCCATTGCATCCAGCACATCCAGATTGCTGACAAACACCCGGACTACCGCTGTCAGGTCCGGAGTGGTCCAGTAGCCGTGAATAAACGCCTCGCCAGCGCCGATGGAGCCGTTGCTGGCAACCATGCCCCAGGCTGCGGAATCGAGAATATGAATTTCCGCCTGAATCAACGCGCCGGTCTTGCCGAACACATGGCGCTCTCCCGAATCGATAACCACCAACTGGCCATTGCGCAGGCCTGCGAGTTGTCGCAGCACACCTCGGCGCAGGATATTGGCCGTCAGACCATTGGTGCCCAGATTGGCAGAAAAACTACTGCTACTGCTTTTCATGGCGTGAGTCCTTGGTTTGAGCGGCGGCAGCACGGTACTCACCGTCGGCGGCCTGATGAGAAAAAATGGGGATGCGCTTGACCAGCAGACGCATCGCCTGCCAATAAATCGCCAAACATGTTTTGGCGGTCATCCACGGGTAAGTGATCAGGTAACGATGCAGCGTCTGGCGGCTGAGGTTCTGACGGGTCAGGTTGAGCGTGGCGTCGAACATTTTCAGCTCGCCTTGCCAGTCAGCCATGTGCACACCAATCCGCTCGGCGGGCTGGCTGAAACTCATGCGGTATTCAAGGTCGCGCGGCAAAAACGGTGAAACGTGAAAGGCCTTGGCCACTGCGAAATACTGATGCCCTTCACCTGTCGCGGGCAGCACATAGCTGTAGCGTTCGCCCCACGGTGTGTTGGTGACTTCACAGAGAATGCCTGCCAGTGTGCCGTCTGCCTCATGGCAGTAGAAAAAGCTTACCGGATTGAACGACAAGCCCCAGCTGCGTGCCTGGGTCAGCAGGCAGACGCGACCTGATGGTATGCGGCCCAGCGCTTTGCCAACCTGCTCGCGGACCGCCTCTATCAGGCTCATGCCTTGCCCGGTCAGTGCTGGCAGGTAGTCACGTTCGCGGAACGAGAAGGGCGCGAAACGCTTGCTGCCAGCCAGCGGCGAAAGCCCCAGCACGCTGTCCTGTTCATCCAGATCCAGATAGAGCAGGCCTATCCGATAGGTGAACTCATGGGCACGCGGCGCAAACCGCCGGTGGCTGATCCAGCCACTGTAGAGCGCACTGTTCAAAGCGTTTCACCAAACGCCTGGGCGACACGCAAGCCGCTGACCACGCCGTCTTCGTGAAAACCGTTGGCCCAGTACGCGCCGCAGTACCAGGTGTGGTCGACGCCATTGATTTCTTCCCAGCGCGCCTGCGCAGCGATTGCACCAAGGCTGTATTGCGGGTGCGCGTAACGGTAGCGGCCGAGGATTTTGGCCGGGTCGATGGCGGCGGTCTGGTTGAGGCTGACGCAGAAGGTTGTGTCGCTGTCGATCCCTTGCAGGATGTTCATGTCATAAGTGACGGCTGCCGATTGCTGTTCGCTGCCGCCCAGCCGGTAGTTCCAGCTGGCCCATGCCAGTTTGCGCTCGGGCAGCAGTCGTGTATCGGTGTGCAGCACCACGTCGTTTTCGGCATAGCGCAGCGCGCCGAGCACCGACTGCTCGGCACTTGACGGCTCAGCCAGCAGGGCCAGGGCCTGATCGCTGTGGCAGGCAAACACCACCTTGTCGAAACGTTCGCTGCCCATGGCGCTGTGCAGCGTCACACCTTCGCTGTCGCGCTCGACACGTGTAACCGGACATGACAGACGAATCCGCTCGCGGAACGAGGCTGTCAACGGTTCGACATAACTTCTGGAGCCACCTTCGATCACGCACCATTGCGGCCGATGGGTGACCGAGAGTAGGCCGTGATTCTTGAAAAAGCGCACGAAGAACTGCAGGGGAAAGCCGAGCATGTCGGCCAGCGACATCGACCAGATGGCCGCGCCCATGGGCACGATGTAGTGATCGATGAAGCGCTGCCCGTAGCCGCCGCTCTTCAGGTACTCGCCCAACGTGGTGTCGGCCGCGATACGCTGGTTTTCCAGGTCATCGACCGATTGACGATTGAAACGCAGGATATCGCGCAGCATGCCCCAGAACCTGGGTGACAGCAGGTTGCTGCGCTGTGCGAACAGACTGTTGAGGTTGTTGCCGTTGTATTCCACGCCGGTGCGCGGGTCGTGCACCGAAAAGCTCATTTCGGCGGGCTTGAAGCCAACACCCAGCTGACTCAGCAAGCGAATGAAATTGGGGTAGGTCCAGTCGTTGAAGACAATGAAACCGGTGTCAATGGCGTAAGCCCGGCCTTCGACCTGCACGTCCACCGTATGAGTGTGCCCGCCGATCCAGTCGGAGGACTCAAACACTGTCACCTCATGCGCGCGGTTGAGCAGGTAGGCACTGGTCAGGCCAGCGATCCCGCTACCAATGACGGCGATTTTCATTGCGCATCCTTATTCGACGACTCGGTCCGCGCCATGCGTTTGCCGAGGGCCAGTCTGGCGCGTGCCGGGAGCATTGCCAGCGCGCGCATGCTGAAAATGAACAGCGCCGGGAAGGCGATATCCAGTGGGCGTTTGTTGCGCCCCAGTTTGCTGGCGATATGCTTGGCGGCCTTCTCGACAGGCCAGCGCATCGGCATGGGGAAATCATTTTTCTGCGTCAGGGGCGTGTCGACGAATCCGGGGCTTACCACTGTCACGTCGATGTTCTCGCTGGCCAGATCCAGACGCAGCGCTTCAAACAGATAACGCAGGCCGGCCTTCGACGCGCCATAGGCTTCTGCGCGAGGTAGCGCCAGGTAGGTCACCGCACTGGCCACGCCGACCAGGTGCGGCTGATGCCCCTTGCGTAACAGCGGCAGTGCTTGCTCGATGCAATAACTGCTGGCCAGCAGGTTGGTGCGCACCACGCGCTCGACCATTGCCGCTTCGAACTGCCGCACGTCGATGTATTCACAGGTACCCGCGTTGAAGATAGCGGTGTCCAACGCTCCCCATTGCTGCGCGATCAGGTCGGCCATGGCCTTGACCTGCGCAGGCTCGGTGATGTCGCCTGTCACCAGCAGCACCTGCGTCGGGTAAACAGTCGCCAGGTTCTGCAGCGGTTCAAGCGTTCGGGCGGTCAACGCCAGCCGATGTCCGGCGTTGAGCAGTTCTTTGGCCAGCGCCAGACCAATGCCGCTGCTTGCTCCGGTCAACCAGATGCGTCGTGCAACAGGAGTGCTCATCCCAACCTCTTCTTCAGCCAATGGATGACTCGACCCATGATGGGCAGATGTTCGTAGAGCAATGCACCGGCATCGAAGTAATCCCGGTGTCGATAAACCTTGTCGTGCCACTTCAGGTGCGAACAGCCTTCTACCTGAATTGTCCGGCCGGCGGCTAGACGCGGATGCGAATAACTCATGGTCCAGACCAGATAGCCCTCGCCGGGGCGAACCTCGTCGAAGGCGTGGAAGTCGAAGCGCAGGTCCTGGACGTTGGCGTACAGCTCGCCGAAATAGCGGCGCATGGCGGCAAGGCCGTGGATATCGTGCATCGGGTCGCTGAACGACACGTCGTCGCTATAAAGCTCGGCGACCTGATCAAGGTTGTCCTTGTTCAGCGCGGCAAAACCTTCGGCGAAGCGATGCAGGAAATTAGCCATGTTCGGCTCCTGCGGCCGGCTGTCGAGCCGGGAGCGCTTTGAACGCTGCCAGGGCGCGGGCGCGGCTTTTGCTCAGGTCGACGATGGGTTTCGGGTAGTCGGCAGCGCCAAACAGGCCGCCGATGGACGCGGGGTCATGAATCTGCTTTTTGTTCAAATCGGCCAGCTCTGGCAGCCAGTGCTTGATGAACACACCTTCGGGGTCGAAGCGTTCCGACTGCGACAGCGGATTGAAAATACGGAAGTAGGGTGCCGAATCGGTGCCTGTGGACGAGCTCCACTGCCAGCCGCCGTTGTTGGCAGCCAAGTCACCGTCGATCAGGTGGCGCATGAAAAAGCGCTCGCCCTCGCGCCAGTCGATCAACAGGTTCTTAGTCAGGAACATCGCAACGACCATCCTTAGCCGATTGTGCATCCATCCGGTTTCCAGCAACTGGCGCATTGCTGCGTCAATAATCGGCAGTCCGGTACGCGCCTCTTGCCACGCCAGCAGTTCTTCGGGGGCATCGCGCCACTTCAACGCCTCGGTTTCCGGGCGGAAGGCACGATGACGTGATACACGAGGGTAGCCGACCAGCGTGTGTTTATAAAACTCTCGCCATAATAGCTCGTTGATCCAGGTCACAGTGCCAACGTCGCCGGTTTCGAATTCCCCCTGGTTGCTGCCCAGCGCCGCATGCAGGCACTGGCGCGGCGAAATCACCCCTGCCGCCAGGTACGCTGACAGCTGGCTGGTGCCGGGTTTGGCGGGAAAGTCGCGTTCGGTCTTGTAATAACTGATTTGCGCGTCGGCGAAGGTCGCCATGCGCCGTCTGGCTTCGGCCTCGCCTGCCGGCCAAAGGTCACGTAATGCCTTCGAGGGCGTGGCAAAGCCCTTGACCTGATCAGGGATCGAATCGCTTTTGATCGACAGTGATTGCTGCGCCTTGGGTGTGCGCACCGGCTGCGGCATGGCCTGGTGCATCCGGTTGTAGCAGACTTTCTTGAACTGGGTGAACACCTGAAAATAATTGCCGGTCTTGGTCAGTATGCTACCCGGCTTGAACAACAGCTGATCAAGGTAGCTGGTGACCTGCACACCGGCTTTTTCCATCGCCTTTTGCACCGCCTGATCACGGCGTGTTTCGTTGATACCGTATTCCTGATTGAGGTGCAGGCCTTCGACCTTGAACTGTGTGCACAGTGTCGACAGCACTTCAGGTGCCTGATCCCAGGTATCGGCTTCGCGAATCAACAGCGGTACGTTCAGCGCGCCCAGCGCCTTTTCCAGCTCGACCAGATTGCGCAGCCAGAAATCCACCTTGCAGTCAGCGTCGTCGTGGCTGCGCCACTGTGCCGGGCTGAGCAGGTAAACCGCCAGCGTCGGACCGCGCTCCATGGCAGCGGTCAGGGCAGTGTTATCTTGAACGCGCAGGTCGCTACGCAGCCAGATCAGTTGCATGAGAAGTCCTTAGATAAGTCCGAGCTTGCCCAGCTCGATCTGCGCGCTGAGTGCGTCGTGGGCAAGGGTCAGTCCAGCTATCTCGCTAGCCTGTACGAGCAGCTCGGCGTTATGGATCTGCACCGTTGGTCCGCTCAGCACCACAGGGCAGGTGATATTGGCCAGTAAACGGGGCAGTTGGGCCACATTCAGGGCTTTGCTGGAGTACAGCAATATGCCACGTGGCTTAAGGTATTCCGCGGCCAGCGCCAGCTCACCGACCGGCAAGGGCCAGTCGAACACCTCGACCGGGCAGTCGGCACTGCTCACCAGCCAGGCCGCAAGCCACAGGTGTGGTTCGAGCGGCAGATCGGACTGATTGACCAGCAGCAGCGGGCTGCCATTGAGCTGGCGGTTGTTGTGGTAGATCCGTGCGCCAAACTTGCTGCGCAGCCAGGAGTAGAAAAACGTGCGCTCCAGTTGTGCGCCGAACTTGCCTTGCCAGCGCTGCTCCAGTTCGGCCAGCAGCGGCAGCAGCAGCTGTTCACACAACGTGCGCGGCGGGTACAGCGACATGGCCTGATTGAACACGTCATCGACCCGGCGTTCAGCCAGTTCGCCGATCGCCACCAGCAGTGTCTGACGCAAGGCGTCCCAGTCGTTGGTCGGCGGCAGGGCGTCCTGGCGGTTGTCATCGATCAGGCCTTTGACCTGGCTCACGGAAACGCCACGGTTGAGCCAGGTCAGAATCTTCATGACGCGCTGCACATGCTCGTCCGAATAAAGCCGGTGGCCTTTGGCGGTGCGGTGCGGGACGATCAGTCCGTAACGGCGTTCCCAGGCGCGCAAGGTAACGGCGTTGACGCCTGTCTGCCGTGCGACCTCGCGGATAGGCAGCCAGTCGCCCGGCACCTCTGTGTCTGTTTCATTCATGAGTCAAATCGCATTGCGCAGGCTGAGGTTTTCCGGGTGGGGCTGCATGTACACCTGCAGCGCTACATACGGATCCGGATGTTGGCGAAAATGATGCTTGAGCAGGGTCAGCGGCACGATCAAGGGGATGATGCCCTGGTGATACTGGGCGATGACCTGCTGGATTTCCTGCTTGTCCTCACTGGTAATGGTTTGTTTCAAATAACCACACAGGTGCTGCAGAACGTTGGTGTGAGTACTGCGCGTGGCGCACTTTTTCAAGGCAGCCATCAGTTGGCTGAAATACAGCGGCGCGATTTCGTTCGGGTCGGTACGGCCCATGCTGCCAAGCATTTTGCCCAGTGCCTTGTATTGCACCGGGTCGTTGGCCATCAGTTGGTATTTGTAACGCGAGTGAAATTCGGTCAGCGCGCGTCGGGTGACGCCGTCTTTCAATAATTGTTGCCAAGCGGCATAGGCAAACACGCGGGTCACGAAATTTTCCCGCAGCACGGCATCATTCAGACGCCCGTCTTCCTCGACCGGAAGGTTGGGGTGGCGCTCGCAAAAGGCCTGCGCGTAGATACCACGACCGCCGCCGTCTACCGGGGCACCGTTTTCGCGGTAGACCTTGACTCGCTCCAGGCCGCAGGACGGGGATTTCTGCATGAAAATGTAACCACAGATATCACCCAGCTCATCGGCCATCTGTATGCCGTAATCCGCCAATGCCTCGGTAACGTCCAGGTCACGATTGACTGTGCCGAGCGCCTTTGGATTTTCTGCGTCGCCTACCAGCCTGATCGGCTCGCGGGGGATACCCATGCCGATAGCGACTTCGGGGCACGCCTGGACGAAATCGAAATACTTGCTCAGCGCCTGCGTACACAGATGAGATTCCTTGTGGCCGCCATTGAAGCGAACCTCGGCACCCATCAGGCAGGCACTGATGCCTAGCTTGGGTTTTTCGATTGCGGACATTGGCATCGGTCACCTCTACAGAAGACTTGTACAGATAGTTAGCGCTGTACAACTTGTCTTCATCATAGGGGGATAGGTGTACAAGTCAAATTCTTTGTAGAGGGTTTTGAAGACTGCTCCGAAATGGCCAGAGCCAAAGCTGCGTTCGCACGCATTCCGTGACGCAGAGCGCCGCGAACTGCATGCTGGCGCGGAGCATCGGCACGATAATCATCTGAATCCGGGCAAGCCAGCTACTTCCAGCCCATCCGCCACGTATCCGCCTGCTGCAGCACCTGCCACGGCAGGCGCTCGCTGCGCTGGGTCAGCACGGCCTGCAGCTCGATTTCCAGCACGGTGCCTTCTTCGTCCTTGAACAGCTCTGTCACCAGAAAGTGTTTTTCCCGGTTGAGCGGGGTGGCTGCTGTCCATTTCGACAGCAGCAGTTTGCGGGGGTTGATCTGATTCATTGCAGGTGTTCCAGCAGTCGGCGCGCTGCTTCCTGGCCACTCAGCCAGGCGCCTTCGACGCGCCCTGACAGGCACCAGTCGCCACAGACATAAATGCCCAGGTCGGCATCCGATAGCGCGCCCCATTCATGAGAGGTGGCAGGTCGTGCATACAGCCAGCGATGCGCAAGGCTGAAAGCCGGCGCGGGCATGGCGCAGTCGATCAATTCCGCAAACGCGCCGTGCAAGTGTTCGATCACCTGTTCTCTGGAGGCGTCCAGGTTCTGTCGGCTCCACTGGCTGGTAGCGTGCAGGACCCAGCTATCAAGCGTGTCGTCGCGTTCGGGTTTGCTGCGGTTGCGGGCCAGCCAGTCAATTGGGCTGTCCTGTACGAAGCAACCCTGCATGGGAGTTTGCAATGGGGTTTCAAAGGCCAGGGCAACTGCCCAGGTCGGATCCATCTTGACGCCTGCCGCCACACTTGCCAGCGTCGGTGCGGCGGCCAGCAGGGCAGTGGCCTGAGGGGCCGGGGTGGCGATGATCACGTGACTGAAAGGGCCATGGTTCTCGCCTTCGGCATCCAGCAGGTTCCAGTGCTGCTCCCCGCGGAACACTTCAGTGATGCGGCACGAGAACGAAACCGGCAGATCGCCGCGCATCGCCCGGGTAATGGCGCTCATGCCAGGCGTGCCGACCCAGCGCACTTGCTCGTCCGGCGATGGGCTGAGCCTGCCGCCGTGAAAGTTGTAGAGCAAGGGCGTCCACTCGGCGACGTGCCCTTGGGCCTGCCATTGCTTCACGGCGGTGGCGAAACGTCGGTCACGAGCAGTGAAATATTGTGCGCCCATGTCCAGCGAACCTGCGTCGCTGCGCTTGCTGGACATTCGACCGCCGCTGCCGCGGCTTTTGTCGAAAAGGTGCACCTGATGCCCGGCGGATGTAAGCGCCTGGGCTGCTGAAAGTCCGGCGATACCGGTACCGATGATTGCGATAGGGACAGTCATAGGGGCCTCGTTACCTTGTCTGTACAGACTACGCCGTAGTTAAAACCTGTACAATCTTCTTCTTTGGTATAACTTGCAGTGGTTTCGGAGTTTGCCTGTTGAGTCACATTGCTGCTTTCAGGGTCGAACGTGGCAGCCATAAAGGCAAGGGCCTCATGGCTGCGCTCCATTAAGCTGTGGCCTATGGTTCAACTGACAGTTTCGTTTTCCGGACAAGCGTCACGGAGATCGCCACTGGTAAAAATAAGACTACTCAATTGTCACGTACGCCACGCGAGGTTATCTGCCATGCACATATTGCTGACCGGTGGTACTGGTTTGATAGGACGAGCGCTCTGCCGTTTCTGGTCTGCTCAGGGCCATGAACTGACGGTATGGAGCCGAAAACCCGCCGATGTCGCCAACCTGTGCGGCGCGTCGGTGCGTGGCATTGCCAGCCTTGATGAATTGGGTGCGCAGCCGGTGGATGCAATCGTCAATCTGGCGGGCGCGCCTATTGCGGATCGCCCCTGGACCCGCAAGCGTCGCCTGCTGCTGTGGGAAAGCCGCATCGGGCTGACCGAACAACTGCTGACCTGGCTGGGTACCCGCTCGCAAAAGCCTGCGCTGATGATTTCCGGTTCTGCGGTCGGCTGGTACGGCGACAGCGGCGAGCGTGAAATCGATGAAACTTCACTGCCTGCCAAAGAAGATTTTGCCAGTCAGTTGTGCAACGCATGGGAAGAAACCGCGCAACGTGCCGAGTCGCTGGGTGTACGTGTGGTGCTGATCCGTACCGGACTGGTGCTGTCGGACCGCGCCGGGTTCCTGCAGCGCTTGTTGCCGCCCTTCAAGTTCGGCATGGGCGGGCCTATCGGTAATGGCAGGCAATGGATGCCCTGGGTTCACATTGACGATCAAATTGCGGCGATTGATTTTCTGTTGAATACGAATGAAGCAAAGGGTCCTTATAATGTTTGTGCGCCATCACCGGTGCGCAATCGTCAGTTTGCCAAGGTATTGGCAGGCATTCTGCATAGACCGGCATTCATGCCCATGCCTGCGCTGGCCCTGAAAGTATTGCTGGGTGAGCTTTCGGTACTGCTGCTCGGTGGCCAGCGTGCCCGGCCGGAGCGTTTGCAGGAAGCCGGTTTCACATTTAAGTACACCGAACTCGACACTGCCCTGCAGGATTTGCTGGGTCGCCACTGAACGCTTTGAAATAGGATGTTGCATGACCGATCACGCTTTGTTGCTGGTCAATCTGGGTTCGCCTGCTTCTACTCAAGTGGCAGACGTGCGCAGCTATCTGAACCAGTTCCTGATGGACCCCTATGTGATCGACCTGCCGTGGCCCGTCCGCAGGCTGCTGGTCTCGCTGATTCTGATCAAGCGGCCAGAGCAGTCCGCGCATGCCTATGCGTCCATCTGGTGGGATGAAGGTTCGCCGCTGGTGGTGCTGAGCAAGCGCCTGCAGCAGGCGATGAAAAAAGAGTGGTCGCACGGGCCGGTCGAGCTGGCGATGCGCTATGGCGAGCCGTCTATCGAAACGATGCTGACGCGCCTTTCAGAGCAGGGCTTCAAGAAAGTCACCTTGGGGCCGCTCTATCCACAGTTTGCCGACAGTACCGTGACGACGGTGATCGAAGAGGCCAAGCGCGTGGTGCGCGCCAAATCGTTGAAGATGCAGTTCTCGGTTTTGCAGCCGTTCTACGATCAGCCCGAATACCTGAGTGCGCTGGTGGAAAGCGTGCGGCCGCATCTGGAACAACCTTACGACCACTTGCTGCTGAGTTTCCATGGTTTGCCCGAGCGGCATTTGCACAAGCTCGACCCGACCGGCAAACACTGCCTCAAGGACGATTGCTGCATGACCGCGCCGGCCGAAGTGCTTGCCACCTGCTACCGCGCCCAGTGCATACAATCGGCGGCGGCGTTCGCCAAGCGCATGGGCATTCCTGACGGCAAATGGTCTGTGTCGTTTCAGTCACGTCTGGGGCGTGCCAAGTGGATCGAACCCTACACCGAGGCGCGTCTCGATGAACTGGCTGCGCAGGGCGTGAAAAGGCTGCTGGTCATGTGCCCGGCATTCGTGGCTGACTGCATCGAGACCCTGGAAGAGATCGGCGACCGTGGTGCCGAGCAGTTCAAGGAAGCGGGGGGAGAGGAACTGGTGCTGGTACCGTGCCTGAACGACGACCCCAACTGGGCGAAAGAGCTGAACAGGCTTTGCGAGCGAGCGCCGTTGATGCTGTGATGCGCCGCACGCAATAGTCGCAGAACTATCGTTCCTCACGCTCCAGCGTGGGAATGCCTTGGGTGACGCTCTGCGTCACAGATCTGTGCAGCGCCACAGCTTCAAAATCGGACGCGAAGCGTCCAGAACGGCATGCCGACGCGGAGCGTCGCAAGATAGTCAAACTATCGTGCCTCACGCTCCAGCCATTACAGCAACTGATCATCCGGCTTGTTGCGCTTCCAGCTGTCATGCCCCGGCAGGACCAGGTTGAGGATGATCGCGGTGATGGCGCACAGGGCGATGCCCTTCAGGCCAAAGTCGTTCGGGCCGTTGCCGGTGCCGATCAGTACGCCGCCGATTCCGAATACCAGCGTCACCGAGACGATGACCAGGTTGCGGGCTTCGGCCAGGTCGATCTTGTGGCGGATCAGCGTGTTCATCCCCACCGCTGCAATCGAACCGAATAGCAGGCACAGAATCCCGCCCATTACCGGCACCGGAATACTCTGCAGCAACGCACCGAACTTGCCGATGAACGCCAGGGTGATGGCAAAGAACGACGCCCAGATCATGATCTGCGGGTTGTAGTTCTTGGTCAGCATCACTGCGCCGGTCACCTCGGCGTAAGTGGTGTTGGGCGGGCCGCCAAACAGGCCTGCGGCCGTCGTGGCGATGCCATCACCGAACAGCGTGCGATGCAGGCCCGGCTTTTTCAGGTAGTCGCGCCCGGTCACACTGCCGACTGCGATCACGCCGCCGATGTGCTCGATGGCCGGGGCCAGAGCAACCGGGACGATGAACAGAATCGCCTGCCAGTTGAATTCCGGTGCGGTGAAGTGCGGCAGTGCCAGCCAGGCCGCGTCAGCAATCTTTTTCGTGTCGACCACGCCAAAGTAGAACGACAGCGCAAAGCCCACCAGCACACCTGAGATAATTGGCACCAGACGGAAAATCCCTTTGCCGAACACCGCCACGATCAGAGTCGTGAGCAACGCGGGCATCGAAATCAGCATGGCGGTCTGATAAGGAATCAGCACTACGCCGTCGCCGGTCTTGCCCATCGCCATATTGGCCGCAATCGGGGCCATGGCCAGACCGATGGAAATAATCACCGGCCCTATCACCACCGGAGGCAGCAGCCGGTCGATGAAACCTGTGCCCTTGATCTTCACCGCCAGACCGAGAAAGGTGTAGACGAAGCCTGCCGCCATCACGCCACCCATGGTCGCGGCCAGACCGAACTGGCCCTTGGCGAGGATGATCGGGGTGATGAACGCAAAGCTCGAGGCCAGAAACACCGGCACCTGACGCCCGGTGACAATCTGGAACAGCAATGTGCCAAGGCCTGCCGTAAACAGCGCCACGTTTGGATCGAGCCCGGTGATCAGCGGCATCAATACCAGTGCGCCAAAGGCCACGAACAGCATTTGCGCGCCGGAAAGAATCGTGCGCCACAGTGGATCGTTGAACTCCTGCTGCGTCATCGGGTTACGCGTCCTTCTGTTTGGTGCCGAAAATCTTGTCACCGGCATCGCCCAGGCCCGGAATGATGTAACCGTGTTCGTTCAGACGCTCGTCGATGGAGGCGGTGTAGATCATCACGTCCGGGTGTGCCTTCTCTACGGCCGCGATGCCTTCAGGTGCCGCGACCAGAACCATCGCGCGGATTTCCTTGCAGCCAGCCTTCTTCAGCAGGTCAATGGTGGCGACCATCGAGCTGCCGGTGGCCAGCATCGGGTCGATGATCATTGCCAGGCGCTCGTCGATTTCCGGGACCAGTTTTTCTAGGTAAGTGTGTGCCTGCAGGGTTTCTTCGTTGCGGGCCACGCCGACCGCGCTGACCTTGGCACCCGGAATCAGGCTGAGGACGCCGTCGAGCATGCCGATACCGGCGCGCAGGATCGGCACGACAGTGATTTTCTTGCCCGCGATTTTCTCGACTGAAACCGTACCGGCCCAGCCCTGAATGTCGTAGTTTTCCAGGGTCAGGTCAGCCGTGGCTTCATAGGTCAGCAGCGCGCCGACTTCCTGAGCCAGCTCACGGAAGTTCTTGGTGCTGATGTCGGCGCGGCGCATAAGGCCGAGCTTGTGGCGGATCAGCGGGTGACGGATCTCACGAATGGGCATGGGGAAAGGCTCCAGCGGGGCAAAAATCGGTCTAGGTTAATCTATTCAGCTGTTACTGTCTTAAAGCACGTGCAGTATCGTTACGAAGCTTCGACGTTCGCGGCTTTTGCAAGACACACGCAACGTTAGTCCAGAATCACTTGCTCTGGCTTGAACGGATGCGTACCTTTGCCCGCTTTTCTCAAACTGCCTTACCTGGAGAGCGTCATGTCCGCTGATCTCGAGCATATCCGTCAAATCATGCGCGAAGCCGACTGCCTGTACACCGAGGCCGAAGTGGATGCTGCCATTGCCCGCGTCGGCGCGCAGATCAATGCCGAACTGGCCGAACGCAACCCGGTGGTGTTCTGCGTGATGAATGGCGGCCTGATTTTCTCTGGCAAGCTGCTGACTCATCTGAATTTCCCGCTGGAAGCGTCCTACCTGCACGCAACACGCTATCGCAACGAAACCACTGGCGGCGATCTGTTCTGGAAAGCCAAACCCGAAGTCTCGTTCATCGACCGTGACGTGCTGATCATCGACGACATCCTCGATGAAGGTCACACCCTGGGCGCCATCATCGACTTCTGCAAACACGCCGGTGCCCGCGCTGTGCACACTGCCGTGCTGATCGATAAAGACCACGACCGCAAGGCCCGCCCGGACCTGAAAGCCGACTACGTCGGCCTGCCGTGCATCGACCGCTACATCTTCGGTTTCGGTATGGACTACAAAGGCTACTGGCGTAACGCTGCCGGTATCTATGCGGTCAAAGGGATGTAAGGCATTCTGACGACCGCTTCTGCGAACAGGGGCGGTCGTCGATTCGCGATTATATGGAAACCCTCAATGAAGCTAATGATTCCCGGCGCTGTGGCGTTGGTGCTGTTGTCTGGTCTGACAGTTGCTGCGCCGGTATCGGCCAGCCCGATGCACGAGCAATATCTGCCGCCTGATGACCTGAGCCTGCGTGAGGGTGCGCCCGAGCAGCAACAGTTGATGCGTGTCACCGAATACACCATCGTTGCCGGTAACCAGCGGCAATCCAGCCAGCAGCCGATTCCGGTCACTTCCCCGCTGTCGCTGCGCCTCAAAGGCAAGTCGTTGAACAAGGGCGCGTCCATTTCACAGGTGCTTGTGCACTTTGATGGTGGCGATAGCAAAAGCCTGAAAAAGCCGACCTACGACGAGCCAACTAGCACCCTGACGCTTTATTACCCACTGGCCCAGTACCGCGTACTGGTCGACTTGCTGCGCAACGAGAAGGTTTATTGCCAGTTCCTCAGTTACGCCAACGGGCATATCTGGGCCGATTTGCATACCACCTCTGCACGTGCGCGTTGAGCGCTGTGCTTGCCGAGGGGTAAACTGCCCGCCCGTGAAAGTGTCTGCGACCTGCTGGAGCCTGTAATGCGTAAAGATAAGAAGCAGTTGATTGGCGATGAGATCGGCGATGAGCAGATCAAACTGTTCCTCGACTTCGAGCCGTATGATGCTACCTCGCCGTCGCTGCACAAACTGATCAAGGCCTACCGTGGGCTGCGCATCAACGATTTTGAACGCTTTCTGGTGTTTTTCAGGGAAGCGGGCCACGACTTCGACGGCAAGGACGAGCACGACAACGACTTCATTGCCCTGATCAAGGATCAGCGTAATGCCGATGAATACATCGAACTGATCGAAAAAGCCCGTACGTAATTATCTTGCCGATGCACCGCATTGCCAGGGCTGGACGCAGAGCGTCCGGAACTGCATTCCCACGCGGAGCGTGAGGAACGAGAGGCGCGCGGGAGAACACCTCTCGTGGCAATGCTTCTTGTTGCCAGGGCTAGGCGCGGAGCGTGAGAACTGCAGTCATTTGCGCGCCTGATACGCCTTGCCGTAATGCCGTTCCAGCCTGGACTGCAACAGCTCCAGGCCGATCGACATGATCCAGTACAGCACCGCTGCAGTGGTCAGCATTTCGATGTATCGATAGCTGGAGCGGCCATACGATTGAGCCAGAAACATCACCTCCCAGACGCCCATCACTGAAATCAGTGACGAATCCTTGAGCATGGAGATGAACTGGTTGGTGGTCGGCGGAATGATCGTGCGCATGGCCTGGGGCAGGGTGACGCGCCAGAATATCTGCGCAGGGCGCAACGCCAGGGCCAGTGCGGCTTCTCGCTGTCCGGCTGCGACGCCGATGATTCCCGCGCGAAAAATCTCGCTCAGGTAAGCCCCGTAGTTGAGCGACAGCGCAATAACCCCCGCCGCGATTGCGCCGGGCACGATGCCCAGTTGCGGCAAGCCGAGATAGATCAGCAGAATCTGGATCAGCAGCGGCGTGCCGCGAAAGAACGACGCATAAAAGCTGGCGATGCCGAACGCCACTGCACTGCTGGACAGCCTCGCCAGTGCGGTGACAAAACCCAGCAGCACTGAAACCACAATCGAACACAGCGAAACAAACAGCGTCAGTGCAGCGCCCTGAAGAAAGCCGTTGGGAGCCAGGTGCAGGCCGATCAGGTTGGGCAGTTTGTCGAGGATGATCGCAAGCTTCAGATCGAAACTCAGAAAGAAGCCGGCGAACAGCACAAACATGACCAGCCAGGTCAGGTACAGCCGCGTACGGAAACCGAAAACTCGCTTGAGCAGGCCTTGATCAGCCTGCTCGGGTGGGCGTTGGGGCTGGAAGGAAGTCATTTGCTGATATCAGCACCGATCCACTTTTGCGACAGCTTGCTCAGCGTGCCGTCTTTCTTGAGTTCGGCGAACACTTCGCGAACCTTGGCGTCCCATTCCGGGTCGTCCTTTTCGATGGCCACGGAGTTGGGTTCTTCGTACAGCGTTTCGCCCGCCAGCTTGAAGCGCTTGTCCTGGTCCAGACGCGGTTTTGCCGTCACCAGATTGGTCAATATGGCGTCCAGCCGCTTGCCAGCGCCCAGCCCCAGGTCTTGAAACGCCACATTGTCGTTGTCGTACGGGGCAATCTGCACATCGTCGAACGGGTACTGCAGTGGCTTGTCTTCCGCACCATCGATGACCAGATTCTTGTTCAGGTAGCTTTCGTAGCTCGAGGCGCTGGTCAGGCCGACTTTCTTGCCGCTCAGGTCCTTGGCCGAATGAATGCGATCATCCGAGGCATTGACCACAATCACCGCAGGCGATGCGTAATACTCGACCGGGAAGTTGAAGACTTCAGCGCGTGCCTTGCTCGGGGTCATCGAGCACACGCAGATGTCGTAACGGCCGCTCCAGTGGCCTGCGGCGATGACATCCCAGGAGGGCGTTTCGAGGCGCAACTTGACGCCCAGCTTTTGCGCCACGGCCTTGGCGACATCCACGTCGAAACCGTCGAGTTCGTTCTTGTCATTCAGGAAAGAGAAGGGCGGGTAACTTTCCATGAGGACGTTGACCAGCTCTTTGTTTTTCTGCACGCGATCCAGCGTGGCACCGGCCAGGGCTTGAGTGGAGGCAGCCAGAGTGACCAGGCCAATGCCCAGCAGAGCGCGATAGTTCACAGAAATCCCCTGAAAAAGTGTTTGTAGTTTGATTAAAGGGCCGTATTAAATACGTTATACAAGACTGACTCATAATGAGTTTTTTTCATATACATATAAGCAGATCACATATGACGCAAGGCACAACTGTAATTCTTGATGGCGGCATGGGCCGTGAACTGCAGCGCCGCGGTGCCCCGTTTCGCCAGCCTGAATGGTCGGCTCTGGCATTGAGCGAAGCACCTGAGGCCGTCAGTGCGGTACACGCCGCTTACATCGAAAGCGGCGCTCAGGTCATCACCAGTAACAGCTATGCCGTCGTGCCGTTTCATATTGGCGAAGAGCGCTTTGCCCGCGAAGGTCAGGCATTGGCAGCGCTGGCCGGGCGACTGGCGCGTGAGTCGGCCGACGCTTCTGGCGGTCGTGCAAAGGTGGCAGGTTCCATTCCGCCGCTGTTCGGCTCCTATCGCCCTGACCTGTACAAGCCGGAACTGGCCGCCGATGTTCTGAAACCACTGGTTGCCGGTTTGTCGCCGTACGTCGATCTGTGGCTGGCCGAGACGCAAAGCTGCATTCTTGAAGCGCAAACCATCCGCGCCGGGTTGCCCAATGACGGCAAACCGTTCTGGTTGTCGTTTACTCTTCAGGATGAAGACACCGATGAGGTGCCGCGTTTGCGTTCAGGCGAGCCCGTTGCCGATGCGGCAAAGGCTGCTGCCGGGATGGGCGTTGCGACGCTGCTGTTCAACTGCAGCCAGCCAGAGGTGATTGGTGGTGCAATCGATGCGGCGCGTGAGGTGTTCAAAGCCCTGAACGTCGACATTGCCATTGGTGCCTACGCCAACGCTTTCCCGCCGCAACCCAAGGACGCCAAGGCCAACGACGGTCTGGATGAGCTGCGAGAAGACCTTGACCCGCAGGGTTATCAGCAGTGGGCGGCAGACTGGGTAACGCGCGGTGCCACGCACATCGGCGGCTGCTGCGGCATTGGTCCGGAGCACATCGCTGTATTGTCCAAAAGCCTCTGACTGACGTTCGCAACAAAAAGCCCCGTGACTCGGTAGAGCCACGGGGCTTTTTGTTTATACAGCGTTTCAGATGCACAGGGCTTTCATGGCAACGCAATCAGCTCAGGCGAAACTCTGCTCCTGACTGCTTTTCTCGACCAGCTCCAGCGCCTCGTCATTCTGGGCGCGGACGCGGTTATACAACTGCGCATCGGTTTCGAGGATCTTTTCCCGAGCCGGGAAAATCTCGTCGAGTTTGGCAGCCCACTCGGTGCGGGTTTTCTCCGGGAAGCAGCGTTCCAGCAGTTCCAGCATGATCGACACGGTGACAGAAGCCCCCGGCGAAGCACCCAGCAAGGCGGCCAGCGAGCCGTCCTTCGCGGACACCAGCTCGGTGCCGAATTGCAGCACGCCGCCTTTTTTCGCGTCTTTCTTGATGATCTGCACGCGCTGACCGGCGATTTCGAGACGCCAGTCTTCGGCTTTCGCTTCCGGATAGAAGCGGCGCAGCGACTCCAGGCGTTGCTCCATCGATTGCATCACTTCGCTGACCAGGTACTTGGTCAGGTCCATGTTGTCGCGGGCCACTGCCAGCATCGGTTTGATGTTGGCGACGCGTACCGATAGTGGCAGGTCGAGAAACGAACCGTGCTTGAGGAACTTGGTGGTGAAGCCGGCATACGGTCCGAACAGCAGGGACTTCTTGCCATCGACCACGCGGGTGTCCAGGTGTGGCACCGACATGGGCGGCGAACCCACGGCTGCCTGGCTGTAAACCTTGGCCTGATGGTGTTTGACCACTTCCGGGTTGTCGCAACGCAGCCATTGGCCGCTGACCGGGAAGCCACCAAAACCCTTGCTCTCTTCGATGCCTGACAGTTGCAGCAGCGGCAATGCTGCGCCACCTGCACCGAGGAATACGAATTTGGCATCTATCTCGCGTGTGCCGCCGCCATTCACGTCCTTGACGCTCACGGTCCAGCCTGCGCCGTTGCGGGTCAGGTTGGTGACCCGGCTGCGGTACTTGATCTGCGTGCCCGGAGCGCTGGACAGATGGCTGAGCAGTTGATTGGTCAGTGCGCCAAAGTTGACGTCAGTGCCGTTCATCATGCGTGTTGCGGCAATTCTTTCATCAGCCGGCCGCCCAGGCATCATCAGCGGCATCCACTCGGCCAGCTTTGCCTTGTCTTCGGTGTATTCCATCGACGAGAAGGCGTGATGCTTGCTCATGGCTTCAAAACGGGTCTTGAGGAACGAGATGCCGTTTTCGCCTTGCACAAAGCTCAGGTGCGGGACCGGATTGATGAATGAACGGGCTGAACCGAAGGTGCCTTTGCGCGCCAGGTAAGCCCAGAACTGTTTCGAGACTTCGAACTGGGTGTTGATGTGCACCGCTTTCTTGATGTCGATAGAGCCATCAGCCGCAGGCGGCGTGTAGTTCAGCTCGCACAGACCAGCGTGGCCGGTGCCGGCGTTGTTCCACGGGTTGGAACTCTCCGCAGCACCGGAGTCCATCAGCTCAACGACTTCCAGCTTGAGGCCGGGGTCGAGCTCCTTGAGCAATACCGCCAGAGTGGCACTCATGATGCCCGCTCCGACCAGTACTACGTCGACTGCTTCGTTATGCGCCATTAACGCGTCTCCAAAATCTGCAGCACCAAATTGACGGCATACGATCCTGAGGCTGGTTGCCAGGTGTTCGGGGTCTGGATCAAAAGGGTGCCCTCGCTTTCCTGGCCAGGATCGCCTGACCGATTCTTCGCAATTTTCCGCATTTAAAGCGCAGGTCCCGGTCAGGCCCGGTCATGGTTCATCAATGTTTCATGAACGCATTTCCAGGCCCGCAAGGCCATTCGACCATCGTCAGGGAACCCATCGCCCGATGGGCTCCTGTCGATGGCGTCAGGCTCCGGTGATGGAGGCGCAGTCGCGGTCAGTCCTGTTCAAGAGAGCCGGTTCAGAGGCTGATGGTGCATTTACAAACGCGTACCTATTCATTTGCTCGCCACACTCTTGTGAAGTAGTGAAACCCGTTTTTCACGTCCTTTTGGGAACGTGAACCAAACCTCAAAATGGCTGCGATGACAGCGCTGGCAGGTCAGGGGCACCAAGAGTGAGGCGCTGGCGGGCGAGAAAGGTTCGATACGATTCGAGCATTCTTCACCTTTCATCGAGCACACTCGTGCGCACATGACCTGTGTGGGCGGCTCTCTGTGGGCAGTACGAAGGCGCTAATACGGTGATTAGCAATGCTGCGAGGCCCGATCAGGAGACGTCCTTATAATCGGGGGGAGATTATAGCGATGAAATGGCAGGAATTGATCGCTTTAAATGACTTTTATTCTCTATCGGGTCAGGCGGTGAGCAACTGGCCGCGCGTTGAACGTGCGCTGTGCTGTGTCACCCGGGCGCTGGCGGGCAGTGGCTGGTTCAGCCAGGCAAGTCGTTGCTCGGTCACTTCCACCCACTCGACGCCAGACGGGCGTTGCGCACAATGCTTGAACGCGCAGCAAATGCCTGCCTGATCAATGCGTGCGTAATAGCGATGCTGGTGGCGTGCGGTGAACAGAGACCGGAACAGATTCATGGCGCAGCTCCTGTGACGTGGATGAGCGTCTGTGCGATGAGGGCGAGTCTGCCAACTGGATGTGACGCCCTGATTACATTGCGCTGCACGAATCATTGCCTAAGCTGCTGCCTGAACCCCGAGACGTGCCGAATGTCCGAGGCTTAACGGTCAGCGCCCTCTGGTTAGCGGCTGTTGCTGGCCGCTATACTGCGGCACATTCAGTGTCTGGCCCATGGAGAAATGAGCATGCTGCGTCGCATTTTGTTCGGTTTGCTTGCTGTAAGCAGTTTGACCCTGGTGGGCTGTGCCCACAGTCCGCAACAACTCAGCCCCACTCCCAAGCTCAACGCGCAGCTTGCGGCCGTAGGGCGTGGTCAGCCTGTGGTGGTGCGCGTAGTCGACGGCCGCCCTGGTCCGACGCTGGGCACGCGTGGCGGCATGTACCCGGAAACCAGTGCCATCAGCGTCAACGGTGCGGATATCGTTCCCAAGCTTCAGGCTCAGGCCGAGGCGGCAGTACGCCTGTTGGGCTTTACGCCGACTCAGGGTGGCAACGCTCCGCAGTTGACCGTGACCCTGGCAGACTTGAAGTACCAGTCGCCCAAAGAAGGTCTGTACGTGACTGAAGCCACCATCAGCTCGACGTTCCGCGCTGACGTACGCAATAACGGTCGCAGCTACAGTGGCCGTTACGCCGCATCGCTGGATCAGCGTTTCGGCATGGCCCCGAACCAGGAAACCAACACCAAGCTGGTGAGTGACGTGTTGAGTGATGCACTGACCCGCGTCTTCCAGGACCCGACCATCGGTTCGACCCTGGCGCAGTAATCCCCGCAGCGAAAAAAAGCCCGGCCCTTGTTGAGGGGGCCGGGCTTTTTGCTTTATTCGGTATAGGCCGTGAGGTCGTTGTCAGGCTCAGGCTGCCTGCTGATAAAAATCCAGAAAACTGAAACCGGTGTCCTGATCCATATCCGGCAGGTCATGATGAACGTGCCCGCCCAGTGCGCAATAGACCAGCCAATGGCGGTCCTGAACGTTGAAGGCCAGACCGTCGATCAACTCCTGCTGTTCATCGCTCTGGGCGATGAGGTAAAGGCGATCCTGATTTTTTGCGTGCAGCATGACAAGCTCCAAAAAGAGGGAAGTCCGTTTCTCGAGGAGCCACACAATGAGGGTGTCACGTTACGCTTGGGTGACAGTGGCAGCGAATTGTCATGCAGGATGTTTCTGGAACACCGCCTGGATCAGAACAAGCCCTGTGGGAGCGAGCCGGGCGACGCTTCGCTTGCTTGCGAAGGCGGTGTTTCAGTCAATGCATTTTGGGTGACGCTCTGCGTCACGGCGCGCTGACGCGCTCAAGACCGGACGCAGAGCGTTCAGAGCGGCGTACCCACGCGGAGCATGGGCACGATAGGCGTTCGCAGTTCTTAAAGCGCCAGCCCGGCCTTGACCCGGTACTGGTTGCGCACCGGTGTCGCGTACTGCTGAATCAGGTAAGGGCGATGCTCGGTCGGCACGCCTGCCAGGCGACCTTCCCATTCATCTTTGGCGCGTTCGAGTTCGTCGGCCGCAAACACTGCGGACGCTGGCGGTACGTCGAGGCTCGGGTCGGCGTCGCTCCATTGCGCGTACGCCAGGTAATGCACCGGGAACAGACGATAGCCGCCTAGAATCTGCCGGTCCATTTCGATAGCCAGTTGCTTGGTGTCCTCGAAGTGCTCGGTGATCGGCGGCGCGAAGTTCACATGCACGCGACCTTTATAGCCAGTGATGCCCAATGCAATGCTCACGTCGTCTTCGCCCGGCGTCTTGGTGTATGAGCCGGTAGTTGCACGAATGTACAGCTCGCGGGCCTTGGCGCTGTCGCACGGATCGTACTCATAGCTGATCGAAACCGGGATCAGGTTCAGAGAGCGAATCACGTCGCCAAACGGCTCGTCCTTGCGGCTCATGTGGAACATTTTGAGGATTGCCGACTCGGTGCGGTCGTCACCATCCTTCGCGCGGCCTTCGGCCTGGGCGATCCAGATGGACTGGCAATCCTTGGTAATCGAGTGGTTGATATACGCCGACAGCAATTGGTAAGCCGCCATTTTCTCGCGCCGCCCGATAATCGAGCGGTGCACTATGAAGCTCTTGTTCAGGCGCATCAGGTCGCTGACAAACGGCTTTTGCAGCAGGTTGTCGCCAATGGCAATGCGCGGAGTTGGCAGGCCTGCGTGGTACACGGCATAGTTGACGAACGCCGGGTCCATGACGATATCGCGGTGGTTGGCCAGAAACAGATAGGCACAACCGGACTTGAGCTGCTCGACGCCGGTGTAGGTGACTCCGTCCGTGGCGCGCTCAATGGTGTGGTCGACGTAATATTCGACTTTGTCCTGCAGCGTGGCGACCGAGTCGATACCGGCAAACTCGCGACGCAGCTTGCGCGCCAGTGTCGGCTGCAGCAGCCAGCCGAATGCGCCCGCCAGGCGGGGAAAACGGAATCGGGTCAGAATTGCGAGAAAGGCTTTGTCGCTCAGCAGGCGTGCCAAGACGGCGGGGACTTCTGCATCGTTGTACGGTCGGATGGCATCAAATTCGCCCATCATGCTCTCTTGTTGGAATCGGATAGGGTAAAAAGAAGACGTACTTGTTAAAACAGCCTTCTGAAGAATGGGGCAATTATACGCATAACTGATCCCGGAGACCTTGATGCAGGAATTACAGAGTTACGACTGCCCTTATTGCGGCGAGCCTGTCGAGGCCGTACTGGACCTGTCCGGTGGCGATCAACAGTACATTGAAGACTGTCCGGTCTGTTGCCGCCCGATCATTTTCGACCTGCAGACCGACGGCGAAGACTGGAACCTGGATGTTCGCAGCGAGAACGAGTGATGCAAAAGATCTACGAGCCCGAGAACCTCATGGAGGCCGAGTTGCTGCTGGCAATGCTCGCCAGCGAAGGCATCAAGGCGCATCTCGCCGGTCGCGACCTGCTCGGTGCGATGGGCGAGCTGCCGGGGCTGGGGCTTCTGGCGCTCAAGGTCGACGATGCACAGGTCGAACGGGCACGCGAGCTGATCACTGCGTACAATAGCGCTTCGCCCTTGTCTGGCGATGAGCCGGACGACTTCCCCGATGTACTGGTGTGCTGAGCACCTTCAATAGAGTCTGATTAGCCCCCATGTGTGGACGCTTCGCCCTGTTTCGCTGGACCCCTGCCTTTGCCGCCTTGCCCGGTTTTCCCGCCGATCAGCAGGCGCAATGGAACATTTCGCCAGCCGACTGGGTGTTGATCATGCGTGCCGCCGAAAACGAGGGCGGTATCGAACTGGTGCGTGCGCGCTGGGGTTTGACCCCGGCCTGGCTCACCGATCTGTCGAAAACTCCCGCCCATGCCCGCGCCGAAACCGTGGCCGAGCAGCCGATGTTTCGCGATGCCTTCACCCATCGCCGCTGTCTGCTCCCCGCCAACGGCTTTTACGAATGGCGCGGCACGGTGCGCAAGCGTCCGTTCTGGCTGACGCCGGGGGAGGGCGCCGCGCTGTTTTTCGCCGCCATCTGGGAAGCCTATCCGGTGCAGGGGCATACGTACCTGAGCGTCGCGGTGGTCACCCAGGCGGCTGCGACCCAGCGTCGGCCATTGATTCTGGATGCCAAGGGCCAGAAAGACTGGCTGGCCGCCGACACGCCGCTGCCGACCCTGCAAGCCTTGCTGGCTGCCCCGCAGACCGCATTGCGAGAGCGACCACTGGCCAATCTGGTCAACGATCCGAAGCTCAATGCACCTGAGTGTCTGACGCCATTGAGCTAGGCGGGCAGGGATAAGACCGATGAATCAGACAAATCCGATATCCGCCTTGAAGCGCATCTGATACAAACTGGACATACCTGCGGGAACCATCCACCTCTGTCAAAGACCAAGATGCCAGTTGGCCGGTATCTGGCGCAGAGGTCTGCCCCGGGACTGACCGTTTTACACACAAGGAGATACACCATGCGTCCTTCATTTGCCTTCTGTGCCTTGAGCGCTGCGTTGCTGCTCGGCGGGTGTCAGGCAGTCAATACCACGAGTGGCGACTCGGTCGGTGTGGAGCGCAAACAGTACATGTTCAGCATGCTCTCCACGGATGAAGTCAACAAAATGTACGCCCAGTCCTACCAGCAGACCGTTGGCGAGGCGACCAGCAAAGGGGTGCTGGACACCACCAGCGCCAATGCCAAGCGGGTTCATGCAATCGCCAATCGACTGATTGCCCAGGCGCCCAAATTGCGGCCTGATTCGGCGCAGTGGCAGTGGGAAGTCAACCTGATCAAGAGCGACGAGCTGAACGCCAATTGTGGTCCTGGCGGCAAGATTTTCGTTTACACCGGTCTGATTGATACCCTCAAGCTGACCGACGATGAAATCGCTGCGGTCATGGGCCACGAGATCGCCCATGCCCTGCGCGAGCACGGGCGTGAAGCGATGTCCAAGGCATACGGCGTTTCAATGGCCAAGCAGGGCGCAGGTGCCTTGCTGGGATTGGGACAGGACAGCCTGGCGTTGGCAGATACCGTGGTCAACTACAGCCTGACACTGCCCAACAGCCGCAGTAACGAGAACGAAGCCGATCTGCTCGGTCTGGAACTGGCCGCACGTGCCGGTTACAACCCGAATGCGGCGATCACCCTGTGGCAGAAGATGACCCAGAACTCCGGTGGTTCGCAGCCTGAGTTCATGAGCACTCACCCGGCCTCGGAAAGTCGCATCGCTTCGTTGCAGGCTGCGATTCCGAAAGTCATGCCGCTGTATCAGGCTGCCCCCAAATCCTGAGTGAATGAGTCGCCCGTAGCGTTGCGAGTGTCTTTGCAACGCTACGGGCCAGCATTACACCCAGCCGCTGACTTGCATTGCCTTGTAAACCGCCACCAGCGCCAGCACGAAGAACGCGCAGGCAGCCAGTCGGCGGATCAGGGTCAGCGGCAGTTTCTCGGCGGCGAAATTGCCCGCCAGTACCACCGGCACGTTGGCCAGCAGCATGCCCACCGTGGTGCCCAGAATGACCAGCCACAGATAGGAATACTGCGCCGCCAGCATCACCGTGGCGATCTGCGTCTTGTCACCGATTTCAGCGATGAAGAACGTAATCAGCGTGGTCATGAACGGGCCGAACTTGCGCGCCGTGCTGGCTTCGTCATCGTCCATCTTGTCCGGCACCAGTGTCCACAGTGCCGTGGCGGTAAAGCTGGCGGCAAGGATCCAGTGCAGCACTGCGTCTGACAGGAAGCTGCTGAACCATGCACCTACAGCGCCTGCTGCCGCATGATTGGCCAGGGTTGCGGCGACAATGCCCGCAATGATCGGCCAGGGTTTGCGAAAGCGTGCGGCGAGAATGAGTGCGAGCAATTGCGTCTTGTCACCGATTTCGGCGAGCGCAACCACAGCGGTGGGGATTAAGAATGATTCCAGCATCAGGTTTCCTAAGGGGCGGGTCGACACGGCTATGACACGTACGACCTCCCCGCCCCGGGTAAGGTGTTCGTGTCATAGGTCTTGTCAAACCACCGATCCGTCTGAGCGGATTCCGGGTCGCACGTACCATGGTCTGAGGACCAAGTATGTTGATACGTGCCGGACGAGCATGGCGCTCGTGGGAGACTACTCCCCTAGGACGGAGCGGATTCTGCCTCCGCAAAAACGTTTCGGCAAGTGCTTATTTCAGGAGCGTTTGGCGCTGTAGATTTTAAAACCGCTGCCCTGAGCCCTGACTTCGCACTGCCCGACGTGCTCTTCGATCAGTGGCTGATAACGCAGAAAGTTGTTCGCGACAAGGCGCAGTTCGCCGCCTGATTTAAGATGTTGGCGGGCTTTTCTCAGCAGGTTTTCTGTTGCCATGTAGTCGGTATGAACCCCCACATGGAACGGCGGGTTGCTGAGAATCGTGTTCAAACCCATTGGCGCTGCGTCAATTCCGTCACCGGTCAACACCTGGGCTTGCAGGCCATTGGCGGCGAGGGTCAGGCGCGAACTTGCGGTTGCGAACGCATCCACGTCCAGCATGATGACGTCGTTGTGCGGGTAGCGACGCTTGACCGCTGCACCGAGTACGCCGGCACCACAGCCGAAGTCGAGCAGGTTGCCGCTCGGCAGCTTGTCGATGTTTTCCAGTAAAAGCGCCGAACCGCGATCAAGTCGACCATGACTGAAAACGCCGGGCAGGCTGACAACCGTGAGCGGGCCGTCCTGCAGGTCGATCTGGTAGGGCTTGGCGAGGCTTTCCAGCGTAACGGCTTGCGGTGCGTTCTCGACAGTAACCTGCCAGAGCTGGCAGTGGCGGGCACTGTCGAGCTTGCGCGCGCGGCCGAAGGGGCTCAGTTGCTTTGCAGCCGCTTCGATTCCGCCACGTTTCTCACCGACCAGAAACAGCTCGCGCCCGGCCAGGCGGGAAGCCAGGGCGTTGAGCAGGTAATCGGTCAGATCGCGGGCTTTGGGCAGGAACAGCACGGCGGCTTCGAAGGCGGCCTCTGGCGCTTCAACGCCGAAATCCACACGGCCCTCGAACCGCGCATCCAGCGCGGCCTGATCACCGGCATGCCAGCACCATCCACGCGCTTCCGGCAGTTTTCCGAGCAGGTCATCGGCGGGCAGCCCGACCAGCAACAGCGAGCCCTGAAACAGCTCGGCCTGACGGAGTAACACTTCACTGCGCGGGTCCATGGAATGGCTCCTGAAAAAGCGCGCAGTCTAACAGGATATGGGTCAGGAGGACGCGGAGCGTCCGGAACGGCATGCGACGCGGAGCGCCGCACGATAGTTGAGATGATCGTTCCGCACGCTCCAGCGTGGGAATGCAGTTCTCGACGCTCTGCGTCGTCAAGAGGACGCGGAGCGTCCAGAACGGCATGCGACGCGGAGCGCCGCACGATAGTTGAGATGATCGTTCCGCACGCTCCAGCGTGGGGATGCAGTTCACGACGCTCTGCGTCGTCAAGAGGACGCGGAGCGTCCGGAACGGCATGCGACGCGGAGCGCCGCACGATAATTGCGATGATCGCACGATAGTTGAGGTGATCGTTGTCAGTAACTGTTGCGCAGACATCAGACAGCGTAATCTGCCGGGTCTGACGTCAATCCTCCAGGAGGTCCCACATGTATTGGGCAGAATTTCTTACCGTTGCGCTGATCCACCTGCTGGCCGTTGCCAGCCCCGGTCCGGACTTCGCGGTGGTGGTGCGCGAAAGCGTCACGCATGGGCGTAAGGCCGGTACCTGGTCAGCGCTTGGCGTCGGCTCGGCCATCTTTCTTCATGTGGGCTATTCGCTGCTGGGGATCGGGATTATCGTTTCCCAGTCCATCGTGCTGTTCAACGCGCTGAAATGGGCGGCCGCCGCGTACCTGCTGTACATCGGTATCAAGGCCCTGCGTGCCAGACCGGCTGCGGCGACAGGCGATGCCGCCATCAAGGCGATCCCGGGCGAGCGCACAGCAAAGAGTGCCTACATCAGCGGTTTCGTCACCAACGGCCTTAACCCCAAGGCCACGCTGTTTTTCCTCTCGCTGTTCACCGTAGTGATCAATCCGCACACGCCGCTGCTGGTGCAGGGCGGTTATGGGGTCTACCTCGCAGTGGCGACGGCCGCGTGGTTCTGCCTGGTGGCGCGGCTGTTTAGCCAGGCGCGGGTACGCGCGGGTTTTGCGCGCATGGGCCACTGGTTCGATCGGGCCATGGGCGGAGTGCTGGTCGCGCTGGGTATCAAACTGGCGTTCACCGAAGTGCACTGAAACCTGCATTCAACAACGCTTTTGCAAAGCGTATAACGAGTGCGAGCGCCTCTTGCAGACAGCGAGAGGCGCTTCGAAAAATCATCCCTTTTACTGATTTCACTGGCAGGCGAGGGCTCTAGAGTCCATATTTCCAGCTCCGCCTGTGGACTTTGAAAAGGGACTCATATGTTACAGACTCGCGTTCTTGCGCCCGCCGATGGCGCTTACCAGTACCCTCTGTTGATCAAGCGCCTGTTGTCGTCCGGCAGTCGTTATGAAAAGACGCGTGAAATTATTTACCGCGACTCCGTTCGCTATACCTACCCGACCCTCAACGAGCGCATCTGCCGCCTGGCCAACGTCTTGACGGCGGCAGGCGTGAAAGCTGGCGACACCGTGGCAGTCATGGACTGGGACAGCCATCGCTATCTGGAATGCATGTTCGCCATCCCGATGATTGGCGCAGTGATCCACACCGTCAACGTGCGGCTATCGCCCGAGCAGATCGCCTATACCATCAACCATGCCGATGACCGGCTGGTATTGATAAACAGCGAATTCACGGGCCTGTATCAGGCTATGTCCGGACATTTGACCACCGTTGAAAAGACCCTGCTGCTGACGGACCTGCCCGACAAGACCGCCGACTTGCCAAACCTCGTCGGCGAATACGAGACCCTGCTGGCGGCAGCCAGCCCCGAGTACGCTTTCGAGGACTTCGACGAGAACTCGGTCGCGACCACGTTTTACACCACAGGCACTACGGGCAACCCCAAAGGCGTCTATTTCACCCATCGCCAGTTGGTACTGCACACCATGGGTGTGGCGGCCATCCTGGGGTGCGTCGAAAGTCCGCGGCAGTTGGGCAACGATGACGTCTACATGCCTATCACACCGATGTTCCACGTGCATGCCTGGGGCATTCCCTATGTAGCGACCATGCTGGGCCTGAAACAGGTGTACCCCGGCCGCTACGAGCCCGAATTGCTGGTAGAGCTTTGGCGCAAGGAGAAAGTCACGTTCTCGCATTGCGTGCCGACCATCCTGCAAATGTTGCTCAACGCCAAGTCTGCGCAGGATGCGGACTTTGGCGGCTGGAAAATCATCATTGGCGGCAGCTCGCTGAACCGCAGCCTGTACCAGGCCGCCAAGGCCAGGGGCATCCAGCTCACCGCCGCGTATGGCATGTCTGAAACCGGGCCGCTGATTTCCGTTGCGCACATCAACGACGAGCTGAAGGCCGGCAGCGAAGACGAGCAGATTACCTACCGCATCAAGGCCGGTGTGCCCGGAATGCTGGTAGAAGCAGCCATCGTCGATCAGCAAGGCAACTTCCTTCCGGCCGATGGAGAAACCCAGGGTGAGCTGGTTCTGCGTGCGCCCTGGCTGACCGAAAGCTATTTCCGCGAGCCCGAGAAAGGTGCTGAGTTGTGGGCGGGCGGCTGGATGCACACTGGCGATGTGGCAACGCTGGACGGTATGGGCTTCATCGATATTCGCGACCGTATCAAGGATGTGATCAAGACCGGTGGCGAATGGATTTCTTCGCTGGAGCTTGAAGACCTGTGCAGCCGGCATCCGGCTGTGCGCGAAGTGGCTGTGGTCGGTATCGCCGACCCGCAATGGGGTGAGCGGCCTTTTGCCTTGCTGGTGATTCGCGACGGCCATCAGCTTGATGCCAAGGGCTTGAAGGAGCATCTCAAACCGTTCGTCGAGCAAGGTCACATCAACAAGTGGGCAATTCCCAGCCAGATCGCGCTTGTTACTGAAATTCCCAAGACCAGCGTCGGCAAGCTCGACAAGAAGCGCATGCGTCTGGATATTGTGGAATGGCAGAACAGCAACAGCACGTTCCTTTCCACGCTGTGACACCTTCTTATCTTGCCGCGCCCATCGGGCGCGGCAAGTGTCTGCGTCGCAGGTCCTGTTCTGCGACTTGCCAAATTTCCAATTTAATCCATCCTCCCCGCCACAGGTTTTTTAGCGGCCTTCCGGAAACGGGCGGGCCAGAGGCGTTGGTCCTGCAAATCACACTTTAGAGGGATCTAGCGTCAGGGCGTGCTGGCTATAGTCAGCACAGGGAATGAGCAAGAGCGGAGCTGGCTGTGTGTAGTGATTCGAAGACAGAGTCGTTTTTGGATTTCCCCACTGCCATAACAATAAAACACAAGGAGTAGCGTCGATGACAAGCACACCCCCATTCTGGCGTCGGGCCAGGCTGCCTCTGGCCGTCAGCCTTGCTTCCTCGCTCGCCGGCCCCGCCTTTGGCGTGACCTTCAACGTCGGTGAAATCGAAGGCAGTTTCGACTCATCGCTGTCGGTAGGCGCCAGCTGGTCGACTGCAAACCCCAATAAAAACCTGATCGGCGCCAACAATGGCGGGCGTGGTCTGTCGCAGACCTCCGATGACGGCCACTTGAACTTCAAGCGTGGGGAAACGTTTTCGAAGATTTTCAAGGGCATCCATGACCTGGAACTCAAGTACGGCGATACCGGGGTGTTCCTGCGTGGCAAATACTGGTACGACTTTGAGCTCAAGGATGAAAACCGTGAGTTCAAGGACATCAGCGACTCAGGCCGCAAAGAGGGCGCCAAGTCGTCCGGGTTCCAGTTGCTGGATGCGTTTGTCTACCACAACTATTCGATCGCTGATCAGCCGGGTGCCGTGCGCTTCGGCAAGCAGGTCATCAGTTGGGGTGAAAGTACCTTCATTCAGGGCGGTATCAACAGCGTCAACCCGGTCGATGTCTCGGCCTTTCGGCGTCCAGGCTCTGAAATCAAGGAAGGCCTGATTCCGGTCAACATGTTCTACCTGTCGCAAAGCCTGACTGACAACCTTTCTGCCGAGGGCTTCTACCAGCTGGAGTGGGACCAGACTGTCGTCGACAACTGCGGCACCTTCTTCTCGCAGCCGGACGTGATCGCCGATGGCTGCAACAACAACCTCGCGGTATTGCGCAGCCGCAGCGGCCTGAACAGTTCGCTGACGGCTGCCGGTTTGCCAGCAGGCGCACGCGGCGCGGTGTTCAACTCGTTGTCGCAGCAGGGCGTAGTGTTCGGTAACCCGGATGAGGGCGCTGTGGTGCGCCGTGGGCCTGACCGCGATGCGCGTGACAGTGGCCAGTTCGGCTTTGCCTTGCGTTACAACTTCGAGCCTCTGGATACCGAGTTCGGTGCCTACATGATGAATTACCACAGCCGTGCGCCGATCTTCAGCGGACGCGGCGGCTCGGCTGCTTCGTTCAGCCCTCAAGGCCTGGTGGGCTCGCTGGTCCGTAACGGTATACCGGCAGCAACGGCGACGCGACTCGCACCCACGCTACTGCCGGTTGTCGTGGCAGGCAACTCCAGTTACTACGTCGAATACCCGGAAGACATCCGTCTGTACGGTCTGAGCTTCTCGACCACCTTGCCTACCGGCACCGCGTGGAGCGGCGAGATCAGCTACCGCCCGAATGCACCGATTCAGGTCAACACCACCGACATCCTGTATTCGGGTATTTCGCCGCTCAACCCCAACGTTTCGCTGCTGAGCGGGCAGCCCAATACCGATCAGCCCGGTTATCGCCGCAAGGAAATCACTCAGTTGCAAACCACGTTCACCCAGTTCTTCGACCAGGTCATGGGCGCAGAGCGTCTGACGGTGGTCGGTGAAGTGGGCTGGACCCACGTGGGTGGCCTGGAAAGCACTTCCAAAATTCGCTACGGCCGTGACCCTGTGTATGGTCCTGGCCCGCTGCCTGGCGGCCAATGCGCGACGCTCAACGCAGGCACTCTGACCGGTGCCGAGCAGAATAACCTGACCCGTTATTGCGAAGACGACGGCTTTACCACGGCCAACTCCTGGGGCTACCGCGCCCGTGCCATCTGGGATTACAACAGTGTGTTTGCCGGGGTCAACCTCAAGCCGAGCGTGGCCTGGTCGCACGACGTCAAAGGCTATTCGCCGGGCCCTGGCGGCAACTTCGAAGAGGGACGCAAGGCCGTCAGCCTGGGGCTCGATGCCGAGTACCAGAACACCTACACCGCGAACCTTTCCTATACCAACTTCTTTGATGGCAAATACACCACGGTTGATGACCGGGATTTCGTGGCGCTCAGCTTTGGCATGAACTTCTAAGAGCATGGTTTTCAGGATGACGATGAATATGAAAATAACAAAAAGTCTGTTGCAAGCCGGGGTTCTGGGCATGTCGTTGCTGGCGACCAACGTGATGGCGGCGGTCTCCGCATCCGACGCGGCAAAGCTGGGTACCTCGCTGACGCCGATGGGCGCTGAAAAGGCCGGCAATGCGGCCAACACCATCCCTGCCTGGAGCCCGATGCCGAAAAATGCCGGGGCGGTGGACAGCAAAGGGTTCCTCGCCAACCCGTATGCCAGCGAAAAGCCGTTGTTTACCATCACCGCGGCCAATGTAGAGCAGTACAAGGACAAACTCGCGCCGGGCCAGTACGCGATGTTCAAACGTTATCCGGACAGCTACCGGATTCCGGTCTACCCGACCCATCGCGGTGCCACCGTGCCGGATGAAGTGTTTGCCGCCATCAAAAAGAACGCGACGACCACCAAACTGGTCGGTGGCGGCAGCGGTCTGGAAAACTTCGATACGGCCATCCCGTTTCCGATCCCGGCCAGTGGCGTCGAGGTTATCTGGAACCACATCACCCGTTACCGGGGCGGCAGCGTCAAGCGTCTGGTTACCCAGGCCACGCCACAGCCCAATGGCTCGTACAGCCTGGTGTATTTCTCCGATCAATTCGTGTTTCGCGACAAGATGAGGGATTTCGATCCGAAAAACCCGGGCAACATCCTGTTCTACTTCAAACAGGAGGTGACCGCCCCAGCACGTCTGGCGGGCGGTGTGCTGCTGGTGCATGAAACCCTGGATCAGGTCGCCGAACCGCGCTCGGCATGGCTGTATAACGCCGGTCAGCGCCGTGTAAGGCGTGCGCCGCAGGTTTCGTATGACGGGCCGGGCACCGCGTCGGATGGTCTGCGTACTTCCGACAACCTGGACATGTACAACGGCGCGCCTGATCGCTATGACTGGAAACTGATCGGCAAGCAGGAAATGTACATCGCCTCCAACAGCCACAAGCTGGACGATCCGACGCTCAAGTACGCTGACATCATCAAGGCTGGCCATATCAACCAGGACCTGACCCGCTATGAGCTGCGTCGCGTCTGGCACGTGACCGCGACCCTCAAGGAAGGTCAGCGTCATATCTACGCCAAACGTGACTTCTTCATCGACGAAGACACCTGGCAGGCCGCCGTTATCGACCACTATGACGGCCGTGGCCAGCTGTGGCGCGTTGCCGAGGCACACTCGGAAAACTACTACGACAAACAAGTGCCTTGGTACGCGATTGAAACCCTGTACGACCTGCAATCCGGTCGCTACGTGGCACTGGGCATGAAAAACGAAGAGAAGAGGGCGTACGAGTTCGGCTTCACTGCCGGCACCAGCGACTTCACCCCCAACGCGCTGCGTCAGGAAGGGGTTCGTTGATACCTGACCGATACACGCTGTAAATCAATGTCATGGCCATGTGCTTGAAAAGCCCCTTTAATGGGGCTTTTTCACGTAGAGGACATGGTCTTATAAGCTGTAGGAATTTTGTTACAGTCTTTTCCGTGATGACCTTTCAAAAGAGGCGATTTACCCGCTAGTCTCCGAACACCGCTATGCCGCGACAACGATTTTCACACGAGCCGGCCATGACTGATCTGTCCCGAATGCAAGGGTTCGCAGACAGCGCGATTCCTGCGTTGGAGGGGCGATTTTTTCGCCCGCCACTCCCTGAGGGTTACGTCCCTCGTTCCCGCCTGTGCCAACGCCTTGATGAGGGGCTGAGCGGCAGGTTGCTGCTGGTATGCGCCCCGGCCGGGTTTGGCAAGAGTTCGCTGGCCGTTGAATTCTGTCAGGGCTTGCCGGACCAATGGCAGAACGTATGGCTGGGCCTGAGCGCACGGGACAGCGATCCGGGCCGTTTCCTCGAACGCTTGCTGGGCAGCCTTCAGCAGTTTTTCCCGCAACTGGGCACGCAGGCAATGGGCCTGCTGAAAATGCGCCAGCGTCATCAGCCTTTCGCGTTCGAGGAATGGCTCGATGGTCTGCTCGACGAACTGGCCATGCACCTGATGCTAAGCAAGCCGCTGCTGTTGGTACTGGATGATTATCATCTGGCCCAGGGCCCGGTGCTTGACCGCTGCCTGCAGTTTTTTCTCAATCATCTTCCGGTTGGGCTGGTGGTCATGGTGACCAGCCGCCAGCGCCCGGACTGGCACCTGGCACGCCTGCGTCTGACGCGCCAGTTGCTGGAAATCAACGAGCAGGATCTGCGCCTGACACACGCAGAATCGATGGCAGTGCTGGACCGGCATAGCAGCTCGCTCGACAGTGAGGTGCTGCAAAACCTGATTCAGCGCAGTGAAGGCTGGGTGGCCGGGTTGCGATTCTGGTTGCTGGCGGCCTCCGAAGCGGGTGACGAAAGCGCCTTGTCGCAGGCGCTGCGCGGCAGTGAGGTGCTGATTCGCGAGTACCTGCTTGAAGAGGTGATCGACTGTCTGCCAGCCGATGTTCAGGCGTTTCTTTATGACACTGCGTGTCTGGAGCGCTTTTGCGCCGAGCTGTGCGACGCCGCGCGGGACAGCCATGACAGTGCCGAGATGCTCCGTTATCTACAGGCGCATCAGGTCTTTCTGGTGCCGCTGGACGAGCAGGGCCACTGGTTTCGCTATCACCATCTGTTTTCCGATCTGTTGCGCGCCCGCCAGGCTGGCGGTGCGCAACCGACTCGCCTGCACCTCAACGCCTGCCGCTGGTTCAGCGCTCAGGGCCAGCTGGATGAAGCGGTGGAACAGGCATTGCGCGCCGGGCATCTGGATGTAGCCGCCAATCTGGTGCAGAACCTCTCTGAAGAGCAATTGCTGGCCGAGCAGAATGTCGGCATGTTGCTGCGCTGGAAGATGGACTTGCCGGATGATCTGTTGACCAGCACGCCACGTCTGATTGTGCTCTACGCCTGGGCGCTGGGGCTGGCCTGCCAACTGGACGCCGCCGAGGAACTGGCCAATCAATTGAGCCGGTTCCTGCCAGCGCCCTCGGCGACCGCGCAAAAATCCATGCTTGCCCAGTGGCTGGCGCTCAGCGGCATTATTGCGCGTGGCCGTGGAGACAGTGAAAAGACCGAACGCTATTGCACTGAAGCCCTGCTGACCTTGCCGGAAAAACGCTATGGCCAACGGCTTGTCTGCCTGTCGACGCTGGCCAACCTTGCGGTTGCCAATGGTGATCTGTGGCGCGCCCGCCTGTTGAATCGTGATGCGCTGGAGCTGGCACAGCGGGTTGCCAATCCATTGTTCGAAGCGCTGGCGCATTACGACCGCGCCAGGGTTTTGCAGGCTCGGGGCGAAATTCTGCGTGCGCTTGATGAAGTACGCCGGGGGCAGCAGCGCCTCAAAGGGTTGTCCACCGTGCGCTTATACGCAGTTCGCGCGCGCCTGACACTGTATGAAGGCTATTTGCTGACCCTGCGCCTGCAAGTGGATCAAGGGCGGGTTTTATTGCTGGCCGGACTGGCCGAAGCGCGCGCCTGTCGCGACATCAGTGTGCTGATCGGCCACTGCGTGATTGCCACCATGGAGGGCTGCGCCGGTAGGTTTGCCGAAGCCTTCGCCGAACTCGCCGAGGCCGAACGTCTGATGCACATCTGGGATGTGCCACCGATCTACTACCTGGCGATGGTGACTCTGGTGAAATGCGAATTGTGGCTGCTGCAAGGGCGCATGGACCTTGCCGAAGCGTGGCTGCTGCGCCTGACTCAGACCTACAACGGCGGTCTCGGCGCTGCGGCCCCCGAATGCCATCCACAACTGCCGCAACACATCGAGTTGCAGCGTGCCGTACTCGAACGGTTGCTGGGTGACGGCGTTGCCTGCGAGCAGCGCTTGCAGGCGCTTGAGCTGCGCGCTGAGGAGGTGGGGGCGCAACTGCTCGGGCTTATAGCGATGACCCAGCAAATTGGTCTGCTGCTGAGCCAGACGCGGTACGACGAAGCGCGAGAGCTGTTACTGCGCAGTCTGCAGTCAGCGGCCGGAGGGGCTCTTATTCCCTTTAAAACGCTGCTGGGCGAGCATTCCCAGTGGCTGCATGAGCAACTGCTGCAACTGCCGTCCTGCAAGGTTCGCGAGGCCTTGCTGGAAGCGCTCCCGGCCTCTTGCACGCCGACACCTGAGCCTGCGCATGGCAGCGACTGCCTGAGTGTGCGTGAGCTGGGCGTACTGCAACTGATTGCACAGGGCTGTTCCAACCAGGAGATCAGCGAGCAACTGTTCATTTCCCTGCACACCGTCAAGACTCACGCCAGCCACATTAACAGCAAGCTGGGCGTCGAGCGGCGTACCCAGGCGGTGGCGAGGGCGAAGGTACTGGGCTTGCTGGGTTAGCCGGCAGGGCGACTCATCAACTGATCAGGCCGGGCTGCCCGCCCACAGCGTATCAACCTCTTCCAGCCCCCAGTCGGTCGGCGTTTCGATTTTGACGATCGCGTCCGGGTCGGCAAAGCTGCCCAGATCGATGATCTGCGCGGCGAACGTCTTGCCGGTCCGCGCCGACATGAAGACCTTCACCCTCGGTTTCAGCAGCGACGCCTCACTTTGCTCGACCACAACGCCGAGGCGCCCGCTTTCCAGACGCACCAGCGTACCGGTCGGGTAAATGCCTACGGTCTTGACGAAGCTTTGAAACACCACATCATCAAAATGGCCTTTCCATGAAGCCATCTCGCGAATCGAATGGGCAACGCCCCAGCCCTTTTTGTAGGGACGATCGGAGGTGATGGCGTCATACACATCGCAGACTGCGCCCATGCGCGCAAAGATGCTGATCTGGTCGCCTTTCAGGCCGTGGGGATAGCCCGAGCCGTCGACCTTCTCATGGTGGTGCAAGCACACATCCATCACCGTCGCCGCCACGGGTTGATTTTCCTTGAGGATCTTCAGACCCAGTTCGGGGTGAGCCTTCATGATCTCGAATTCGTCATGAGTAAGGCGGCCCGGTTTATTGAGCACGTGCGGAGCAATCATCATTTTGCCGACATCGTGCATCAGCCCGGCCACACCCGCTTCGCGCACCTGGTCATCAGGCAGGCCCATGCGTCTGGCGAGCGCAACCATCAGCGCGCAGACCGCCACCGAATGCATGTAGGTGTACTCGTCGGACGTTTTCAGGCGTGACAGGCTGATCAGCGCGTGCGGGTGGCGCAGGATCGAACTGGAGATTTCTTCCACCAGCAACTGCACGTTATCCACATCCATCGCCTGGCCCATGCGGGCTTCGGTAAACATGGCCATGACGGCGTTTCTGGCTCTACCGCAAATGGCCCGGGCGCGCAGGACTTCCTTGTCCAGACTGGCTGGCGCGGTGTCATCTATGGCTGATGCGAAGGCTGCTGCGGTTTGGGGTGCCAGTACTCGGCTTTTGCCGGTTTCGATCCAGATTTCCCGGGTGCCCGATTGCTGGATGCGCTTGAGCACCTCGACGTCATCAAGCATGACCTCGACCAGGCCTATCCAGAACGGATCGTTGGTCCAGCGGCGACAGATTTTATGGATGTGCATGCCAAGGGCAAGGTCAGCGACGGGGATTTTTTTCAGCATGCTCAGTCACCCGGGTGCGTTGGCATGGCAGGCAACGGGCAAGCGAAGAAAGCAGACGGCCGACTACCGGCTGAGGCCAGCAGAGTGCAACAGCTACCGATCGACATGATTTCACCTCGTTGACTGCAAGGATCATCCTGATCTCAAGGTGCCAGTATACGGCGCTGCCTGCGAAAAAATCTTGTCTATTTGTTGTGTGTCAGCAACCCGTCAGGCAGCCCGCAGTGCCCTGTGCAAAACAGGCGCAGTGTAGATTTTCTGACGCGTTCAAGTGCTGAAAAGCATCTTCAGGCAGCGGGTGCCGCACCTGGCAAGTGATGATACTGACGGGCAAAGTACACCAAGGCGTCTGACTCACCCTGATGCCTGATATCCAGCACTTGGCAAAAAAGAATGTCGTGCGTGCCGACGCTGACGGATTGGGTCACTTTGCAGTCGAGGGCCAGTTTGGCGCTGTTCAGTATCGGCGCACCCGTCACTCCGCTTTCCCACTGGCCACCGTCAAAACGCTCCTGCTGTGAACGCTTGCCGCCGAACAGGTTGGACAAGTCCTGCTGACCGTTGCCCAGTGTGTTGACGCACAACAGGCCGTTCTCGATGAAGGTTTCGTATACCGATGCGCTGCGATTGATACAAACCAGTAGCGTCGGAGGCTGATCGGTCACGCTGCAGACCGCTGTCGCAGTAAAACCGGCGCGGCCGCCGGGGCCATCGGTGGTAATGACGTTGACGGCTGCAGCAAGGCTGGACATCGCATCGCGAAACGCCAGCTGGCTGACCGGGGCAGCAGGGAGGGTGGCAAGGGTTTCAGAGTCGGCATGCATGGGATGAGTCCTTTCAGGTCTGTGCGTTGAGAAAGTCGAGCAGGGTGCGTTGGAAGGGCAATGGGTCGGTAATGTTCGAGGCGTGGCCGCCATATTCCAGCAACACCAGCCTGGCGTTGGGCAGTGCCTCGGCCAGATGCTGCGATTGTTGCCAGGGCACCAGCATGTCGTCGCGGTTGGCAATCAGCAGGGTGGGTGTCTGGATACGAGCCAGGCTAGCCTCGACGTTGAAGGTTTGCAGTGCATGAATACGCCGCAGCAGGTTGTCGGTGTCGGGAAAGTGCGCCAGCGCATGGGCCTCGTCATCGGCCAGCCGGGCACCGTTGGCGGCTATCCAGTCTGCCGGATACAGAAACAGTGCCTGCGCTTGCACGTAAGCGTCCGGCCCGCTGTTCAACAACAGTTTTTTGCGCACTGAAAAGCAGCGCGCGCTGTGTGGGTTGGGGCTGCTCCAGGCATTGATCAGCACCTGACTTTGCAACAATCCGGGGCGCAACAGTGCAAGCTCGAGGCCCACCAGTCCGCCCAGCGCATGGCCTATGAAATGACAGCGCTGGATATCGAGCGAGTCGAGCAGGGTCAGCAATTCCATGGCCATATGGCGGATCGAATAGTCTGCCGGCAAAGCCGCAGGGCTGCGTCCAGTCCCGGCGTGATCGTAGACCAGTACGTCATGGTCGCGGGTCAGCGCTGCCAGGTCATCCGCCCAGTAACGGCTGGACCCGCCCAACCCGGAACTGAGCACCAACAGGGGCGCATCGGCATGCTGACATCGATGAATTTCATGAAACATGCACGTTCTCCGGGTGGGCTTCAGGTCGGTTTTTAAGTCAGTGCTCAGCCGATGTGGGCGATGCTGGCGATTTCGATCAGGGCTTCGGGTTTCACCAGACCGCACTGGATGCAGTAACGGGCCGGTTTCTCGCCCGCGAAGTATTCGGCGTACACCTCGTTGACCTGGGCGTAATCGGCCCAGTCGCGAATCATGATCATGTTGAAGGTGACATCGTCCATTGTCCCGCCAGCGGTTTCGACCACGCTTTTGATGGTTTCCAGCACATGACGGGTCTGGGCGGTCGCATCGCCGACGTGCACCACGTTGTTGTCCTTGTCGAACGGTAACGTGCCCGAAACGTAGAGCACGCCATCGGCCATGGAGCCCGGCACAAACGGAGCAATGGGCTTGGTGGTGCCAGCAGGAATAATCGCTTTCTTGGTCATGCGTATGTCCTCACGAAGGTTGCCCGACAGGGCTGAAAGTGGTGCAGAAGTCATCGACGCTGGAAACCCAGCCGAAGAAGGTTTCGATGTTGAACAGCGCGGCTTGCTGAGCGAATTCGGGGCCTGCCTGATGGGTTGCATCCGCCAGCACCACGCCGAAGTACTCCAGGTGAAAGCCGTCACGCAGGGTGGACTCAACGCAGACGTTGGTGGCGATGCCGGTGAACACCAGGTTGCGAATGCCGCGGCTGCGCAACACGCTGTCGAAGCTGGAATTGAAGAAGCCGCTGTAACGGATTTTCGGCACCACAATGTCGCCAGGCTGTGGCTTGAGTTCATCGACCAGTTGATAGTCCCATCCGCCTTTGGCCAGCAGTTGCCCTTCGAGCTCCGGGCGCTTACGCATGGTTTTCAGGGCATTGGACTTATGCCAGTTCGGCGATCCGGGCCCACCGGCCTCGACATAGGCCGGGTCCCAGCCGTTCTGGAAAAAGATCACCGGGATGCCTGCTGCACGCGCTGCGGCACAGGCCTTGTTGATATTGGCGATGACCGGCCCGGTGCTGCTGACATCGAACCCGGCAAGGTCCAGATACCCGCCGAGCGATGCGTAGGCGTTCTGCATGTCGACCACCACCAGCGCGGTTTCGCCGGGCTTCATGCGCAGCGGCTCGGGGCGGGCGGGCAGCACGCGGGCGGGTTGTCCGTCCGGCAGGTCAACGCCTGCGACAGTTGCCGTAGCATTCATCAGACCACCTCCTTGAGCTGCGCGATGTGCTTGCGACTGGTCATCAACGGCTGGATTTTCTCGCCGAAATCCTCGACGCCTTTCACGAAGTCATCGAAGGTCAGCATCACGCCCTGAGTCCCCGGCACACTGGCGACTTCATCAAGCATTCGCGCCACGGTGGCCCAAGAGCCGACCAGCGTGCCCATGTTGATGTTGACCGCCGAGGTCGGGTCGGCCATCTGCCGCAGATTCGAACCAGCGCTTTTATCCGCCGAGCCCTTCTCGCTCAACCAGGCGATGGCCTCTTCGTCGGCACCCGCCTTGATGTGCTCCCAGCGAGCCCTTGCTGCTTCATCGGTATCGTCGGCGATGATCATGAACAGCACACAGGAGGTAACGTTGCGGCCGGTCTTTTCGTTGGCTTCGATCAGTTTCTGTGCGGTGGGCGCAAAGGCTGTAGGGGTGTTCACGCCTTTGCCGAAGCAGAAGTTGTAGTCGGCGTACTGCGCCGAGAAAGCCATGCCTGCTTCGCTTTGACCGGCGCAGATCAGCTTCATGTCGGCCTTTGGACGAGGGCTGACGCGGCAGTCCTGCATGCTGAAATGCTCGCCCTTGAAATCACTGCTGCCGGTGGCCCACAGGTCGCGCAGAACCTGAGCGTACTCGGCCAGGTATTCATAGCGGGTGTGGAAGAACTCATCGCCCGGCCACAGGCCCATCTGCTCGTATTCCGGCTTCTGCCAGCCGGTGACCAGGTTGATCCCGAAGCGGCCGTTGGAGATCGAATCGATGGTCGATGCCATGCGTGCAGCGATGGCAGGTGGAATGGTCAGGGTGGCGACGGTGGCGAACAGCTGGATCTTGCTGGTCACTGCGGCCAGCCCAGCCATCAGCGTGAAGGACTCCAGGTTGTGCTCCCAGAACTCTGTCTTGCCGCCGAAGCCGCGCAGTTTGATCATCGATAACGCAAAGTCGAAACCGTAGCCCTCGGCCGTCTGCACGATCTGTTTGTTCAGCTCGAAAGTCGGCATGTACTGCGGTGCGTTGCTGGAAATCAGCCAGCCGTTGTTGCCGATGGGGATGAAGATACCGATGTCCATATAAGGCCTCTCTGCGTTGGTCGATGCGTGCCAGAGCACTTGTTTCATCTCTTAATTCGCCATTGCATTAAGCGGGCCATAATTTTTTATTGTTTTTATTCAATTGCTTACAAATAAAAATCATTTTTTGCAGACCATTTGGTCTGAATCAGAGCACTTGGTTTGTGCAGGGCGCACGCAGATGGGGCAGAGCCGACCGGGTGGGTAACCCATATCGACAAAACAGCTGCGCCCGTTAAGATGCCCGCTCATTTCGGCATCACTGGATGGATGTGCGTGAACAAGAAACCTCCTGTGACGGAGCCCGCGAGCAAGCGCGGACGCAAGGTCAAGCCCGAAACCGTGGTCAAGACCACTCGCGAGCCCAGCGCTACTTCACTGAAGCGGCGCATGCGCCTGATGGAAGGCAAGCGCACGCTGATTCTCGATGCGGCGCTGGAGATATTTTCCCGCTATGGCGTGCACGGCAGCAGCCTGGATCAGGTCGCGAGCCTGGCGGACGTCTCCAAGACCAACCTGCTGTATTACTTCAGCAGCAAGGATGATCTGTATCTGAACGTATTGCGTCAGTTGCTTGAGGTCTGGCTGAGCCCGCTGGTGCATTTCACTGCCGACAAGGAGCCGGTGCAGGCTATCGGTGCCTACATCAAGGCCAAGCTGGAAATGTCTCGCGATCACCCGGCCGAATCACGGCTGTTCTGTATGGAAGTGATGCAGGGCGCGCCGCTGATTCAGGGCGAGTTGCAGCACCCGTTGCGCGACACGGTGCAGGCCAAGGTGGCAGTCATTCAGCACTGGATCGACAGTGGCCAGTTGGCCCCGATCAACCCGCACCATCTGATTTTCACCCTGTGGGCGACCACTCAGCATTACGCCGACTTCCGCACTCAGGTCGAGGCGGTTACCGGCATGACGCTGGACGACCCAGTGTTTTTCGAAGAAGTGCTGGCGAGCCTGCGCAGCATGATCCTGGACGGCATCCTGCCGCGGACTGCCTGAAAAGTTGCGCGTGCCCCGACACGCGCACCCCGGACGCGCAGCGAATGCACGTCATGCACAAACCAAGTGCTCTGATTCAGACCGTTTGATCTGTTCTGTCCGATGCAATCGAGTCAGACCGTTGTTCCATAGCGTTTTCCCGGTAGTGGCATGGATGCTGCTATGGCCTGAGAGTCGGCCGCGTGCTGCCCTCATTGGCCATTACCCTCAGGAAAACGTCTATGTACAAGAAACTGTTGCCCGGGACATTGTGTGCGGCTGTAGCGTTCGGGGCCGCCGGCTTCGCTCAGGCCGAGGGCTTGACCCTGAAGGGACCCGCGAAAATCGCCATGGTCTACATCAGCCCGCGCAATGACGGCGGCTGGACTCAGGCATTCGATGAGGCGCGCGTGAAGCTTGAGAAGGATCTGGACACAAAAATCCAGTTCGTTGAAAGCGTGCCCGAGAACGCCGCAGCCATTACCCCCGTGGTCGACCGACTCATCGCACGCGGTGCCAACATCATCGTCGGCACTGCATTCGGCTATTCCGACACCTTCCTTGCGCTGGCCAAAAAATACCCTGATGTCGCGTTTCTTAACGGCTCGGGCACCACCAACGCGGCGAACCTCGAATCGTTTTATGGCCGTACCTACGAGAGCCAGTACCTGTGCGGCATGGCCGCTGGTGCTGCGTCGAAAACCGGCAAGCTGGGCTTCGTCGCCGCCAACCCGTTCGGCCAGGTCAACTGGACCATCAACGCCTATGAGCTGGGCGCCCAGCAGATCAATCCGAAAGCCACCGTCACTGTGGTTTATACCGGCGCCTGGAATGACCCGGTCAAGGAGCGCGCGGCAACCATGGCATTGATCGACAACGGCGTCGATGTGGTCGGCCAGCACGTCGACAGCCCGACACCGCAGATCGTCGCTCAGGAGCGCGGCATTCATGGCACCGGCCACCATCGGGATCTGAGCGAGTTTGCCCCCAAGGCAACCGTCTGTTCTTCGTTGTGGGTCTGGGACCGCTTCCTGGGGCCAGAGCTCAAAAAGGTCATCGCGGGCAACTGGACCCCGCCCGCCAACGGTGCACTGCTGTCGATGCAGCAGGGCGGCACCGATATCACGCTGAGCAAAGACCCGATCATTTCGGAAGACAATCGCAAGAAGATCATGGCCGAGCGTGACGAACTGCTGGCAGGCAGGAAAATCATCTACAGCGGACCGCTGGCGGACCGTGACGGCAAGGAGCGTGTTGCGGCCGGTCAGCAATTGTCTGACCCGGATCTGTGGAAAATGGACTGGTTTGTCGAAGGCGTGAAGACTCAGCAATGAGTCAGGTCAACGCGCTGCAACTCACTGGCATCAGTAAATCGTTCGATGGCTTCAAGGCGCTGATCGATGCCGACTTCACCGCCTGTTGGGGCGAAGTGCATGCGTTGCTGGGCGAGAACGGTGCAGGCAAGTCATCGCTGATGAACATTGCAGCCGGGCTGTACGCACCGGAAACCGGCACGCTGCTGCTGGACGACAACCCGGTTCAGCTTCAGGGGCCCAGGGACGCCAGCCGTTACCGGATTGGCATGGTTCACCAGCACTTCAAGCTGGTGAAGCCCTTTACGGTGGCGCAGAACATTCTGTTGGCACTGCCCGAGCAACCGGGTGAAGGCAGCTATCGCAAGCGTCTGCGTGCGCTGGAGCAAGAGATTGTCAGCAAGGCGGACGAGTTGGGGTTTGCGATTGACCCGGCCCGGACCGTCGACAGCCTGTCGGTTGCCGAGCAGCAGCGCGTCGAGATTCTCAAGGTGCTGCTGGCCGGTGCGCGCATTCTGATCCTTGATGAGCCGACCGCGGTCCTGACCGATCAGGAGGCCGAACGTTTGCTGCTGACCGTTCAGGCCTTTGCGCGGCAGGGCGCTGCGGTGATTCTGGTGACGCACAAGATGGCCGACGTCAAACGCTATGCCGACCGGGTGACCGTGATGCGTGGCGGGCGCACCGTGCAAACCCTTGACCCGCAGAAGGTGAGTGTCGAGCAACTGGTGCAACTGACCGTGGGTGAGTCGGTGCCGGTCGCAGAACATCATTGCGCAACGCCTGGTGAGGTTCGTTTACAGGTACGCGATTTGCGCAGTGTCGGCGGCGCACTCAACGGCGTGAACATGACCCTGCACGCCGGGCAGATCTACGGTATTGCAGGCGTTGGCGGCAATGGTCAAGCCGAACTGGCCAACGCATTGATGGGGCTGCCGCAAGCCACTGAGGGTGAAATCCACATGACCTCTTTCGGCGACCTGCGCAGTGCGTCGGCTGATCAGCGTCGGCAACTGCGCATCGCTTCCATCCCGGCGGACCGCTACGGCGCGGCGCTGGCCGGGTCGCTGTCGGTGGCCGAGAACTTCGGCATCGGCAACATCCATAGCGGGCAATACGGTTCTTTCTGGCGTCTGGGCTACAAGCGCCTGAAACAGGACGCGCAACGCGCGGTGGCGGACTTCGATGTGCAGGGCGTGCGCTCTCTCGATCAGAAAGCTGCACTGCTGTCGGGCGGTAACGCACAGAAACTGGTGATCGCCCGTGAATTCAGCCGCGACCCGCAATTGGTGCTGGTGCATAGCCCGAGCCGTGGCCTGGACGTGCGTGCCACACAGGCAGTGCATGCCCGTCTGCGCGCAGCACGCGACGCAGGCGCTGCGGTGCTGGTGATCAGCGAAGACCTGGACGAAGTATTGAGCCTGGCTGACCGTATCGGCGTAATGAACGGCGGGCGTATTGTCGCCGAGTTCGATTACCCCGCTGATCGTCAGGCCATCGGCAAAGCGATGGTGAGCCATGAGTGACACAACTGCATTGCAACAGACTGCTCCGGCACGCCAACCGTTGCTGTCGCGCCGCTACACGCTGGAACTTCGTCAGCAGACCGGCTGGCCCTTGCAGGCGCTGATCATAGCCGTGGCGTTGCTGGTCGGCCTGGCGATCTGTACCACGATCCTGATTCTTGCCGGGGTGCCTGCTGACGAGTTGCTCAACGAATTCGTCGTGCAGACGGTGTTCGATGCCCAGAACTTCAAGGCTGTGCTGTTTCAGGCATCGCCGATGATTATGGTCGGCCTGGCCGGGTGCATGGCGTTTCGCGCGCGCTTCTGGAACCTGGGGCTGGAAGGCCAGATGATCTGGGGAGCGATTGGCGCCACGGCGATTTCGCTGTTCCAGGTGGGGCCGGAAGTTCTGCGCCTGCCGCTGATGATGGCGGCGGCTGTGATCTGCGGGTTGCTGTGGAGCCTGGGGCCGGTGCTGTTGAAGCTCAAGTGGCAGGTCAACGAGATCATCTCGACCCTGATGCTCAATTACATTGCCGCCAATTTCCTCCTGCATCTGGTTTACGGCAGTTGGAAAGACCCGCGAGACAACTTTCCCTACTCACCTGCGTTTCAGAGCTTTGAGCGTTTGCCTGATCTGCTTGCGGGGTATAACGCGGCGATCCCCTTGGCGCTATTGGTCACCGGCCTGACCCTGTGGTTTGTCGGCGTCTCGCGGGCCGGGCTGTACCTGCGCTTCGTCGATGCCAACCCGAAGGTCGCCGGGGCTGTGGGAGTGCCGGTGCGCAAGATGATCATTGGCACTGTGCTGCTTTCAGGTGCACTGGCGGGGCTCGCAGGTTTCGTTGTGACGTCCGGGCAGGAAGGGCGCCTTACCCAGTCGTTCTATCAGGGCTACGGGTTTTCCGGGATTCTCATCGCCTTTCTGGCCCGCAATAACCCGGTGGCCGCCACCGTGGTCGCGCTGCTGATCGCCATGCTGTTCGTGGCCGGGCGCAACCTGCAGGTGTTCTATCAGATTCCGTTTTCGATGGTGCAACTGATCCAGGCAATCCTGGTGATCTGCGTCGCGTCGTCGGACTTTTTCATCCGCCATCGCCTGCGGCGCATTCAGGCAGGAGAACGTTGATGGAGCTTATTTCCCACTGGCTGGGCAGCGCACCGGATTTTGCCGTGCCGTTCGCCTTGGCCGCGCTGGGCCTGATCCTCATCGAGCGCAGTGGCGTATTGGCGCTGGGTGTCGAGGGGCTGATGCTGGTCGGCGCATTGGCGGGCATCGGCATGCAATTGAGCCTGGGCTCGCCTGGCCTTTCGTTGCTGGCGTCGATGGTGGCGGCAGGTCTGGTGTCTTTGCTGTTTGCGCTGATGGTACTGGTGCTGCGGATCAATCAGGTGATTGCCGGGCTGGCGCTGGTGTTCTTCTGCCAGGGCTTGACCGGGCTACTGGGCACGCTGCTTGGCTGGACCAATCGTCCGGTCAGCGGCTTGCAAGCGGTGGAACTGTGGCCGTTGTCCGAGCTACCGGTGGTGGGCCGTGTGTTTGTCCAGAACCCGCTGGTGTATTTGACCATGGTGATTTTCATTGCGGTGGTCTGGCTGCTTGACCGCACCCGAACCGGGCTGCGTTTGCGGGCAGTTGGCGAGAACCCCCAGGCTGCCGATGCCGCAGGCATTTCCGTGTTGGGTTACCGTCTGGCGGCGATTGTCGCCGGTTCTGCATTGATGGGCCTAGCGGGCGGCTTCATTGCCGTACTCAGTACCAAGATGTGGATCGCGGACATGACAGGCGGACGTGGCTGGATTGCGGTTTCGCTGGTTATCTTCGCGCGCTGGTCACCCTGGCGTGCGCTGGCCGGTGCCTTGCTATTCGGTGGTATCGAAGCGCTGATTCCGCAATTGGCGGCCACGGGGGTGCGCCTGCCTCAGTATTTCGTACTGATGACGCCCTATGCGGTCACGTTGTTGGTGATGGTCTGGGTGGCAAGCGGCAAGCGTCAATCCAGCAGTCAGCCGGGTGCGTTGGGCGAGCCTTATATTCGTGAGGAACGACGCTGAGCAAAACACTTCAAGCGCCGTAATACGGGCGGTTCAGCACGGGTTAAGGAATTTTTGACAGCCGGCATGCTCTAATCCGGTTACCAGCGTTCGTCAAAACCAGGAGCTCCTGAATGTTTACCTCGCGTCGTTTGATCATTGTTGCCACCGCCGTAGCCATGCTGTCGGGCTGTGCAACATCCAATCCCTATGACAATCAAGGCCAGGCGCAAAGCTCCGGTGGCATGAGCAAAACAGCCAAGTACGGCGGACTCGGCGCATTGGCCGGTGCAGTAGCTGGTGCCGCCATCGACCACAATCATCGTGGCAAGGGCGCATTGATTGGCGCTGCTGTTGCGGGCGCTGCATCGGCGGGGTATGGCTATTACGCAGACAAGCAGGAAGCAGCATTGCGCGCGAGCATGGCCAATACTGGCGTCGAGGTGCAGCGTCAGGGTGACCAGATCAAACTGATCATGCCGGGTAACATCACCTTCGCAACGGACTCTTCGGCTATCGCCAGCAGCTTCTATTCGCCGCTGAACAACCTGGCGAATTCGCTTAAGCAGTTCAACCAGAACAACATTGAAATCGTCGGCTATACCGACAGCACCGGCAGCCGTCAGCACAACATGGACCTGTCGCAACAGCGCGCACAAAGCGTTGCGACGTACCTGACTTCGCAGGGCGTTGATCAATCGCACCTCTCCGTGCGAGGCGCGGGCCCCGACCAACCGATTGCCAGCAACGCCGACGTCAACGGCCGCGCCCAGAACCGCCGCGTAGAGGTCAACCTCAAGCCGATTCCGGGTCAGCAGTACTGATCAACAACACCGTCGCGTCGCGGACTGGTTGAATGCGGGGCAAAGTGGGAGCGAGCTTGCTCGCGAAGGCGATGGCTCAAACGCTAGGTTTGCGGCGGCCTTGATGGCCTCTTCGCGAGCAAGCTCGCTCCCACAAGTCACTATCAATGCTGCGCTGGATACTGCTCATGCAGCCGGTCCAGCAGCCGGTCTTTTTCTTCCCATAGCGCATTGATCCACTGCTGGAATTCCAGGCGGTACTCGCCGTCCTGGTCGTAGTTCCTGCCGAGAAACTGCTGCGGAATCTTGATCTCTTCGAAGTGGGCAACCACTTCCTTGACGTTGCCGCACAGCAGGTCCCAATAGCCAGGTTGCTCGCCCGGATAGTGGATGGTCACGTTGATGATCGACTCCAGCTGTTCGCCCATTGCGTCGAGCACGAAAGCGATGCCGCCAGCCTTGGGTTTAAGCAGATGGCGGAACGGCGAGTTCTGCTGCGCGTGTTTGCCAGCGGTAAAGCGCGTGCCTTCTGCGAAGTTGAAAATCCCCACCGGGTTGTGACGAAACTTCGCGCAGGTGCGGCGGGTGGTTTCCAGGTCCTTGCCTTTCTTTTCCGGGTGTTTCGCAAGGTAAGCCTTGGAGTAACGCTTCATGAACGGAAAACCCAACGCCCACCACGCCAGACCGATAACCGGGACCCAGATCAACTCCTGCTTGAGGAAGAATTTCAACGGGCGAATGCGCCGGTTGAGCACGTATTGCAAGACCATGATGTCGACCCAGCTCTGGTGATTGCTGGTGACCAGATACGAGTGTTTGTAATCCAGCCCTTCCAGTCCGCTCAGGTGCCAGCGGGTGTGGCACAGCAGCTTGATCCAGGCATTGTTGTTGCCGATCCAGGTTTCATGGATGTGGCTCATCAGCCAGTCGGTAAAGCGCTGTGCCGCAGAGAAGGGCAGGCAGATCTTGAAGATCGTGACCGCGAACAACACCGTGCAACAGACGATGGTGTTCAGCGCCAATAACAGCGAGGCAATGACGCCGCGTAACGGGGCAGGCAGGAAATCCATGAAGGTGATGGCTCCGCAAGTTATCGGAAGCCGCAGATGGGGCTGCGGCATCATGAGTAGGCATCAGGACAGCGTGTCGGCCTGTATCGCCGTCAGTGCGATGGTATAGACGATGTCATCCACCTGTGCGCCACGTGGCAGGTCGTTCACTGGCTTGCGCAGGCCTTGCAGCATCGGGCCAAGGCTTACGCAGTCGGCACTGCGTTGCACCGCCTTGTACGTGGTATTGCCAGTATTGAGGTCCGGGAACACGAACACGTTGGCACGTCCTGCCACCGGGCTGTCCGGAGCCAGCTGTCGGGCGACATGTTCGTTGGCGGCCGCATCATACTGCAGCGGCCCGTCGATCAATAGATCGCGCCGGGTTTCCCGTGCCAGTTGCGTTGCTTCGCGGACCTTCTCGACTTCTTCGCCGCTGGCCGAGTTGCCGCTGGAATAGCTGATCATCGCTACCCGTGGCGAAATGCCAAACGCAGTGGCTGAGTCGGCGCTTTGCAAGGCGATCTCGGACAGCTCGCTGGCACTCGGGTGCGGGTTCATGATGCAGTCGCCGTACATCAGCACCTGCTCGGGGAACAGCATGAAGAACACTGAAGACACCAGCGTGCAGCCTGGCGCGGTCTTGATCAGTTGTAGGGCTGGCCGGATGGTGTTGGCGGTGGAGTGAATGACGCCCGATACCAGCCCGTCGACCTCGTCCAGCGCCAGCATTACGGTGCCGATTACCACCGGGTCTTCGAGCTGCTGCTCGGCCATGGGCGCGTTCAGGCTTTTGTTTTTGCGCAGTTCCACCATCGGCGCAATATAGCGCTCGCGAATCAGCTCCGGGTCAAGAATCTCCAGCCCCGGTGGCAGCTCGATACCGTGTGCCTGAGCCACGGCCTGCACTTCCTCGGGTCTGGCCAGTAACACACAGCGGGCGATACCGCGCGCCTGGCAGATGGCCGCCGCCTGAATGGTCAGCGGTTCGTTGCCTTCGGGCAGGACAATACGCTTGTTGGCTGCCTGCGCTCGCTGGATCAGTTGATAGCGAAACACGGCAGGCGACAGGCGCAGCTCGCGGGGGGTGCCGCAGCGCTGGTGCAGCCAGCTTGCGTCCAGATGGCTGGCCACGAAATCGGTGATGTTTTCCGCGCGCTCGCGGTCATCGATGGGAATTTCCTTGTTCAACTGATTGAGCCGGTTTGCCGTGTCATAGGAACCGCTGCTGACCGACAGCACAGGCAGACCGGCCTGGAATGCACCTCGGCACAGTTCCATGATGCGCGGGTCGGGCACCGTATCGCTGGTCAGCAGCAGGCCCGCCAGCGGCACGCCATTTATTGCCGCGAGGCTCACCGCCAGAATGATGTCGTCACGGTCGCCCGGCGTTACTACCAGCACGCCCGGCTTGAGCAGCGGAACGGTATTGAGCACCGTTCGAGCACAGATAATGATTCTGGACATGCGCCGCTGATCATAATCGCCTGCGTTGAGCACCTGCGCGCCCAGCAATTCGGCCACATCACGAGTCCGCGGCGCATTCAGTTCAGCGCGATAGGGGATGCAGCCCAGCAGTCGGAAATCGCCACTGCGCAGCAGTGGAGAGTGCTCTTTCAGGCGTGAGGCGAAGACTTCCATGCTCTCTTCGGTGCGCACCTTGTTGAGTATGACGCCCAGCACCTTCGGGTCCTTGGGGCCACCAAACAGCTGGGCCTGCAATTCGACCCTGCCCGACAGCTCGGCAAGCACTTCGTTTTCCGGGGCAGAGACCAGAATGACGTCAGCATCCAGGCTCTTGGCCAGATGCAGATTGACCCGCGCGGCATAGCTCGCGCTGCGGGTCGGGACCATGCCTTCGACCACCAGCACGTCCTTGCCGACCGCTGCCTGCTGATAAAGATTGATGATCTCTTCGAGCAGTTCATCCAGCTGACCATCGCCGAGCATGCGCTCGACATGCGCCAGCCCCAGAGGCTTGGGCGGTTTCAGGCCGTGGGTGCGGGCCATCAGTTCGGTCGAGCGTTCGGGGCCCAGATCGCCGGGGTGCGGCTGGGCAATCGGTTTGAAAAAACCTACTTTCAAGCCTGCGCGCTCCAGTGTGCGCACCATGCCCAGGCTGATAGAGGTCAACCCCACGCCAAAGTCAGTGGGGGCGATAAAAAAAGTCTGCATACTGGCTTCTCGATTGAGCAGTGCAAGGGTCGCAGCACATAGGGAACAGCTGCTGACCAAAAAAGTCCGGAAACCGTCTAACGCGATTTCTCTGCGGCAAGACTATCGTTATCTGCGGCATTAGCACACCAGCCGCAGCGAAAGGCCTGACCTGTCATCTGTTGGCGTTTTATCGGGTCAAGAACCCAGGCTCGCGACTGCCATGGTGGCTGATGGCGCAGGTGCTGAGTGTGGCCGCAGGACAGCACGGCAATCCAGTGCCCTTCTTGATCCTGTTGCAAGTTGATAACAGTTGAACCTTCCATTCTGGGCCGTTTGTCAGAGTTGCGTTCGCTTTCGGGCGATTGCTTGGTTAAACTTGCTCGTTCTTCAATCTTAAGCAAAAGGTCTTGTCCCCATGCCGATCGCCGCCAATAAGGCTGTCTCCATTGACTATACCCTGACCAACGACGCTGGTGAGGTCATCGACAGCTCTGCCGGTGGTGCGCCGCTGGTTTACCTGCAAGGTGCAGGCAACATCATCCCGGGCCTGGAAAAGGCACTGGAAGGCAAGGACGTCGGTGACGAGCTGAAGGTAGCCGTCGAGCCGGAAGATGCCTATGGTGAATACTCCGCCGAACTGGTCAGCACCCTGAGTGCCAGCATGTTCGAAGGTGTCGACAAACTCGAAGTCGGCATGCAGTTCCACGCATCCGGCCCTGACGGCGGCATGCAGATCGTGACCATCCGCGATCTGGACGGCGATGACGTCACTGTTGACGGCAACCACCCGCTCGCTGGCCAGCGCCTGAACTTCGACGTAAAGGTTGTGGCTATCCGCGATGCCAGTGAAGAAGAAATGGCTCACGGCCATGTTCACGGTGAAGGCGGTCATCAACACTGATTTGTGCTGCTAAGCTCAGGTCACTGAAAAGGCGCCCTGGCTGTTCTGCGATGACGACTTTCGTTACGCGTGCGGTCACGGTGCCTTTTTTCAGGTTGTGGCTTTGGGTTACTTGTTTCAAAAGGGGTTCTCATGAGTGCTTTTCACGACATCAAATTGAAAGCGCTGGGTGGTCAGGAACTGCCGATGGCGGGTTTCAAGAATAAAGTGGTTCTGGTGGTCAACGTCGCGTCCAAATGCGGGCTGACACCGCAATACGCAGCACTTGAAAACCTCTATCAGCAATACAAGGACAAGGGCCTGGAGATCCTCGGGCTGCCGTGCAACCAGTTTGCCGGGCAGGAGCCGGGCAGCGAAAAAGAGATCGCCGAATTTTGCGAACTCAATTACGGCGTGACCTTTACGCTGGGTGAAAAACTCGACGTCAACGGGCCTGACCGGCATTCGCTTTATCGCCTGCTGGCTGGCGAAGGCGCCGAGTTTCCCGGGGATATCACCTGGAATTTCGAAAAGTTTCTGGTCGGCAAGAACGGTGGCGTGAGCGCGCGTTTCTCTCCGCGTACAACACCGGATGATCCTGCAGTGATTCAGGCCATTGAAAAGGCCCTGGCACAAAGCTGATCACATCGCCGGGGTAGCACCGGGTTAGCGTGTGCTCGCCCGGCTGTCTTGCGCCTTGGCGGCTTTTGCACTCAAATCAGCCAAATCAATAGTACTGGGCCAGCGCTGATGCCCGGCGATATTCTGCGCCTCTCATCCGGCGCTTGTCGCCGTAGTGCAATCGACCATTTTTCCGGAGTTTCACATGTCGGTAGAAGCCTTGTTCACGCCTTTCCGTCTGGGCAGCCTGGAATTGTCGTCGCGGGTGGTGATGGCACCCATGACCCGTTCGTTCTCGCCGGGGCATGTGCCCAACTCAAAGGTTATCGAGTACTACCGGCGTCGCGCGGCGGCAGGGGTCGGGCTGATTGTCACCGAAGGAACGACGGTCAACCACAAGGCTTCCAACGGCTACCCGAACGTTCCGCAGTTTTTTGGTGATGCGCCACTGGCGGGCTGGCGCAAGGTTGTTGAGGCGGTGCACGCAGAGGGTGGCAAGATCGTCCCGCAACTCTGGCACGTAGGTGCGGTTCGTCGTCCCGGTACCGAGCCGGACGGTAGCGTGCCTGCCTACGGGCCGATGGAGAAGGTCAAGGACGGTCAAGTGCTGGTGCATGGCATGAGCAAACAGGACATTGATGATGTTGTGGCCGCTTTTGCTCAGGCCGCTGTCGATGCCAAGGCGATTGGCATGGACGGTGTCGAAATTCATGGGGCCCACGGTTATCTGATTGATCAGTTCTTCTGGGAGGGCAGCAATCAGCGCAGTGACGAGTACGGTGGCAGCCTGGCCAACCGTTCGCGATTTGCCATCGAGCTGATCAAGGCGGTGCGCGTCGCGGTTGGTGCGGACTACCCGATCATCTTCCGTTTCTCACAATGGAAACAGCAGGATTACACCGCACGTCTGGTGCAGACGCCCGAAGCGCTGGGCGAATTCCTGCAACCGCTGGCTGACGCCGGAGTGGATATCTTCCATTGCTCTACGCGTCGTTTCTGGGAACCCGAGTTTGAAGGCTCTGACCTGAACCTCGCAGGCTGGACGCGCAAACTGACCGGCAAACCGACCATTACCGTCGGCAGTGTCGGGCTGGACGGTGAGTTTCTGCAGTTCATGGTCAACACCGATAAGGTCGCACAGCCGGCCAGCCTGGAAAATCTGCTGAAGCGGCTGGGCAACGACGAGTTTGATCTGGTTGCGGTGGGACGTGCCTTGCTGGTCGACCCGGACTGGGCATTGAAAGTGCGTGAGGGGCGCGAGCATGACATCCTGCCATTCAGTCGAGAGGCACTGACGACACTGGTCTGATCTTCTTGGTAGCCACCTGCCTGGTCTCTTTGGCATTTACAGGTTTTTCGCCCGGGCAGGCCTCACGCAATTGTCGTTCGAACTGATCGATGATCGCCGTCCAGCCCTGGCGACTGGCGTGTTGACGGGCATTGAGGCGCACCCGGCGCAACGTTTCGCTGTCTTCCAGCAACCAGCGTGCTGCGTCGATGAACGCCGCCTCGTCACCCGGCATGGCCAAGGCCCCATTGTGGCCATGACGAATATGCTGCCCGGCAGCGGCTTCGTCGTAAGCAACCACACCCAGCCCTGAGGCCAGCGCTTCAAGGACCACGTTGCCGAACGTTTCGGTCAGGCTGGGGAACAGAAACATATCTGCCGAGGCATAGTGCATGGCCAGCACTTCACCGCGTTGAGTGCCGCAGAAGATCGCATCCGGGATCTGCTGCTCAAGCTGCTGGCGCTGAGGCCCTTCGCCGACAACAATCAGTTTGATATTACGTTGCGGGTAACTGTCCTTGAGCGTTTCGAAGCTGGCTTTGAGCAGGCCCAGGTTTTTCTCGGGTGCCAGGCGGCCGACGTGTATGACGCCGATATCACCCGCTTGCAGGCCCCAGCTTTCGCGCAGAGCCTGCGAACGCCTGGACGGGTTGAACATCTGGCTGTCCACGCCGCGAGACAACAACTCGATTCTTTCAAAGCCGCGCCGCTCCAGTTCCACCTTCTGGCTGATGCTCGGCACCAGCGTCATACGCGAGCGGTTGTGGAACCAGCGTAGGTAGTGGGTCAGCAGCCGAGTGATAAAACCCATGCCGTATTGCTGCGTGTACTGTGGAAAGTTGGTGTGAAAGCCGCTGATCACCGCTATTCCCAGGCGCCGCGCTGCCCGTAGCGCTGACAAACCCAGCGGGCCTTCAGTGGCGATGTACAACACATCCGGTCGACGCCGCTGCCAGCGACGCAGCAGCTTGTGCATAGAAGACTGACCCCATTGCAACCCTGGATAGCCCGGTATCGGCCAGCCCCGGCACAGCAACAGGTCTTCTGCGGCACCTGCGTTGGTCTCGTCATTCTGGCGCGGCCGGACCAGCTCGACCCGGTGCCCGCGCAACCGCAACCCTTCACAAAGACGCCCCAGGGTATTGGCAACGCCGTTGATCTCGGGAGTGAAGGTTTCAGTAATCAGGGTGACATTAAGAATTTGGCTCATGGGAGCAGTTTCGGCTGGTTACATTTCGGTTATGTGGCGGTTGTGTGATGGATTGGTGATAGGACGCTGGGAGATAGGTTAGCGGGCGTGAAATTGCGCGTAATAGCCAATAGGTAAATGGATTAACTGTAAAGTGTTTTTTATAAAAAACATGATTAAGCATATTGGCGTCCTACAAAAGTTTACAAGATTTCCCAAAGGTGTGTAGTGCGCTCCAATAAGTGTTGATGTTGACGGTCTGCCCGGTAATGTCTGGTTATCGAACTTAATGGTTCGTGAGCTCTGAGTTGGAAAGACTGAGTTTTTCAGTTATTTCTGCTTGTACCTATACTGGGAAAATAAAATGAAATTTAATGACAAAAAGTTAAAGTGGACTCGTTCGGCCTCAGGAATTGCTTTGGCGCTTTTAGCCTATTCAAATCTTGCACTGGCTGGGAACTATCAATCATCGGTCGCTTTGCCGGTTATTCATTCAAAAGGCTACATGCACACTGCCGCGCTGCCAGTAAGCAGGCATGTGCCCCCGGTAGCAACGATCAAAAATGTCAGTTGGAACTGGAACGTGGCAGGCTGGCCTCAAGGCCTTGAGGTCTATTTATGCCAAGGGGCCAGCGTGTGCCTTAACGTATCCCGCCAGCGAACGGGCTCCACAACTTTCTTTGGCAATCAATTGGCAAGTCGCACGTTTTATTACACGATGAAGATTGGAGATACAGGAAGAGTCCCGGTGGCAGGGCAGCAAGGAAGAATCACTGTCGATTGGTAATTTCACAGGCGCCCTCCCCTCAACTGGGGAGGGCGCTCATACTACCAATTAGCCATGTCTCGAAATGCTTTAGGAAGAGAGTCATTAAAGTTTAATATTTTCTCAAGGATTTTAGCTGCGGGCGTACCTTTCAAGTGCTCCTCTTCATAAAGGGCTCTTCTCTCTTTATGCATCCAACCCTCTATTTTCTGAAAGTAAGCGCTTGACTCGGGTGTTACGACTTTTCCAGTAGCACAGTAACGAATTACAGGGTAATCAGATAAATCCACCGCTTCACCATTCAGTGAGTTATGAGCATATTGCGTGGCAAGGAAGTTTGCTTCACTTGGGTGGTTTTCAGCCTGTGCCATCAACTTGTGCCTGAGCTCTCCCCCTCGGAGAATTGTATGAGGTGCTTCTTTCTCAAGGATGGTTTTTTGGAGCACGTTAGCGAAGATTCCAGGTGTCGATGTGGTGGTGAGTGGTGTTGTTTTTTGTCGTACTCCCAACGGTGTAACGTTCAGAAACGGCGTAGAGTTGCTATAGGTCATTTCAACGGTCCTCTCTTACTTTCCATTGCTCTATGGCTCCTGTTGTCTAGACGCAACAGAGCAAGCGCAATGCCAATATTGATATATTAGTTTGGTCCTACACGCTTGAGCCGAGTGGGCAGGGTGTTAATTTTTTTGCCTACAGAGACGGCCTACATGAAATTTTTTGAAACGCTGGCAACGTTTGTTCTTTAGCGGCAACCGCTTGCCGACTGTCAGATAGACGAGTTTGGTCATGGTTGTAAGGCTTGAGGTTTTTGTTTGTAGGAAGCTTCTTTATAGCTATATTTTTTGCAGGGTTTTGATTCGTCTGATAGCATCCGCTCTCTTTTCAAAGGGATATGAAATGTCAGATTTAATGTATGCGCCACCGAAAGCTAGCCTGGAAAAAGATGAAACGGACAGTAGAGGTCCGGAATTTTATGTCGTGTCTCTAAAGAAATTCTTCATTCTGTATCTTTTGACATCGGGCTTTTTCGCGATTCACTGGTTTTATCGAAACTGGTCGCTGAACAAGAAATTTTCAGGCAGTAAGGTGTGGCCCGCTGCGCGTGTGATCTTCGCCGTTATTTACGCCTTTCCACTATTTCGCACTGTGGACAAAAGTCTGCGGCGACAGGGGCGTGGTCACATGGCGTACTGGGCGATTAGCGGCCTGGTGTTGCTGGCGTTGACTATTGCGGGGATGGTGCTTTCGCAAGGTGTCTCCGGGCATGTGCAATTCAAACCGGTCGGCGGCTGGCTGGTATGGGCGGTTCTGCTGGCCACTGCGCAAACATTTAATTTAATGCTGGTGCAGTCGAAGATGAATGCCGCGGCGCTTGATCCAGACGGAAGTACCAACTCAAGATTGACATGGGCCAATGGCCTATGGATTCTTGCCGGGTGTGCTATCTGGTTGATGAGTATACCGACCTACCTCTCTGCGTCTGCTGCAGCGTAGATGCTACTGACGCCAATTGAAGTGCCGAACAGATCATCCATTATCCATTCGGCACTCTTTCAGGCTTTGTCGTCACTCAGCCAGTCAATCAGAGTAATCAGCCCAGGTCATTGACCAGTTGGCCGATCACTTCACCTACCTTGGCCAGGTCCGGCGCAGCCAGGCGATGTTCATCGGCATATGAATACGCCACGGTGAACAGGCCTGCGGTGCGAGTAGAGTAGGACGGAGCGTCTTTCTCGAAAACACGGTTGGCTGCCTCGGCAGTCAGGGAGCTGGAACTGATGACCAAACGTTCTTCCGGGTTGTTTACGCCGTTGATGTAAACGTTGTCCGGATTGATCGACCATTCGGCCAGTTCACTGACCAGAAACGCACGAATCTTTTCTTCGACTGTGGCGTTTTCAGCGGCAAATGCTGCAGGGTTTACTGGAGTATTCATGATTTAACTTCCTTGTTAAGTTCATGTGTCGCATGTTCGATGGAAGCAGACTTCACATGAACGGGTTTGTTGAGGCTCTATTGAGCCTCAGTCGAAAGAGCCTTGTGCGGTAAATATATATAGCGAGTGATTTTTTTCAGATAGTCCGGGCCGTATTGCGCGGCCCGGCAATGTTTCGGGGTTCAGCCCCGTGCCTGCGTCACCGGCAACGCATCCGCCCCGCGCTCGCGCACCCAGAACAATGTCGCACCGGCCACTGCGGCGGGCATCATCAGCAGGTTGACCACCGGTATCAGCAAGGCGACGTAGACAATGCCGCCGAAGCTCAGGCTTTGCCAGCGCTTGCTTTTCAGCCAGCCGAGCATTTCGTTCCAGCCCAGTTTGTGGTTGTCGGCGGGGTAGTCAATGTACTGGATCGCCATCATCCACACGCCGAACAGCAGCCACAGCGGGGCGGCTATGATATTGGCCACAGGGATGAACGACAGAATGAACAGCCCGAGCATGCGCGGCAGCATATAGCCCAGCTTGCGGGCTTCGCGGGCCAGGGTGCGTGGCACCATGGCCACCAGTTCGGTCCAGCTGAAATCCGGCGAATCATCCACGCCACGAACCACGGCTTCGACTTTTTCGGAAAGAAACCCGTTAAACGGCGCGGCGATGATGTTGGCGACCACGGTGAAGGTGAAAAACACCATCAGCAGGACCAGCACCACGAACAGCGGCCAGAGGATATAGCTGAGAAAGCTCAGCCAGTGAGGGAGCGTAGGCATGAAGGTGTCGACCCACAGCTCGAACTGGTGCACCGCCAGATAGATCAGGCCGCAGAACAACACCACATTGATGCTCAAGGGCAGCAGGACGAACAATCGCAAACCAGGACTGAGGACCAGGTTCAGTCCCTCTCTGAGGTATTGCGGGCCGGTAAGGGCGGGCGCGGGCATGGCAGTCTCCAGGTGCTTGAAAGGCGTGACCTTACCGGCTTTGTGATAGCCATGAAAGAGTTGATGGCTGTCGGCGCTCAGCACCATTCCCCGAGCCCTGAACGCGCTTGCCGCGGCCGGATGTTCGCGCGAGTACACTGCTGTCGGTCAGTCACCCTATAGAAGTGACCTATGGGGTGGATTGTGAAACGATATTTCCTTAACCTTTGCTACCCCGATAGGCTTTGCACCAATTTCAGGACCTGTCTCAGGAGTCAGAACTTTCAGGATCCGCCGAGTGAATGGCACTTCCCCAAGTGTTTCGGCGGTCCTTTTTTATCCAGCTGTTTCGATTGCGGCTTGAACAGTCGGTCGACAGGAGTGTGTCATGTCAGACGTACGTCATTCCCGAGTGATCATTCTCGGTTCCGGCCCTGCCGGTTACAGCGCTGCGGTTTACGCCGCCCGCGCCAACCTCAAGCCTCTGCTGATCACCGGCATGCAGGCTGGTGGTCAGTTGACCACCACCACTGAAGTCGACAATTGGCCGGGCGACCCCCATGGCCTGACCGGTCCGGCGCTGATGGAGCGTATGCGTGAGCATGCCGAGCGTTTCGAGACTGAAATCGTCTTCGACCACATCAACTCCGTTGATCTGGCCGGCAAGCCGTTCAGCCTTCAGGGCGACAGCGCAACCTACACCTGCGACGCACTGATCATCGCCACCGGTGCCAGTGCCCGTTACCTGGGTCTGCCTTCGGAAGAAGCTTTCATGGGCAAGGGGGTTTCTGCCTGCGCCACATGCGATGGTTTCTTCTACCGCAACCGTGAAGTCGCGGTGGTCGGTGGCGGTAACACGGCGGTGGAAGAAGCGCTGTATCTGGCCAACATCGCCAGCAAGGTGACTCTGGTTCACCGTCGCGAAACCTTCCGTGCCGAGAAGATCCTGATCGACAAGCTGCACGCACGTGTCGCCGAAGGCAAGATCGAGCTCAAGCTCAATGCCACGCTGGACGAGGTATTGGGTGACAACATGGGCGTGACCGGTGCGCGTCTGAAGAACAATGACGGGACCAGTGACGAGCTGAAAGTCGACGGCGTATTCATCGCCATCGGCCACACGCCGAACACCTCGCTGTTCGAAGGGCAACTGGCCCTGAAAGATGGCTACATGGTTGTGCACGGTGGCCGTGAAGGCAATGCGACTGCGACCAGCGTTGAAGGTGTGTTCGCGGCCGGTGACGTGGCTGACCACGTTTACCGTCAGGCCATCACCTCGGCTGGTGCAGGCTGCATGGCGGCACTGGACGTCGAGCGTTATCTGGACGGTCTGGCAAACGCCACGTTCTGATTGGCGTCCCTCCAAGCCTCTGCAACGGGTTCTCGTGCCAATGTGTTGGTACGAGAACCCGCCAGCTCAAGCCTTGCGCTTGAGCGGCTCGCCTTCGAATTTCACACCTGCCAGCCCATGTTTGATCAGCGCACGGATATTGCCGTGGTCGCTGCCTTTGGGCGTGGCTTGCACCGAGCGGTAGTGCTCGCCAAATGCCAACAGTGCCTCTTCACCGCTCAAACCTTCGAGTAGCGCCAGGCCCAGAGTCTTGCAAGACCCTTCGTTTTGCCCGGCGGCATTGTCGACGTCGCCGTTTCTGAACGGCTGAGGCTGATAATCGTAACCTTCTGCGATAAAGGCCAGGGTATCAGCGAACACATGCTCGCCGCTGCGCAGGCTGGTGCGCAGGGAGTTCAGATCAGTCATGTTTGGGTTCCTTGGCGAACGCCGCCTGTTGTTCGGCGTTTGCTTCTTTCTGGTATTGGGCTTTCCAGTCGCTGTACGGCATGCCGTAAACCACTTCGCGCGCATCCTCAAGGCTGATGTCGATGTGCTTTTCATCGGCGGCGGCCTTGTACCACTTGGACAGGCAGTTACGGCAGAAACCGGACAGGTTCATCAGGTCGATGTTCTGGACATCCTTGCGGCTGTCCAGATGCGCGACCAGGCGACGGAAGGCTGCAGCTTCGAGTTCGAGGCGTTCTTGCTCGGTCATGACGGGCTCTTTTCAATAGACGGTTCGCGTCATGATAAGAGTTTCAGCGTTGACCGGCGAGCGTGATCGATACCGATTCGGCAAAGCGCAGCGCATGCGGCTTGTCGACTTCCACTTCGGCGTAGGTCACAGCCTTGTGGCTCATCACCAGGTCCAGCACTTCCTGCGTCAGTCTTTCCAGCAGGGCAAAGCGATTGCCCTCGACATGCTGAATGATGGCCTTGGTGATGGTGCGATAGTTGAGAGCATGCTCGATGTCGTTATCGCGAACGGCTTCCTGTGCGGCGTAGAGAATCGTCAGGTTGATCAGCACGTCCTGCTTGTTGACGATTTCGTCTTCGTTGATACCGATATACGTGCGCAGGCGCAGGTCTTTGATCCGGATGCGCGCGGTGCCAGGTTCGAGTCTTGCCATTATTGTCTGCTCCGTCCGATCAATTGCAGAAACTCCATGCGGGTGGTGCTCGAGTCGCGGAAGGCACCCAGCATCACGGAAGTGTTCATGGTCGAATTCTGTTTTTCGACACCGCGCATCATCATGCACATGTGCTTTGCCTCGATGACCACGGCTACACCTGCGGCCCCGGTGACTTGCTGAATGGCGTCGGCAATCTGTTTGGTCAGATTTTCCTGAATCTGCAGGCGACGGGCAAACATGTCCACAATGCGCGCGATCTTCGACAGGCCCAGCACTTTGCCGGTAGGTATATAGGCCACATGCGCCTTGCCTATGAATGGCAACAGGTGGTGCTCGCAGAGTGAATACAGCTCGATGTTCTGGACAATGACCATCTCATCATTGTCCGAAGCGAACAGGGCGCCGTTGACGATTTCGTCGACACTCTGGGTGTAGCCGTGACACAGATACTGCATCGCTTTGGAAGCGCGTTTTGGCGTGTCCAGAAGGCCTTCGCGGTCTGGATCTTCTCCAAGACCGAGCAGGATTTCCCGGTAATGCTGTGGCAGGGATGAGCTCATCAGAATGTTCCTCGGGGCGGCTTACTTGACGTGCCGTCCGCCGTTTACGGTCAGTGTTGTGCCGGTGACATAGGTGCTGTCCAGAAGGTAGCGCAGGCTCTGGTAGATCACTTCTGCACCAGGCTCTATGCCCAGGGCCGACTTGGCCAGGGCGTTGGCGCGGTAGGTCGCATCGTCCTTGGGTTGAAACATCAACAGCGCCGGTGCTATGCCGTTGACTTTGACAAGAGGGGCGAAACGGGCAGCGAAGGACAGCGTCAGGCTTTCCAGGCCGGCCTTGGTTGCGCAGTAGGCGATGTGCTTGCTGCTGCCCTTGCGGGTCACGTCATCGCTGATATGCACGATGTCAGCGACCTCACTGGCGGTCAGCAACGGCTCACAGTGCAGATTGATCAGGTAGGGCGCCAGCATGTGTACGCTGAACATGCGGGTGAAGTTATCGGCTTCCTCGCCCGGGTTTTCTGCCAGCCACTCGGAAGCATTGTGTACAACGGCGCGCAAGCTTGAAGTCTGGGTTTTCAGCAGATCGATGAACGCCATGATCCCGGTTTCGCACGAAAAATCGCCGTAGAGGGCCACCGCTCCGGCCTGGCGCAGTTCCGTCACGCTTGCGTGTTCAGTGCGATAACTGATGATGACCCGATGTCCATGCTCAAGCAGGCGCAAGGCGCAATGCAGGCCTACGCGCTGGCTGGCTCCGGTGATCAGAATCGGTGCAGAAGATAATGTCATCGACAGCTCACGTATCGGTTATCCACAGTGGACGGGGATTGTACGGTCGATTGTTTCTTCCGGTTTACAGGCAAAGTTATACCAGAGAATTTTTTTGTACAACCCTGGACATCATGAAACTCGCCGAGGCAGTGCTCGCAGGCGCTGAGCACGGGGAGGCTGAGGGAACGAGCGGGGCTCAGACGCGACCAAGACCTGTACCGAGGTGTAAAGGTGTACAGGTCTTTATGAGTCTAGCGAGGGGAAGGTGATTGCGTAGGGCGTACCGGTGCAGGCGTGCTCTGCAGCCAGGGTGCGAGCAGGCGCGTGGACAGCGGGATGAAAAGGTAGACCATCAGCGGGGTGAGCACCGCTGTACTGATCATGATGCGCGGTAACAGGTCCAGATGATTGAGCAACGGGCCGAGTAGAAAGTTGAAGATCAGCGACACGGGGAAAAACGCCAGCCAGATCGCGACAGCCTGTTTCCAGCGTGGCGGACGCTGATCGATTGCGCCGAACCAGCCGTCGATGCCGCTGACCCGATGCTCCGAAGGTTGTGCGAAAAGACCGCTGCCGCGCACCAGCCAGGAGCGTCGAGAGGCGGAATGCTCCCAAGCGTGCATGGTGTGCTCATCGGTAAAGCGGAAAATGATCTGAAATTCATCATCGCCAGGCGGAGGCGCCAGCACGCCGGAACCCAGATACCCCGGGAAATCCGTGGCCAACTGTTCGCCTTCGTGCAGCCAGGCCATCATTTCATGGTAGCGACCCTGTGCCACGCGGCGGGCGACCATCAAGGTGACGGGTGAGGTAGACATTGTGTATCTCCGGTAGAGGCGTGAGATTCCCGGGTAGGGAGGTCACATGCCGCGATCCGGGGTGGTGGGTCGCGACAGCTTCACTTGAAAAGCAAGCAAGGATTATTCCTGAAACGCTGACGGACCGGTAGAGCTTTGCGGTGTTGGCTGATTACTTGTGCAGGGAAGGGTGCTTGCGGCGATGCTCTTGCAGGATGTACTGACGCAAGCGCTCGGCGTCGTCCTTGCCATGCTTGCTGAAGTGATAGGCGCCGAAACTGTGTTCGGTCATTCGCTCCAGCTTGCCACGCATCGGGATAGGAGCCTGACCTGGCGGGTTGAACCAGGCTGAGAAGTTTCTCGGCAGCTTGCCTTCCTTACGGTACTCAAGCAGCACGCCCTTGAACGACAGCTCGTGAACCCAGAGCGCCGTCAATGCACCCTTTTCGGTCTCAAGCGGGATCGGCTCTTCAAGCACGAGCCGCCAGGGGCGAATCTTCGGGCCTTCCTCGAAAATACTCGGTGCGCCCAGTTCCAGATGCAGAGCATGGAATTCGTCCTCGACCAGATGCAGAGGGAAATTCATCTGCTGGTTTTCGAACTGCGCATGGATCGTGACCTGCTCGTGAGCAGCCAGACGTGTCAGCAGATCCTGAATCTGAACCCCGCCATTGACCAGAAGGCTACGCGTGCTGTCGCGCACGTTCAGCTTCGGATTGCGCTGCATGCTCTGGATAAAATCCAGTTCAGCCTGTGTGAGGAGAGAATCAGGTTGCATTGGCGGAAAGCTCGGTCTGACCGGTTATTGAGAACAAAGACCATTGATTCCGCAAGTTGTTCGGACCGCTCATCATATTTTTCCATTTTAATGTTTCAACTTGGCTGTGCTTTTTCCGTGCCGGCCAAAGGCAAAAGGGTCCGTAGAAAATTCAGATGGCATTCTAGGGCATAATGTTTCACTTTTTTTCAGCTGCTGCAGGAATAGCCATGAAAGTTGCCATCGTGTGTGGAACGGTTTACGGATCGGCCGAAGAAGTTGCCAGACACGCCTCTGCACTGTTACGTGCTGCTGGTCACGACACACTCGTAAACCCTCGGCTCGCGTTGCCTGACGTGCTGGCTTTCGAGCCGCAGGCCATCCTCGCGGTGACGTCTACCACCGGGATGGGAGAACTGCCCGACAACCTCATGCCTCTCTATTCAGAGCTTCGTGATCTTTTGCCTGCCCAGCTGCGCGGCTTGCCGGGTGGTGTAATCGCATTGGGTGATGCCAGCTACGGCGACACCTTTTGTGCAGGCGGCGAGCAGATGCGTGAATTGTTCGCTGAACTGGGTGTGAATGAAGTGCAGGACATGCTGCGTCTGGACGGAAGTGAAAGCGTGACCCCGGAAACCGACGCCGAGCCTTGGCTGGCAGCGTTCATCAAACACCTGGGCTGAAATCATCCCGCTGCTTTATTGAGCATGATTCAGCACTGCGCGTGTTGATTGTGACTGGCAGGTGCCTGGACGACACTCATCGCAACGTTTCCTTTGATCCTGGAGCCTGCGATGAGTGAGTCAGTGCGTTTTGAAGATAAAGTCGTGATTGTGACGGGCGCAGGAGGCGGGCTGGGAAGGGCTCATGCGCTGCTGTTTGCACAGCACGGCGCGCGGGTAGTGGTCAACGACCTGGGCGGTTCTGCCCATGGCGAAGGGGCCAGTGCTTCTGCTGCCGATCGCGTTGTGGCCGAGATTCGTGAAGCCGGTGGCACCGCTGTAGCCAACCATGACTCGGTGACTGACGGCGGGCGCATAGTGCAACACGCGCTTGATGCCTTCGGTCGCATAGATGTGCTGGTCAACAACGCTGGCATCCTGCGCGACAAGACCTTCGCCAAAATGGAGGACGCCGACTGGGACCTGGTTTACCGCGTCCATGTCGAGGGTGCCTATAAGGTCACACATGCCGCCTGGCCATACCTGCGAGAGCAGAACTACGGGCGTGTGATCTTCACTTCATCGACATCCGGCATCTATGGCAACTTCGGCCAATCCAATTACGCAACCGCCAAGCTCGGGCTTTACGGACTGACTCGCACCCTCGCGCTGGAAGGCCGCAAGCACCGGATTTTCGTCAACGCCATAGCCCCGACCGGGGGCACGCGCATGACCGAGGGTCTTATTCCTGCCAACGTATTCGAGCTGCTCAAACCTGAACTGATCAGCCCGTTGGTGGTGTACCTGGGCAGCGAACAGTGTCAGGACAGTGGCGATCTGTTTGAAGTGGGCGGCGGCTGGATCGGCAAGGTCCGTTGGGAGCGCAGTCAGGGAGCATGCTTCGATCCGCAGGCAGGCTTCAGCCCCGAAGACGTTGCTGCACAATGGCAGACGATTGCTGATTTCGATCAGGCCGCGCACCCCGCCGACAATATCGAGGCGTTGAAAGAAATGATGGCCAATCTGCAGAAATACGCTAATTAAGCAGGTTCTGGGATACGAGGCGGCTTTGGAAAAGAAGTCTCTGTTAGGTGCACGATTTTATAACTGGTTAGTTATTTATCGGAATTGTTACCGTGTCCTGTAAGAACTGTCTTTTGGCTTTGTAGGCTCGGTATGGATTTTGGTGTGGCTATTAATTAGGCAGTTTTTGCTCCGATATGAAGTTTGAACGCATTCATATAGGGAGTATCTCGTGGGAAGAACAATGTGGGGTGACCTGCCACCGGTAACTGTCGCTGCGCCGCCTGAAAGACTCAAGCTCAAGAAGGCCGCAGCTCAGGTTAGCCAGGTGTTGCAGGAGGTCGGTGAGAACGCCGTTGCGCTCAACTCGCTGGCGATGGAAAAGCGTAAGATGAAACCGCTGTTCAAGGGATTCAACCCTGAGCAGATTACGCCCAAGGACCTCAACAGGGCAGGGATGATCTTGTACAAGTTCGGCATGATCGACAATCATACGGCCGAACTCATGAGCCGAGCGGGCGATGAGTTCGACAAGAAAGGCAAACTGGTCGACCCGAGCAAGGAAATCAATGCACTGGAATTCTTTGCCAATCGAATTATTGAAATGAAAGAAAAGGCAATGAGCGGAGACCCGTACGCCAAAGTGTTATTGCCTGATTACATTCGCACGATCCATATCATGCAGAATCTTCAGACGTTTGCCGAGTCGGGCGACAGTTACGAGATGCTCAAGATCAAGGACATGGAAAACAAGGGGCTGGTCAAAAAAACACCAAACGCCAAGGCGTGAGGGTGTTTCGACACTAAAACGTCCGGCAATAAAAAAGGCCGCTGCATAGATCGCCACGCAGCGGCCAAACAAAACGCAGGATCAAGGGAGCTTGCAAATCCACGTCGATTTAACGGGCGCAGGTTACCTGCCATTACTGTTCTGAAAAATCCCCGTACAGGATATGCAGCATTACTCCGCAGGTAATAATTCGCGGGGAATGTGCAAGGGCGTCAGTGAACGCTGTGGTTCGCCGGCAACCGGCTCAGGCGCTCGGCAAGCTCGATTCGTTGCAGGGGGTCTTCGCTGAGCAACAGCGCGCGCTCCAAGTCGAAACGTTCGGCCTGCGGGCATTCAAGGCGTTGATAAAGGCTGGCGCGGGCCAGGTGATCTCCGCTGGTTGCCTGACCCAGCTCGACGATGCGGTCGGCGTCCTTGAGCGCAGCGAGAAAGTCATCGTTGATCTGATGCAGATGCCGCAGGTTACGCGACAATCGCTGCAGCATGCTGGTCGGTGTTGCGCGTGTCATGTGTTCGGCGCGCAATTGCATGGTCGGGCCGAATTGCCGGATCAACAGCTCGCGGCAGTCTCTGGGGTAAAGCCTGCGCCCGCTGCAGGGGTCGAGCAAATGATCGGCACCTGGCACACGCAGCAGAAAGTGGCCTGGAAAGTTCACGCCCTCCAGCGCAATCTCCAGCCGCCGTGCTATCTCCAGCGCGATCAGTGCCAGCCCCAATGGCTGGCCGCGACGCTGCTGCATAACCTTGTGCAGCAGCGCCGAGTCGGGTTTGGGCGGGTTCCAGTCATCTTGCTGAAAACCCAGTGCATTGAGTTGTCGCAAAAGCGGTTGCGCGAGTTCGGGGGCAGGCAAGACAGGCAGCGCAGCGTCGATCTGGCGCTGTAGCTGGTCCATGTCGCTGATCACCGCATGCCGGGCAAAGTGTGCGTCATGCTCGCTCGACACCCATAGCGCGGCTTCAAACACCGAGGGCGGTGTCTGTTGCAGACAGGCCAGGCAATGCTGACGTGGAGTCATCGACCGCTCCGTGCAACTGAAAATCCAGTAGGAAGACTCTTTGTAGCCCCGCGCGGGAATTTCGTCCAGCGCCAGTTGTTTCTACTTGTTCAGGGCTTTTATCAAGTCGGGCGTCACATAGTGCGGACCGTCGAACAGGTACAGCGGATAGCCATCGAAAGCCGCTATTTGCGGTTTCAGTTCGGCAGCCGTCGCCGGTCGGAAACCGCCACCCACTTGCGGGCGAAACGCTTCGACGATGATTCTGACGCGGTTTTTGCCCAGCCGTTTACGTAACGCGTCTGCGTAGGTTCGGGCAACCGGAGCGGTGCGCGCATAGACACCCACACCGTCCTGAAAAAACACGCCGATATCGTCCGGCAGCCAGGTTTTCAGCCAGTCCGCAGTGGCGGCGGGGCCGATGTTGGCACCATCGTAGACGCTGATCCATAACGGCCTGGGCAGCTTCGCCAGCAGCGCGGGTAATTCCTTGGCGCGACTCCAGCTGGGGTCGACCTCGGCCGGGAAATACCAGCCAGTGACATTAAGCGGCGTTTTCACTTTGGCCAGCTGTGCCGAAAGCACCGCCAACTGTTCGATATTGTCCCGTGAGCGGTTTTCGCTGAAGTACCCGGCCAGCCCGAGAATCACCTCCTGCGCCCAAGGTTCCTTGCCGATCCGCGCCCAGTCCGGCAGCACCGGCACGTTGGCCATCTGGGTACCTGGTATGAACGACTGGTCATCGACCGCCGTCCATTGCACGAGCAACTGCCGTGCGCCGAGTTTGTCCCAGTTGCCGCTTATCCCCACCGTTGCGTTATCCGGTTGCCAGACGATGCCGACAATTCCCGGCCCACTGGGCTGTATCAGTTGATACAGCTCGCTGGAGACGAGGGTCAGCGCACCTACCAGGGCGGCTGCCAGCGAGGTCTTGATCAATGCTGTCTGTCGTAGCAGTGCGGCCAAAGCCTTCAAACATTACTCCCTGATGGATGACTCGCGATTGTCACCACGAGAATGTCATGCGTGCGAACACGCCTTCTGCGCGGTCGTCGCCAAAGACTTTCTCGCGGTACTGCACCGAGAAGTCGACATACGACTGTGGCGCCTTGTACGTGTCCTCGCGAAACCAGTAGCGCACGCCGGTGCCGACACCCAGCCCGCCAGCGTTGCCGGATGACGTACTGCTGCGGCCACTGCTGTCGACTTCGCTGCGCATCTTCGAATCGTAATCCACTGCGGCGACCACGTGTGGAAACACCACCAGTCTGGGGCTGATGCTGTCCAGACGAAAGCTGCGTCCGACCTGCCATTCACTGTTGAAATAGTTGCGCTTGTCCTGCAAATAACGGCCGCCCTCAGCATACAGCTGCGAGGTCCACCAGCTGGGCACGTCGACGCGCAAATCAGTACCGATGCTGGAACCATAGCCCAGACGTACCAGCCAGTCGCCGTCGGCGTTGGAGTTGCCCAACGGAAAGGTACGCTCAAAAGCACCGATGACGTTGACTGAGCTGAACGGCTTGACCCTGACCCCCAGCGCGCCCTGCAAGGCATCCGCGCCTGTGTCAGAGTCGCCTTCCTTGCTCCACAGCGTGTCGGTGACGCGTCCGTAAAGCTCGACGAAGCGCGCGTTACGGTAACCGAAGGGGCGCCAAAACACTTCGGTGCTGTTCTGCACGCTGTCATTGCTGCCGCCGGGCGCGCCGCTCAGGCCGCTGCTGGTGCTGGCACCGCGGTACGTCGTGGTGTTGGTCAAACCCCATTCACGGGACAGATCGGAAACGGCGCGCCGGGTGTCGAACACCTGTTGCGCGGGCATCTGCAAATCACCGGCCTGCTGATAGTCGAGCACGCGTTTGAAGTAGGCGATGGCCTGCACGTCGTCCGGTGTACGCATGGCGCTGTAGGCCGCGTCCTGGACTTCACGAGGCTTGAGCCCGGCGCTGCGGTCGACTCGTTTGAACTCGTCCAGCGCGCCACGATCGTCGCCCGCCTGGCTGAGGAAATAGGCAATCTGCACTTCATCGCCGGGTTGCAGTTCGCCCGCATCGCGAGCTTTCTGCAGACGTTGCAGCGCCTCGCTCGGCTGGTCCATCGCTGCGTACAAGGAAGCTTGCTCGCGCAGGGGCAGATTACCCACGGCGAGTGCCTGAGCGAAGTCCTGACGCGCACCGTCCTGATCGCCCAGGCGTTGACGCATTTGTCCGCGCTGGACGAGCAGGGTGGCGTCGTTGCCATTCAGCGCCAGTGCTTCGGTAGCCGCAGAGCGCGCTTCGGCATATTGCCCCTGAGCAATCAGGGCGCTGACCAGCAGCTTGCGGTAGGCCATCTGTTTGGGAAAACTGCGCACAGCCTCCCGCGCCTCGCTGACAGCGGTGTCGTTATCTCCGCGTGCCAGTGCCTTATAACCAGAGGCTGCCTTATCGACTGCTGCCTGTTCCTGAATCGCTTGCCGACGACGAGTCAAAACCGGCTGTGGACCGACTGCCTGCTCTGCATCGTTGATGGCCAGCTGTGCTTCGTCCAGACGCTGCTGACGTTGCAGCGCCTCGATCAGCATCATGCGGTAATCAAGATTTTTCGGTGCCTGTGCGATGGCCTTGCGCGCATGGTTTGCCGAGCCGTCGTAGTCGCGATTGGCATACGCGCGCAGCGCCTGATTTCCCTCCAGGTAGCCCGGTTTTGGGCGAGCCTTGGGGAAGCGCTGAGGGTGATCGCGTCGGTATTTGTCGCGTTCGGCCAGGGCAATCAGATCACGCAACTGATCGGCATCCGCACGCTGGCGCAATGCCTCTCGCGCTTTGGCAATAGCGAGGTCGTAGTCTTTGCGGTTGTAGGCCATGTAGGCTTCGTTGGCGATGGCATACGCAGGACCGGTCAACGGCAAAGGCAGTGTTTCTGCCTGGCTGAGTGGTGCAACAAGACTCAGGCCGCTCACCAGCAGCGACAGGATGAAGGGGCGCTTCATAGTGGCTGCTCCGTATGATCGTCAGATCGGTAATGGTTGTGTTGACGCGCCACTGCCTGCTCGATGGTTTCTCGGGGCAGCACGCCGATGTCGACCAGGTAATCGCCGATCCGGCCATGCACATGCGGGCGGTAGCCGAGCATGGCTTTCTGGAATACTTCGCGGTCCAACAGGCCTTGCTCGATCAGCAGGTCGCCCAGCAGCGGGGCAGTGGCTGGCAATGGTTGGCCCTCGACTACCTGAAGCTGACGCAACTGCGCGACGATGTCGCTTTCACGCGCAATCAACTGCACCGGCTCGGCACCCAGTTGCTCGGTAATCTGTTGCAGACCTTCATCCGTCAACGGGCTGGCCACGGCAATTTCCTGACGGCCCAGCGCATTCATTTGCAACGGTACAACGCGCCAGCGCAGGCAGAACTCATCGGCCAGGACACTGGTTGCCGAACGTTTGCCAGCGACGTCGAAGACCCGCGGCAGGTCGTTCTGGAAGGCGATGGCCTCAGCCAGGGTCTCGTCATCGAGCCAGCCATGGCTCAACAGAATCCGGCCCAGTGGCACTTGGCGAGTCTGTTGCTCAGTCAGCGCGGTCTGCAGTTTTTCGTCGTTGATGGCCTGCCATGAGATCAGCACGCTGCCCAGACGACGTGGCGCGACGGCGACCAGATCGGTAGACGGAAAGTCATGCATGGTCTTGTCCCAGACCAGCTTGCGGTTGAGCACTTTGCCCACCAGAAACATCCGCCAGGCGCGTGCCGCAGCCATGAAGTTGACGAAGTTGCCCACCACCATGCGCGGTATGGACAACAAGCCGTGCTGCCAACCGTAAAGCACCGTAGTGAAGTAGCAGCGGTGCAGGATCCGCCACAGCAACGCGATGCCGTTGGCCACCAGCAGGTACTGAATCAGACCTGTGGTTTCAAACGGGGTCGGAAAGCTGGTGTTCCACAGTCCGCTGGAGCGCAGCACAATCAAGGCCAGCAATTGAATGAGGATAAAGTAAGCGAGGATGCTGACGAACGATGTCACCACGCCCTTACGATCCCGAAACAGCAGGTAACGGTTGGCCAGCGACCCGGTCCAGCCCATTTGCTCCCAGCCCTGCAGGCCGATGCCCAGAGTCCAGCGCGCTTTCTGGCGAAAGGCGGTACGGAAGGTGTCCGGGAAAAATTCACGCACACACAGCGGCATTTCCAGCGTCGACTCATACGGCTTGCGGAACCACGATTTGCGCAACACCCGAAATTGCACCGGGAAGCGCACAAAGATCGCCTGCATACCGTATTTCGCCAGCCGAGCGCCTACGTCGTAGTCTTCCGTCAGGCTTTCGGTATTGAAAGGCTGGTTCTGGTTTTCATCGGCCAGCACCATCAGTGCACGTCGCGAGAAGCAGGTGCCGACGCCAGCCGAAGGCACGGTATCAGTCATGCTTTCGCGCACGACCAAATCCTTGCCGTGCCATTCGGCAAACTCGTCCATGTAGGTGCCTGCAACCCATTCGTACCAGTTGCGCTCCAGTGACACGACCGGCAACTGGATCATGTCCTTGCGTGGCAGCAGGTAATTGAACAGGCGCAATTCAAGCGGGTGCAGCACGTCTTCGCTGTCGTGCAGGATGGTCCCGGCGAACTGTACGGCGTGAGTCTTTTCGTACAGAAAAATCGCCTGGATCACCCAGTTCAGACAGTCGGCCTTGCAGGTGGGGCCGGCGTGCGGCACCTCCACGCGGTGCAACTGCTTGTAACGGCGACGCATGCGCTCTACTTCATCGATGGTGCGCTGGTCGTTGATGTAGGTGCCGACGAACACAACGTAGTTCTGGTAATCGAGCGTCGACACCATGTTTTCGATCATCGGCGCGATGACGTCGTATTCCAGCCAGGCCGGGACCATGATTGCCAGCGGCTGCTCGTCGCGGGCAATCAACTGCTCGGCGGTCAGTGGCCGGTAGCGGCGTTCGGCGGTGAACTTGCGGTACAGCCGCCTGGCCCAGTACCAGATATCGATGAACAGGTCATCGATACTCGATACCAGGATAATCAGCCCGACAACGATCGTCGCGACTTCCAGCACGCTGTAGTAATGGGCCAGCCAGTAAGGCCAATAGAGCGACGTCATTGCGGCGGCCCGTTACGAGCGATTGCGACGGGCGCTACGGCCAGCCAGCAACAGGATGAGAAAGAGTACGATGCCAGCCGGAATCAGCCACAGCAGCGACGGTTTGCGCCAGGCGTCGAGGCCAGTGCTTTGCTCGTCTTCGATCATCTGGCTGCCGGTCGGATCCTTGGCGTCAAAGGTGGCGATCGGGCCGTTGTCAGCCAACAGCGTGGCGTTGCCGCGCTCCAGCAGTAGCGGGCGCTCGAAAACCGGGGCCTGACCGCCAAGCGTGCGATAGATCATGCCGTGCTGGCCGCCCGCGTCGATCACTTGCAACGAGGCCAGGTGGTTGAGGGATTTGAGGTCGAGCAGCGTCTGCTCTTTGTGATTGATCAGCAGATGCCCGTCGTTGCTGGCCTTGACCGACTCGGCGCCATCCTTGACTGGCAGTTCGAACGCCAGAAACGCTTTGGCGGGCGTCACGGCTACGCTGGCGTCATCGCTGACGCTGAGTTGCGCACGCAGCGGCGAGACACCGGAAGCGCTGGCGACGCGGATCACTTGCGGCAGGCTGCTGGCCGGGCGCTCGAGATAGGCCTTGGGCACCATTATCTGAGTGTCCGTAGCGAAGCGTGCTGCCATGCCCGAAAAGTTTTCGTCAGGCGTGACCTTGTCCAGTACCACATGGCTGGTCGGCAATACCGAGATCGGGAACGCCTGCGGCGTCTCCAGGCACTGGTTGCTGACCGGCTGACGCTGGAACGAGACGCGCAAGGTGTTCTGCGCTGCCAGTGCATATTGCGGAATTCTTGCTTCGATGCGCTCTTTCTTGCCATCGGCAGTCAGTTGCATCGCACCGATCAGGTAGTCGTTGAGAAACAGTGTCGCAACCGGTGGCGTTCCGGATGCGCCGGGGGCCGCAGCAACATCAATCATCGCGGTTACCGGTACGCGCCCGTCATAGGCCACGCTGCCCAGCGGGAACGAGGCGCTCCAATCGGTTTTAGCCAGCACATCCACAGTGCCGGGCTTGCCGCCCAGGCGCGTCAGCGCAACGCGACCGTCTTCGCTGAGTGGCATTGCGGTTTCTTCACCGATGGTCAATTGGCGATTGCGCGCCAGTTTGTTCCACGCAGAGCTGAACAGGCCGATGGCCTTGTTCGCCGACTCCGGCTTGATCATCAGCAGCGCGCGATTGCCCAGCAGGGCCAGACTCACGTCTTCGCTGCTGTTGGCGAGCGGTTGCTTGATATGACGTTCGCGCCACTGGCCCAGTGCTGCGGCGGCGGTTGCGTCAAGTCCTTGTACCTGTGCCTGAAGGGCGTTCAGAGCGTCGTCGATTGCCTTGAGCAGTTGCGGATCGCTGATCGCAAGATCGCCCTGCAATGCCGGGGTCTGGCCAAGCATCAGCAATGCGCCGATCTGCGCCGGGTCGAGCAAGGTGTATTGGCCTTTGCCGTCAAGGCTGGCGAATGCCGGAATCTGCTTGAGTTCTGCCGGAATATTCAGGCCGCTCAGGTCCACACTGTCCTGCACGGCAGGAAACGGCAGGATACGCGCTTGTTTACCGATGCGTTCCAGCGCTACGCCCAGACGCCAGGCGGCGTCGTAGCTGGCGCTCGACAAGGTGCCTGGGGCGACCAACAGGCCAGGTTTGCCGGGCAGTGCATTCCACGCCGCACCCACATCCTGCAACTGGCTGGCGTCATAGCCGTAAGTCAGGCGCGTGTGCGGATCAATGCGCAGCACATTGCCGATGGCGCGTTCGTCTTCGCAGAGCACTTTCGAGATCACCGAGGACCAGGCAATGCCCAGGCGCACCGAGCCGCTTTCCCGGGCTGCCTTGTCGACGCCCAGTACGGCACTGGCATTACCCTGTTCTTCGTTGAGGCCCAGCGCGCGCACCGGATAACCGTCCAGCGACAGTAGCAGCGTGTTGCGGCCTGCTTCGCCATTCAGATAGCTAGCGTCAAAATTCAGCGTCGCATCCGTGAGCGGCACATTGGCGGGCACCGGCAGGTAAAGCTCACGGCGCGCATCAGTGGCACTGAGAATGATCGGGCGATCAATGCCCAGTTCCCGCAGCTCGATCACTCGCTCCTGACGGCTGTCGGCAGTGATTCGGTTGATCGCCTGGGTCAACGGGCTTTCGGCAGCCAGGGCAAATGCAGGCATCAGAGCCAGCAGGCTCATCCCGCAGGCAAGGACGTTCAACGCGCCCATGTTTACGGCAACGGAAGATTTCATCGTGCAGATCTCGGTAAAGGCTCAAGGCCATTGGGTCTTGATACAGGCTGCCGGTCTGCTACAACGTTTTTCGGGCACTCGGTGTGAACCGGGTGCCCGTATCGTCTGCGGACTGCTTCCTGCGGATATGTTTGGTGTTCTTTTGCGCTACCTGCGCGTGTTCTCGCTAACCTGCCATCGAGCGCATCTGGTTATGCTGGTGCTGAGGCTGAGGCTGGATAAGCGTGTCGAGCTGCACATCGACCGGGTCGGTGCGATAACGCGGCAGCTCGGCGACAAATTCATCCACCGGACGACCCATCAGGGCATCGACGATGCGCGCACTGGCCTTGCCGTCGCCGTAAGGGTTGGCGGCATGGGAGGCTCTCTGCCACAAGGCGTCGTCATCAAACAGGGCGTTCACGCCACTAATGATCGCGTCGGTCTCGGTGCCTACCAAACGTACAGTACCCGCTGCGACTGCCTCGGGACGCTCGGTGACATCACGCATGACCAGCACCGGCTTGCCCAGCGACGGCGCTTCTTCCTGCACGCCGCCGGAGTCGGTAAGGATGACGTGGGCGCGTTGCATCAGGCGCACGAACGACAGGTAATCCAGAGGCTTGATCAGGTGCACGTTCGGCAAATCGCCCAGATGCTCGGTGACCGGCCCCAGTACGTTGGGGTTCAAGTGCACCGGGTAGACGATTTGTATGTCGTCGCGTCGGGCCAGTTCGCTCAGCGCCTTGCAGATGTTCAGGAAGCCGTCGCCAAAATTCTCGCGACGATGCCCGGTCACCACCAACACCCTGCGTTCAGGTACCAGAAATGAAAACTGGCGATCCAGTGCGTGGCGCAGCTGGCGGTTGCTGTCGATCCGCTGAGCCGTCAGGTGCAGGGCGTCGATCACGGTATTGCCGGTCACGAACGAAATACCTTGCAGGCGTTCGCCCAGTACGTTGCGGCGCGACTCGGCCGTCGGTGCAAACAGATGATCGGAGATCAGATCGATGCAACGACGGTTCATCTCTTCAGGCCACGGCTGACGGATATCGCCAGTGCGCAGGCCCGCTTCGACGTGGCCGATGGGAATACGTCGGTGAAAGGCCGACATGGCCGCCACCATTGCTGATGTGGTGTCGCCATGAACCAGCACCTTGTCCGGTTTCATCTCGTCCAGAATCGGATCGATAGCTGCGTAAAGCGCCGCGGTCAGGGAGTTCAGAGTCTGATCGGGGCGCATCACATCAAGGCTGTAATCGGCCTTGAGCTCGAACATGTCCAGCACCTGTTGCAGCATGCTCTGATGCTGTCCGGTGATGCAGATTCTCGAATCGATACCCGGCTCTGCGGCCAGTGCTCTGACCAACGGAGCCATCTTGATGGCCTCTGGACGAGTGCCGAATATGGAAAGGACCTTCATCCTCGGTTGCTGACCAGCCATTATTTCCTCCCGCGCTCTGAGCGCGCCGCGCAATAGCAAAGCCAGGCTGAGAGCAGCGTGACCAGCTGGCGAGTTAATGAGTTTCTCGGGCGGGGAAGATCGGAGTGCATAGCTCGATATTCACTTCAATGTGATGTAGCAATGTGCCTTGTTACCCGGAATTGTCGGGATTATTAGCAGAACAAAATAATAAAGCAAAATGTTTTATTAACTATTTTTCAAAGTAATAGTTTTCAGGAACTTTGGTTTTTCAGGATGGTCAGTTCAGGGTTATAACTTTTGAAAAATCCGTTTTGCCCAATGAATACGGGGGTTTTGCGGGCGCATGATAGCGTCGGTCAGGCTGTTTTCAAAGGACGCTAATGTGCTGAAAGTCGCCATGATGGCAAAAAGTTCCAACAAAAATCGCCGTGCTGTGGCGTGCATCACTACAGCAGAATACTGACGCCTGATTAATGACAGGAAAAGCGAAGGGGTTCACAAAAATGGCGCTGATATAATGACAGTGTGGAACTTTGCTTTTGTATCGAGTTTGATGCGCTGCAGGTGAACGAGATGTTAAGGAATAGCTTACATACCGCTAAAGTTAAGTGAGCTGCACTATTGAGTTGTAGCAGCAATGCGGACAGTTGCCCAGTTATTAAATGAGAATGATTAGCGAACCCCTCCAAATGAGGGGGTCGCGGTGCAGAACGCAATCAGCCTTCCGACTCGGCAGGCTCCGACAGCTCGCTGAGCGCAGTCGCGTTGTTTTTGAAGGCTGCGGCGAAGACGGCGCGATTTTTCGCCATGTAGATACTCGCATCCTCTGCATGCTTCTCCGAGATCCCCGGCACGTTCTTGATCAGGACGTCGGTGAGAAGCTCGGCCAGCTCGAGCATTTGATCGTGCGCATCGGCGAGTTTACGGTCCACGAAAGTAGTCTCCAGATCGCGGGTACTGCGGTAAAGGGTTTCAACAGCCATTTTGGCCTCGTCGTGTTATCCAGTGTTGAAAGGGCTAGACCCGGACGTTCAGCGCTTCACGCTCTGACCAGCGGGTATGCAAAAGCATTGATCCTGCAAGACCAGCATGCCGGTCAGGTGTAGCGGGGCGCTGCATGCATATCCATATGAGGGTCTGCATGAAGCCCGCTCTCCGACGCATCGGCGTTGAAGGTGATTTCTTGATTACTGTGTTTTTATACAGTAAAAAGCCTGTACCAATCAACCCCTCGCTGAATAGTGGCGTTTAAGCATCTTTTTTGCGCTGCAAATGTGCCTTGCGACAACCCGTCGCGCTCTCAACCATAGCCTATGGCCCTGTTCCTGCTTTAAAAAGCAGGCCACAAAGGTGTCACCAGCACCCGGCATTATCCGGTCGGCATAAACGAAGGTTCAGAGGTAGAGCGTCATGGGAAACAAATGGGCAGTAAAGATAAGACACCGCGTGCATGGCCAGGCCGAGTCACTGGGTAATCTCTGCGTCGAGAGCTTTCACTTTCTGGCGCTGTTCGCGATTGGCGCGATCACTGCCTGGGCGTCAGTGGTTGCGTTCCTGGGCATGGTCGAGAAAGGCAACGTCACGGTCGATGACATCCTGCTGCTGTTCATCTACCTGGAACTGGGGGCGATGACCGGGATTTATTTCAAGACCAACCACATGCCCGTGCGCTTCCTGATCTACGTTGCGATCACTGCACTGACCCGTCTGCTGATTTCCGACGTATCCCACCACAACCCGCCGGACATTGGCATCATCTACCTGTGTGGCGGCATTCTGTTGCTGGCGTTTGCAATTCTGGTGGTGCGCTACGCGTCGTACAAATACCCGTCGGCGAAGATTCCTGATTCGTCCAGTTCGGTCAAAGGCGCTGTGACCGAAGAGAAAGGCGAGGTCTGATCGAGACACTGGCGGCATCCGTGATCGATGCCGCCAGTACGTTGCTATGGAAGTCGCCTGTCAGTTAAGCCACACACCGGCACGCCAGTGCCAGCCGTCTCCGGCGCTTTCCCAGTGCGGATGCACATAGTGGTAGCCAGGTCGTTCCGCCTCCCAGTGACCATGAACCGGTACGAACCGCTGCCCGTTCCAGTGCCAGTAACCGCGTGCCCAGATGTAGCCGGGACGAGGCGCCGGTTCTACTTCAATTACTCGCTCAGGGGGTGGTTGTGGCGCGATGACTTCTTCGACGTATTCATGATGTACGTGTGGTCGCTCATGGACTACCCGCTCTTCGACACAGCCTGACGCTATCGCAAGTGATGCGATCAATACCCCATACCTTAAGAACATGTTGCCTCCTCGGAATCATCCGCAGGTGCAGTGGCGCTGAACGCAGTGCCCAGTCGCTCGAATGTTTCTGCGCAAGGATTGTTGTAGCAGGATGTATCTGTACTTTTGCTGAAGAGGCGGGAGGGAGTTTGATGGCGAACTGCCTGATTTTTCAGGCCTTGCAGGCTGCACAAGGGGGCATGGCGAGTATGGGTTTTTTCTTGAAGTTGATGACCAATCGGCCGCGATACACGCCGCTGAAGATATTCAGTTAACGTAACTGATGAAAAACGGCATCAATGAATTCCATCCCGATTCAGCGCCATCAAAGGCACTGAATCGGAAGAAGAAAGCGCCCGTCAAACCCCGGCATTCACCGCGGCCTGATTCTGCGACCACAGACCATTGGCCGGGCCGGGTGTCTTTTTGAGCGTGGCACCATCAGTCATCGCTGCAAGAATCTTGATCGCGCTTTCGCCACGCTCGATGGCGATGCCGAATTGCACGCTTTCGATAAGCTTGCGCAGGCGTTGTGGGTCATTGCGTTGCGCGGCGCTGATCAGGCGTTTGGCAACGACTCCGCATTCGTTGGACAGGGTCAGCATGATGCTGCCGTCCAGCCCTTGAATGCTCAGATTCACCCGATAGTCGGGGTGAAAAGTGTCCGTGATCATCTGAAAAGGATTGTCCATATCATTCACCTGCTCAATGGTCTGCATAAGTTGACCGGGTAATAGTCCTTTTGGTTCTCGACGACTGATCAGCGGTTGCGTTACTCCTTCGCCTGCTGCTGACAGTTTGCTGTCGTCTTTCGCGTGGATGACAGGTTTCGTTTGAGACGCTTTAACGAGTCCGCGCCTGGAAGTGGCCCTCCTGATGGCCAGCCTCGTGGCGCGTACTGCAGGGCATTGCATGGTTCGGGCCATATTGCATGTGTGATGCGCGATAAGCCGCTGAACGGGAGCCCATTGCAGTTGCTTCACGGCTTGTTCGGCTTCAATGCGAACCGGTGATTTGGTTGGCAAAAGAGCTCTTGAAGAGGCGCGAAGAACACGTCCCTGACATGGCCTGCTCCTTTCGCGAATGCAGTTTGCGTACGACTTTTTCGAGTGATTGTCTGACACTCCGACAACCGAATTCTGGCGTCAGAGATTCGTAAAGACGGGTCGAAACCGTACTCGCCTGCTGCCCAGGTCCTGACGTTGAGCGTCTTGCTGCAGAGCGGCAGGGTGAGTGTTGAACGCTTGTCGGTTTGAAGGGCTGACCCGCCTGCTCATGTAGGCAAGGGGCATGATTTTTTGCTCGCCTATGGCTGTCAGGTGCCGTGCTCGGACTGCCCGGTGCTGAATGTTAAATTCGATAGACGGCAACCGGCGATCGAGATCGCTGCGAGGCGAGCGATGGGGCAAGGTGGCCAAAGCTGTGCAGCGAGCGTTTGTGGTGCGCACTGATTGGGGCACAACCGTGTGTAGGGCACGCTGGTCGACAGATTGTCGGCGTGCGTGGAGCGCTGCGTTTGCCTGCTCATGGGGAACAATCCATGGCAAACAAAAAGGGCGAACCGTTGCCGGTTCGCCCTTTTTTTGCAAAACGTGTCAGTGGAACATCAGGTCAGACGAGCGGCTTCTTTCTCCTGCTCTTTTTCCAGAAATTCTTCTTCGAGCAGCGCGTCCGGGCTGACCGGATCTTCATCCTGCTCGGCGATGATCGGTGCGGCACCTCGTTTGCCGCGCAGCTTGCCAAACAGATGCTCGAGGGCGTGATCGAGTTTTACAGCAGCGCCATCCACAGCCTGATCTACCGTATCGGCCTTGTGGGAAACAGAAATAGGTTGGTGTCCTTTGGGGCGAGCTTCCATCTGGCACTTGATGTCGTGCGGGCCAGGCTTGTCGCCGTTTTCGTCGCGGATGTGGACTTCCACGCGGGTCAGGTTTTCATCGTAGTGTTCGAGCGTGCTTTCAACGGTGGTACGAACCCACTCCTCCAGTCGGATACTGCTTTCGATGTGATTATCGCTATTGACCTGGATTTGCATAGTTAATCCTTATTAGGGCTTGCTCGTGCGAGGCTGGACTACGTGATTCCTTGCGGAATCGATTTCGTTTGCGCTCATTCACAGTGTTGGCGGCAATGGCCTGACAATTCAACCCCAATGTGTAAGAAATATTTCGCAGCAAAAAATGGCCGCCCTGATTCAAGGCTGAGAATCAGGAGCGTACGCAGAGCGTCCAGAACGGCACGCCCACGCGGAGCGTGAGGAACGAGAGGTGTCCGGGATAACACTTCTCTCACGCTCTGGCGTCCGGGAACTAGAATGCAACTGACGTTTGTACGTACACCGTGCGCGGTTCGCCGACGTATTTGCCACGGTTGTTGTCGTCGAACGAGCGGGTGTAGTACTGGCGGTTGAAGATGTTCTTCATCCCGACCGCTACGTTGAGGTCCGACAGTTGCGGGCCGAAGTCGTAGTTGGCGCGGGTGCTGAACAGCATGTAACCAGGGATCTTGCCAGTGCTGCCGTCGGCGCTTTCGGCCGCTGTGTTGGCGTTGTCGGCGAACTGGTCGCTTTGGAAAGAGCTGTCAAAATTCAGCTTCCACGGCCCTTCGGTGTAGCTGACGCCCATCGTTCCTTTGTGTTTTGACGAGAACGGCACGCGGTTGCCTTTATTCGGGCCGTCTTCACGGATTGTCGCGTCAACGAAAGCGTAGCTCGCGTAGACATCGTAACCGGCCAATACCGGGCTCAGGCCTTCCAGCGCATAGTTGACGCTGGTCTCGATCCCCTGATGACGCGTCTCGCCGCGTGCGATCACGGTGTCGTTGGTCTGATTGCTGTCGTACTGGTTATCGAAGTTGATCAGGAATGCACCGATCTCGGCTCGCAGGTTGCCGTTGTCGTAGCGCGTACCCAGTTCCCAGGTGCGGGCTTTTTCCGGTTTGACTTCATCGCCGGTAACGCGGTTGGGCATCTGGCTGTACTGCACGCTGCCGAACGAGCCTTCGGTGTTGGCGTACAGGTTCCAGGTGTCGGTCAGGTGATAAAGCACATTCAGCGCTGGCAGTGCGGTGCTGTAGTCGCCTTGATAGCGGGCGTTGGTCAGGTTGTTGTTCTGCGCGGTGTCGATCATCTCGTAGCGAACGCCGGGCGTGATGGTCCACTTGCCGATGTCGATACGGTCATCAATGTAGAACGCATGCGCTTCAGTCGCGCCGCGGGTGTCACGGTCGTTGCGGCTGGCGGTGGTCGGCAGGTTACCGGTCACCGGTTCGCGATAGCGCAGTTCGTGACCGGCTTCGTTGACGTAGCGGTAGCCAACACCGACTTCATGCCAGGTTTCGCCCAGTGCAAAGCCTTGCGAGAAGCGCGTTTCCAGACCGCGTACCCAATATTCGCGGGGCGACAGGGAAACGAAGCTGCCCTGATCCAGATAGCCGCTGCGCAGGGTTTTGGTGAAGAACGTGTTGGCGGTGAAGACGCGCGCATCCTCTTCATAGCGGTAGCCGAAGTTGAACATGGTGCGACGGCCCCAGAACTTGTCCTTCAGACGAGTCGACTGGTACGGATCGGCATCGTAATCCCTGACGTTCAGGCCGCCGGGCATCTGCGCTTCGCCATCGTAATACTGCGCCATGGCGTTGAGGCTGTTGGCTTCGTCGATCTGGTATTTGCCTTTGAGGATCAAGTCGTCGATCTGGGTATCGCTGTGTTCGCGCCAGTCACCGCCGCGTACGCCGGAATACAGAATCGCGCCGCCCAGACCATTGTCCGCCGTGCCGCCTGCCAGCAGGTTGCCGGTGGTCTTGAAGCCATCGTGGCTGGACGACGGGCTGGTTTCGGTCTGTATGCCGCCTTTGAGGGTAGGGGCGTCGGGGATGGCACGGGTCACGAAGTTGACGATACCGCCCACGTTCTGCGGCCCGTAACGCACTGCACCACCGCCACGCACCACGTCGACCGCGTCCATGTTGCCCATGCTGATCGGCGCGAAGGACAGTTGCGGCTGACCATAAGGTGCGAACGGCACCGGGATGCCGTCCATCAATACTGTGGAGCGTGACGCCAGACGCGGGTTGAGGCCACGAATGCCGAAGTTCAGCGCCATGTCGTGGCTGCCGGTGCCGTTGTTGTCCGGCGCATTGACGCCCGGAATGCGATTGAGCACTTCACGCGCCGAGGTTGCGCCGACACGCTCGAACTCTTCACGGCGGATCACATCACGTGCGCCGGGGTGTTCGAAAACGTTGGTCTGCTGCGCGGCTCCCAGCCAGTCGCCGACTACGGTGGACACACCCAGCTCGATCGGCGCGCCAGCAGCATTGGCCTGCTGCAGGGTGAAGCCGTTATTGCCGTCGGCCAAGGCCTGCAGCCCCGTCCCTTCGAGTAACGCATTGAGGCCTTGCTCGGGCGTGTATTGACCTTCCAGACCACGGCTCTTCAGGCCGCTGGTGATTTGCGAACCGTAGGAAATCAACACGCCGGACTCTCGACCGAACTGGCTCAGCGCAGCTTCAAGCTCGCTTGGCGCAATGTGATACGCCTTGGGTGCCACCTCGGCAGCCTGCGCCATCGACAGACTGCCGACCGAAAGGCTGGCACCGAAAATGACATGGCGCAACGTACGCACCAGCGGTGAAAGTTGAGTAGGGCGGGCTGACATGCAGGAGTCCTTTGACCGGAAGGTTGAGAGAGGCTTTCCCTGTCTGTCACGCGAGCAACAGAAAACGGCTCACGGGTTTTGAAATTATTTTTTCCGGGTTTGATTATCGTACCCGCGCCTCGCGTGGTGATGCGTTTGGCGACGCTCTGCGCCGTGCTGCAGCGTTCACTGCGCATAAAAGCGCTTGTCTACCCCGATGACACAGACGACGCAAATTGCGACCCCCGGATCAGTGACAGGGCGAAGGAACCCGACGAAGTCGGGCCGGAAACAGGAGCGAGGGGCTTTGGTTACTTTGGCCCCTTCAAAGTAACTCGCCGAGGGGCGAAAAGGTGACTTGAGTCGAGCCGAAATCTCACTGAATCGCAGAGTTGTGTGACGCGGAGCGTCACGAACTGCATTACCACGCGGAGCGTGGGAACGATAGTCAGCGTGGTTTCAGCCTCGTATTTCGGTATCTCCATAAACACTGGAACGCAGGAGCGAGCGGTCAGCATTTGAGGAGACATCAAACCCGCGCCTGCACGTTCACCCAATAGCGGGTGAAGCGTTGTACATGCACCGGGAGGGCGAGTTCCAGCATGTCGAGGATGCGCTCGCTGTCGGCCAGCGGATAGCTGCCGGAAATCAGCAGGCTGGCGATTTTTGCATCGCAGTTCAAACGACCGCGTCGATAGCGACCCAGCTCGGCAAGGAAGTCGGAGAGCTTCATGCGCGACGCCACCAGCATCCCGTCCGCCCACGCGCCACTGCCCGCATCTATAGGTTTCACGCTGTCCCAGGCATCACGGCTGAAGGTCACTTGCTGGCTGGCCCGCAGCATCAAACCGGGGCCGCTCCTGCCAAGCGGGGCTATTTCAAGGGCTCCGGCAAACACCGCCAATTGCGTGCGCCCATCCAGCTGGCGCAGGTTGAAACGGCTGGCGCCTGTCGATGCCCTGACCGTGCCCTCGGCGCTCAACAGGCTCAGCGGGCGGCTGTCCGCCGAGGCGGTCATGAGGATTTCGCCCTGCAACAGCTTGATCAGGCGCTGCTGTGCATCGAAACGCACATCGACCGCGCTGGCAGTATTCAACTGCACCTGACTGCCATCGCTCAAAGCCACCTTGCGCTGCTCGCCAACGCCACTGTTGTAGTCGGCCAGCAAGGGTTGCAGGGCGATCTGCTCGCGCAGACTCCAGCCTGCTGCCGAGCCTGCGCCGAGCAACAACAGCAGTTTCAGAGCGTGCCGACGGCTGGCGGATTTCGGCGCATTGAGTGTCGCATGCGCCAGCGGCGAAGACAGTCCGCTGAGGCGCTGGTTGACCCGCTTCATATGCGCCCAGGCCCGCTGATGTTCGGCGTTGCCATTGAGCCAGAGCTGCCAGGCCTGCTGACGACGCGCATCCAGCGTGCCTTCCTGCATTTCCAGCAGCCAGCCGACCGCCTGCTGCGCCACGCCAGGCGAGATGTCGGATTTGTTCAAGGACTCGTTGCTCGGGTTCATAAGGCGAAATAGCAGCGCAGTGCGGCCTTGTTCAGATGGCGTTTGACCGTTGCAATGGAGATGCCCAGTTCGGCGGCAATCTGGCCGTGGCTCAACCCGTCGACCTGCGACATCAGAAACGCCCGCTTGACCAGCAGCGGCAGGCCGTCCAGCAGTTGATCGAGTTCCACCAGTGTTTCGAGAATGATTGCCCGCTCTTCTTCCGAAGGCGCCACGCATTCCGGCAGTTCGGCCAGCGCCTGGTAGTAGGCGTGCTCCAGGTCCTGACGCCGGTAGTGATTGCACAACACACGTTTGGCAATCGTCGTCAGAAAGGCGCGAGGCTCGACGATCTGCTGCGTATCGCGTGCGCCCAATACCTTGATGAAGGTGTCCTGGGCCAGATCCGCTGCGCTGTGCGGGCAGCCGAGCCTGCGCCGCAACCAGGTTGTCAGCCAGGTGTTGTGTGCCCTGTACAGGCTTTCGACAGTGTGATTGAGAGCGGAGTGGGCGATGGGCATCACGGGGAACAATCCACGGGGACTCGTTGATGGCGTGGATTCTGGCAGACTCTTTTGCGTATGAGAATATTTATCATTAATATTGCGGTTCATTTATCCCACTCAGGGACGAATGGCGCAAACAGCTGGCATTCATCGCGGCCTCTTCCCGAGGGCTGGTGAGCCGGCTTCCCAGGTTTCACGAATCAATGAAGACCCTTTGATGGATGTCACCACCGCAAGCGGTTCGCTGCCGGAAAAACGCATGGCGAAATCCAGAAGCAAGGGCCTGACGGTTGCCTATCGGCTTGCCGTTACCTCGCGGGCGCTGGCGGCCGTGTTTGCCGGTTATCTGCTTGCCTCAGTGGTCAGCATCTGCGGTGCGCAGTGGCTGCCCATCCCCCGCGCCGAAGCAGTGGTGACAGGCATGATGCTGTCCTTTCTGGTTTATCTGGTCGCGGTGCTCTGGTGTTTTGCCTGCCGCACGGCGTTGCAGGCCTGGGTCGGAGTGCTAGCGCCGTGCGCATTGCTGGCGGCTGCCTGCGCCTGCGGTCGGTGGCTATTGTGAAAGAGGGTTTTCGTCAGTCGATGGCCTGGTTGCACACCTGGGTCGGCTTACTGTTCGGCTGGCTGTTGTTCGCGATTTTTCTGACCGGCACGCTTTCCTACTTCAAGGATGAAATTACCCAGTGGATGCAGCCGGAAATTCCGGTGCGCGCTCTGGATGCCGGTGCCAGCGTGCAGCGGGCTCAGGATTATCTGCAAAGCCACGCCGCCGGGGCTACGCGCTGGTTCATCAGCCTGCCGGACGAGCGCACGCCGGGCCTGACGGCTGGCTGGCTGCCCGAAGGCAAGCAGGGCCAACGCAATAACTTCGTGCGCAAGCTACTTGACCCGCAGACCGGCAGCGAGGTGCAGGCACGCGACACGCGCGGCGGTGATTTCTTCTACCGTTTTCACTATCAACTGCAGATGCCTTATCCCTGGGGGCGCTGGCTGGCGACGAGCGCCGCGATGGTGATGTTCGTTGCGTTGATCACCGGCATCATCATTCACAAAAAAGTCTTCAAGGAATTCTTCACGTTTCGTCCACGCAAGGGCCAGCGTTCCTGGCTGGACGGGCATAACGCGCTTGGCGTGCTGGTGTTGCCGTTCCATCTGATGATCACTTACAGCAGTCTGGTGATCTTCATGTCGATGGTGATGCCCGCGAGCATCCTCAGCCAGTACGACACGGTTCAAGCGTTCTACCGCGAAGCCTATCCGTCCCCGGAAATGCTCAAGCGAGAAGGCAAGCCTGCGCCGTTGGTAGCACTTGCGCCGTTGGTCAATGCGGCGAACGCGAAGTGGGACAGCGGTCAGGTGGGTCGGGTGATCGTCAATAATCCGGGCGACAGCACCGCCTCGGTTCTGCTGACGCGTGATGACAAGGGCAGCATCGTGCCGGATCGGGGCGGGGCGCTGACGTTCAGCGGGTCGAGCGGCGCGTTGCTGAACGAAGTACCCGAGCGCCCGGTCGCGCTGCTGATTTCCAGCGGGATGTACGGTTTGCATGTAGGCCATTTCGCCGAGCCGCTGCTGCGCTGGATGTACTTCATTTTCGGGGTCGCCGGAACCGCAATGATCGGCACCGGGCTGGTGATGTGGCTGGGCAAGCGTCAGCTCAAGCACGCTAAAACCGGCGTGCTGCCACTGGAGTTGCGTCTGGTGGAAGTGCTGAACATCGCCAGCATGTCCGGGTTGATGATTGCCGTGGCCAGCTTCTTCTGGGCCAATCGTCTGCTGCCTTCGGGTTTCATCGGGCGTGCCGATTGGGAAGTCAGCGTGTTCTTCACATGCTGGGCGTTGTCAGTGCTGCACGCCCTGGTGCGCAAAGGGCGCAGTGCATGGCGCGAGCAACTGGGGCTGGGCGCGGTGCTGTTTGCCGGGCTGCCGCTGCTCGATCTGCTGACCAGCGGCCGCTATCTGCTGGGTTCGCTGATGTCGGGAAGCTGGGTAATGACGGCCTTTGACCTGACGGCGCTGGTCACCGGGCTGTTTCTTGGCTGGGCGGCACTGAAGTTCACGGCTGTACCCGCCCGTAAAACATCCGGCGTTGCCTTGCAGCCCACACCTCAGGAGAGCCACTGATGCTGTTGGCTGCCTTGTTGTGCTACGTAGGGTTCACCTGCCTGTGCCTGTCCATGGCGCGCCATTACAGTGAACTGCTCAAAGGCCCGTTGACTGAACAGCGGCGTCGGGCGCTCAAACTGGTCGGCTGGGGCGCGCTGCTGTTGTCGTCATGGGCGGCGGTTCAGGCCGATGGCTGGATGATGGGCACGGTGCACTGGTTCGCCGCATTGATGAGCAGCGCGGTGTTGCTGGTTGCGCTGCTGCCGTTCCGGCCGCGTTGGGTGCTGGCGCTGGCAGGCTGTGGCGTGCTGCTCAGCCCGTTGGCAGCCGTGAGTCAATTATTGGCCTAACGCCAGCCGGTATTCGCCCGGCGTGGCCCCCGTGGCCTGACGAAACCGGTTGCTGAAATGGCTGGAGCTGGCGAAGCCGCAGGCCAGCGCGATCTCGCCCAGTGGCTTGCCGGTGCTGCGCAGCAACTGGCGAGCCTGTTCGATACGTCGCGCCAATAGGTACTGGTGTGGCGGCAAGCCGAAGCTTTCGCGAAACATTCGCGCGAAGTGGTATTCCGACAGCGCACACAGGCCTGCCAGTTGACCGAGGCTCAGCGGGTCGGCGAGGTGCATTTCGATGAAGTCCACCAGATGCCGCCGCAGGTGTGGTGCCAGGCCGCCTTTCAGGCGCAACCCCTCGCGCAACCCTACCTGACTGAGCAACGCATGGCTGACCATCTCGTGCGCCAGGCTGCTGGTCAGCAGACGCTCGCCGGGCTCTGCCCAGTTCAGGCGGATCAACTGCCGGAAGCGTGCGGCTTGTGCGGGGTCTTCCAGAAAGGTGTTTTCCCGCAGTTGCATCTCACGCGGCTCGCGATCCAGTAGTGTCACGCAGCCCAGCGCAAACTGTTCCGGGCTGAAATACAGATGCGCCAGACGGATCTCGCCGTTCACCACCCAGGCGGACTCATGACCGGCAGGCAAGATGCACAGCTTGCCCGGCGCACCTTTCTGGTCGGGTCTGCCGCGGCGAAACGTCCCGGTGCCGTCCTCGATATAGCACGACAGCGTGTGGTGGGTCGGTGCGTGATATTCCTGCGAGTCATGCCGATTGTTCCACAACGCCGCCACCAACCCGTCGCCCAGCGGGGCGCTCTGCTCCAGATTGGCATTGGGTGAACTGTTCAGGGCCTGAAAGACCTGGATGGATTCAATAGCGGGCATGACGATTCCTCTAGGATTTGTATCCTACTCGCTGGCGACGCCGCTGCCAGTAGCGCTTGAAGCAAATGCGCAAGATTGTGCAAGCGCTGGCAGACCGGTACGCAGCAGACTGATGGCTCATCAAGGAGCCTGCACCATGAACATTTCGCTTTATCTGCTGACTGTGCTGATCTGGGGTACGACCTGGATCGCCCTGAAACTTCAACTCGGCGATGTCGCGATTCCGGTATCGATCGTCTATCGCTTCGCGCTGGCGGCTCTGGTGCTGTTTGCATTCCTGTTGCTGACAAAGCGTCTGCAACCGGTCAACCGTCGTGGTCAGTTGATTTGTCTTGCGCAAGGCGTGTGCCTGTTCTGCGTCAACTTCATGTGTTTCTACACGGCCAGCCAGTGGATACCCAGCGGGCTGATCGCTGTGGTGTTCTCGACTTCGACGCTGTGGAATGCGCTGAATGCGCGGGTGTTCTTTCGCCAGAAAATCGCCGGTAACGTTATGGCCGGTGGTGCCATGGGCCTGATCGGGCTGGCATGTCTGTTCTGGCCCGAGCTGTCCGGGCACAGCGCCAGCCGCGAGACCCTGATCGGTCTGGGCCTGGCCCTGCTGGGCACACTGTGCTTCTCGGCGGGCAACATGCTGTCGAGCCTGCAACAGAAAGCCGGCCTGCGTCCGCTGACCACCAATGCGTGGGGAATGTTCTACGGGGCGACGATACTGGGGCTCTACTGCCTGCTCAGCGGCACGCCGTTCACCTTCGAATGGAACACGCGTTACGTAGGCTCACTGCTGTTCCTGGTTATTCCCGGCTCGGTGATTGCGTTCACCGCCTACCTGACCCTGGTCGGGCGCATGGGGCCGGAACGCGCAGCTTATTGCACTGTGCTGTTCCCGATTGTGGCGCTGAACATCTCGACGTGGGTCGAAGGCTACCAGTGGACCGTGGCTGCCTTGCTCGGGCTTGTGCTGGTGATGGCGGGCAATGTGCTGGTGTTCAGGAAGACCAGGCCGGTTGCCGTCTTGGTCGGCGGCAAACTGGCCTGAGTCGATGTTCATCCTCGGTTATAGAGCAGGAATGCCTTAGCCCTTCCACACCTGCGGATTGACCAGGTCCTGCGGCCGCTCGCCCAGCAACGCATTGCGCAGGTTGTGATAAGCGCGCTCGGCCATCGCCTGACGGGTTTCGGTGGTGGCCGAGCCAATGTGGGGCAGGGTGACGGCGTTCTTGAGCTGGAACAGCGGCGATTCTTGCAGCGGTTCTTTTTCGTAAACGTCCAGACCGGCACCGCGAATGGTGCCGTTCTGCAGGGCTTCGATCAGCGCGGGCTCGTCGACAATCGGGCCACGGGCGATGTTGATCAGGATGGCACCGGGCTTCATCAGGCTCAGTTCGCGACGGCCGATCAAGTGTTTGGTCTTTTCGCTCAGTGGCACTACCAGACAGACGAAATCCGCTTCGGCCAGCAATTGGTCCAGGCTGCGAAACTGTGCTCCCAGTTCCTTTTCAAGCTCGGTCTTGCGGCTGTTACCGCTGTACAGGATCGGCATGTTGAAGCCCAGACGGCCACGACGGGCGATGGCTGCGCCGATATTGCCCATGCCAACGATGCCCAGCGTCTTGCCGTGCACGTCGGTGCCGAAGTGCGGAGGCTCGATACTGCGCGTCCACTGTCCGGCCTTGGTGTAGGCATCCAGTTCGGCGACGCGGCGGGCGCTGCTCATGATCAGCGAGAAGCCCAGGTCGGCGGTGCTCTCGGTCAGTACATCCGGCGTATTGGTGAGCAGAATGCCGCGCTCGCTCAGGTAGTCGACATCGTAGTTGTCGTAGCCCACCGAGATGCTGGAAACCACTTCCAGTTTCGTTGCATTTTGCAGCTGCTCGCGACCCAGCTTGCGGCCTGAGCCGATCAGCCCATGGGATTCAGGCAAGGCTTCGTTAAACTGGGCGCTGATGTCGCCCAGCTTGGGGTTGGGCACGATCACATTGAAGTCTTGTGCCAGGCGCTCGGCCATTTCTGGAGTAACACGGCTGAAGGCGAGTACGGTTTTTTTCATTGGGCAGTCACTCTTGAGCGGTTGAATGAGTAGCACGCTAACATTCCTCTCCGCTCTTTGGCAGCCGCTTTTTACAGTTGTACGATGTCAGAACGAGGACTTGAGGGCCTGCACATGCAGATCCGCCTCATCGGCCGCGAGAATTTCCGGCAGGGAACCTCGCAGGTATTCGACCCAGGTTCTGATCTTGGCATCCAGATACTGGCGTGACGGATAGATGGCGTACAGGTTCAGCTCCTGCGAGCGGTAATCCGACAGCACTCGCACCAACGTGCCGTTGCGCAACCCTTCTATTGCCGAATAGATCGGCAGAATGCCAATTCCCATGCCGCTGGAAATCGCGGTTTTCATGGCATCCGCAGAATTGACCAGCAGCGGCGAGCTGTTGATGGTGACCATCTCCTGACCTTCCGGGCCATCGAACAGCCATTTGTCCAGCGGGAACACCGGGCTGACCAGGCGCAGGCACGCATGATTCAGCAGGTCGGCAGGCTTGTGGGCCATGCCAAAGGTTTTGACGTACTCGGGCGATGCACACACGATGCTGTAGGTAATGCCCAGTCGCTGAGACACAAAGCCGGAGTCTGCCAGTTCGCTGGCCAGCACGATCGACACGTCATAGCCTTCTTCCAGCAAGTCCGGCACGCGGTGGGTCATGGTCAGGTCGAACGCGACGTCAGGGTGGTTGCGGCGATAACGGGCGATGGCGTCAATCACGTAATGCTGGCCGACGCCGGGCATCGAATGCACCTTGAGTTGCCCGGCCGGGCGGGCATGCGCGTCGCTGGCTTCGGCTTCGGCTTCTTCTACCGAGGCGAGAATCTGCTCGCAGCGCAACAAGTAGCGCTTGCCTGCTTCGGTGAGGGCAATGCGTCGGGTGGTGCGATTGAGCAGGCGCGTCTGTAAATGTGCTTCAAGGTTGGAGACCGCGCGCGAGACGTTGGCGGTGGTGGTATCCAGCACGGCGGCGGCAGCAGTGAAGCTGCCCGCTTGCGCCACGCAACTGAAGGCACGCATGTTTTGCAGGGTGTCCATGGGTACTTCTCTGAGTAGATGGCAAATTGTGACATGAAGTAACGGATGCATGTATCCAGACCAAAGGATTATCGCCGTTTCAGTAACAAAGATTCACAAATATCCCCGCTTATCGCCGCGTCAAGCGCCGCCTAGAATCGCCGCCATTCAAGGTGTATTACCTCCGTTCGGGAACTCGCAGCTGTGCCGCGTCGCATCATCAGAGGGCTCTGGCCCGTCGGTATCCTGGCTTTTACGCTGGTCCTCAACGGCTGTATCGGAACACATGGAATCAAACCGCAGGGCAGTCTTCTGCACGCGGACAGCCTGGCCACCGATCAGGCGATTCAGAGCGCTGCCCTCGACGCCCATTGGCCCGCAGCGCAATGGTGGCGTGCCTACGGCGATGCGCAACTCAATCACTGGGTCGATATTGCTACGCTTGGCAGCCCGGGTCTGGCGCTGGCCGCTGCCCGTGTGCGCCAGGCAAGAGCGATGGCGCAGATCGCCGAGTCATCCGAGTCGGTGCAGGTGCAGGGCAGTGCCAGCCTGATGCGCCACGACTGGCCCGAGGATCAGTTTTATGGTCCCGGAGCGCTGGCCGATACTCGCACCTGGGACAACAATGCGTCGCTGGGCCTGAGCTACGCGCTGGACCTGTGGGGGCGTGAACGCAACGCCAGCGAGCAGGCCCTTGATCTGGCGCACGTGAGTGCTGCCGAGCAGCGTCAGGCGCAGCTCGAATTGCAGGAAAACGTGGTTCGCGCCTACATCCAGCTGGCCCTTGAATACGCCCGACTGGACATCGCCGAGGCAGCGCTGGCCCAGCAGCAACAGATACTCGATCTGGCGCAGCGTCGCCTCAAGGGCGGGATCGGCACGCATTTCGAGATCAGTCAGGCCGAAACGCCATTGCCCGAGGCCCACCGGCAGATTGATGCGCTGCAAGAGGCCATCGCCCTGAGCCGCAATCAGCTGGCTGCTCTGGCAGGTAAAGGGCCGGGAGAGAGCGCGGCGCTGCAACGGCCCACGCTGTCGTTGCACACCGAGCTGAAAATGCCGTCGGCATTGCCCGCCGAACTGTTGGGACGGCGGCCCGATGTGGTGGCCGCGCGCTGGCAGGTTGCGGCGCAGGCGCGCGGTATCGACGTTGCGCATGCGGGCTTTTATCCCAATGTCGATCTGGTCGGCAGCCTGAGCTACATGGCCACGGGCGGCGGCATGCTGGAGTTTCTGACCGGCAGTAAGCTGGGTTACAAGGTCGGGCCAGCCATCAGCTTGCCGATTTTTGACGGCGGGCGCTTGCGGGCGCAGCTGGGTCAGGCGTCGGCCGCTTATGACCAGGCCGTGGCGCATTACAACCAGACGCTGGTGATGGCGTTGAAAAGTATTTCCGACCAGCTTATTCGTCGCGCCTCGATGGACAAGCAACAGGCATTGGCCGCCGAGTCGGTAACGTCGGCACAAAAGACCTACGACATCGCATTGATTGCCTGGCAGCGCGGGCTGACCGATTACCTGAACGTGCTCAACGCCCGGACCCAGTTGTTTCGCCAGCAGCAGATTCAGCAACAGGTTGAGGCTGCGCGCCTTAATGCCTATGCCGGGCTGGTGGTAGCGCTGGGCGGGGAGAGCGGCGGTTGCCATTCTTCAGGCACCACTGCTGATCTTGAGTGTGCGAAATGATTGCTGCCTTTGAGCGCGTGACCGCTTTGCCTTGGCGTCGTGAATTTCGTAGTTGGGCGCGCAGTGACGGGGTGACCTGGGTTTACCTTTTCAAGGTATTGATCGCTGCATTTCTGACGTACTGGCTGGCTCTGCGCCTGGAGTTGCCGCAGCCGCACACGGCGATTATCACCGTGTTCATCGTCATGCAGCCGCAGAGCGGGCAGGTGTTCGCCAAAAGTTTTTACCGCCTGCTGGGTACGCTGGCCGGGTCGGCCATGATGGTGCTGCTGATGGCCCTGTTTGCGCAGAACCCGCTGCCGTTTCTCGGCAGCCTGGCGCTTTGGGTCGGTATCTGTTCCGCAGGTGCGGCGCGTTATCGCAACTTTCGTGCTTACGGCTTCGTGTTGGCGGGGTATACGGCCGCGATGGTAGGGCTGCCCGCCCTGGCGCATCCCGAAGGTTCATTCATGTCAGCGGTGTGGCGAGTGCTGGAAATCACCCTGGGGATCCTCTGTTCCACTGCGGTGAGTGCGGCAATTCTGCCGCAGAGTTCCAGTGCCGCCATGCGCAATGCGCTGTACCAGCGCTTCGGCGTATTCGCCCGTTTCATGGCCGAGGGTTTGCGCGGGGAGATTGCACGCACGGCATTTGAAACCGGAAACGTGCGCTTCGTCGCCGAGGCCATCGGTCTGGAAGGGCTGCGCAGCGTCACAGTGTTCGAGGACCCGCACATGCGCCGACGCAACGGGCGGCTCAATCGTTTGAACAGCGAGTTCATGGCCGTTACGACGCGCTTCAATGCACTGCATCAGTTGCTTGAACGGCTGCGGCTGGAACGTGCCGATACGGTGTTGAGGTACATCGGTCCCGGTCTTGAAACCCTCGCAGAGCTGCTTGATGTGTTCGCCGACCGCGCGTTGACCAACGATGATGCTGCGCTGCTGGTCACGCGCCTTGAGACGTGCAGGGCGCAGTTGCCCGAGCGGGTCAGAAGCCTGCGCGCCGAGCTGGAACACACCCTGCCGAGCGACGCCGAACGACTCGATTTTCATACGGCGTTCGAGCTGCTGTACCGGCTGGTCAGCGAGCTGCATGATTACGCACTGACCCACGCATCGCTGGCCGATCACATCCATGCGCGTGAGCAGTGGAACGCTTCATTCGTGCCGCGTACCCACTGGATGACAGCCCTGGCGTCCGGAGCCCGCGCGACCTGCGTAGTCGGCCTGATGAGTGCATATTGGGTGCTGACAGCCTGGCCCAGCGGCGCGAGCATGGTCCTGGCTTCGGCGGCGACTGTCGCGCTGTCATCGACCACCCACAACCCCAGGCGCATGTCGTTGCAGATGGCCGGCGGTACTTTGCTCGGCGCACTGCTGGGTTTTGTCGAAACCTTTTTTCTGTTCCCGCACATCGACGGCTTCCCGCTGCTGTGCCTGCTATTGGCCCCGGTGTTTGTGCTCGGCGCCTTTCTGGGTTCACGTCCGCAGTGGACGGGATACGGCCTGGGGCTGCTGATTTTTTTCAGCCTGGGCTCGGTGCCGGACAACCTGACGGTCTACAACCCTTACACCTTCATCAACGATTACCTCGCGATGGTCATCGGCATGCTGATCTGTGCCGCAGCGGGGGCGATCATCCTGCCACCCAACAGCCGCTGGATGTGGCAGCGTCTGGAGCAGGCCTTGCGCAATCAGGTGGTGTTTGCGATTGGCGCACCGCTCAAGCGTCTGGGTTCAAGCTTCGAAAGCCAGACCCGCGACCTGATGCATCAGGCGTACGGTCTGGCGATCAGCAAACCCTTGGTGCAGCGCGAGCTGTTGCGCTGGATGTTCGTGGTGCTGGAAATCGGCCACGCCATTATCGAGCTGCGCCGCGAACAGGCAATTCTGCCGATTCATCCGGCCTACGCCGAATACCAACCCTGGCGCATCGCGTTGCGCGTCATGGGACGCGCCTTGGTACGCCTGTTCATCCAGCCCGATGCGGTCAATCTGCAGCGCGGCCTGTCGGCGGTCGATCAGGCCATCAAACGGGTGCAGGAGGCCGATGAACCCTTCGCCTCGCATTTCGACACCTCGGTGCTGCGTCGGGTGAAAAGCTATCTGCACTTTATCCGCACCTCGCTGCTGGACCCGCAATCGCCGCTGGCCGCCTATGGCGTCGAACGCGCCCATTCAGGAATGGCCCATGCCGCGTGAAATAGCCTTCCACGGTCTGTACATGCCGAGCCTGACGCTGATGTTTCTGCTGGCTGTCGTTCTGGCATGGGCGCTGGATCGTCTGCTGGCTGGTTTTGACCTGTATCGGCATTTCTGGCACCCGGCCTTGCTGCGCTTGTGCGTGTTTATCTGCATCTTCGGCGCTCTGGCGCTGCCCCTTTATCGTTGACGCCTGAGTCGAGAAATATCCGCATGAAAAAGTTCTATAGCCTTCTTGCCACATTGTTGGTGTTGGCAATCGCGCTCTGGGTTGGTCGTACGCTGTGGGTCGACTACATGGATACGCCGTGGACTCGTGATGGTCGGGTACGCGCCGATATCATCAATGTAGCCGCCGATGTGTCCGGCACCGTGGTCGATGTGCCGGTGCACGACAATCAACGGGTAAAACGCGGCGATTTGCTGATGCAGATCGACCCGGAACATTACCGGATCGCAGTCCGCCAGGCGCAGGCATTGCTGGCTTCACGCAAGGCGACGTGGGAGATGCGCAAGCTCAACGCGAAGCGCCGTGCCGACATGGATGAACTGGTCATCTCGGCAGAAAACCGTGATGACGCGAGCAATGTCGCCACCTCGGCGCTGGCTGATTACCAGCTGGCGCAGGCGCAACTGGAAGCGGCCGAACTTAACCTGTCCCGCACGCGGGTGTTGGCGGCGGTGGACGGTTACGTCACCAACCTCAATGTCCATCGTGGCGACTATGCACGCATTGGCGAAGCGAAGATGGCCGTGGTCGATATGAACTCGTTCTGGGTCTACGGTTTTTTCGAGGAAACCAAGTTGCCGCACCTTAACGTGGGCGATCCTGCCGATATGCAGTTGATGAGTGGCGAAGTGCTAAAAGGCCATGTCGAAAGCATCGCACGCGGTATCTACGACCGCGACAACCCGCAAAGTCGCGAATTGATCGCTGATGTGAACCCGACCTTCAACTGGGTGCGTCTGGCCCAGCGCGTGCCGGTGCGCATTCATCTGGATTCCGTACCGGAAAGCGTATTGCTGGCTGCGGGAATGACCTGCACGGTGATCGTCAGGCCGATAGACGGCTGATGCTAGAGGACGCAGAGCGTCCAGAACGGCATGCGACGCGGAGCGTCGCACGATACTTGCGAGCCTCGGATACACCACTGCGGGTGTGGGGGGGGGCAAGAGCTGCCGGGGGCG
>NZ_JAWHOO010000018.1:0-140066 GCF_032586855.1 Pseudomonas syringae group sp. J254-4 | reverse complement strand
CCAAGGCCTTGAGCGAGTAGGCGATAAACTACTGGCGCAATCCGACCAGCAGGCGGGTGGGTTGATATTTGACGTCGTCAGTGGTTTGATCACTGCAGAGATTGGTGGGTTTGCGGTCAAGTGGGTTGGGGGTAAGTGGGTTCAATCTGAGGCTAGCGTGAAAGGTGGTACCAACCTTGGGCTACCAGATAATCTTTTACCAGACGCCGATTTTGTTGGTCGTGGTGTTGTTCGGCCTGATCTGAAAGATCATCTCGTAGATGCGACTCGCTCAGGGAAGCAGATATCGGGAGGGCATGATATGGATAGTTTTATGCAAGCGCTAACTGAGTATTCAGGGACGATTTCATCGAAAATAGAGGTTGCTCCTGGAATCTATAAGGTCGAATATCAGCTGCCGAATTCTACAAAAGATGCAGTAAAGACAGTGTATGATCCAAAAACATATCCAGATATGCCAAATATGGCTAATGAAGCTGCTTACAAAGCGCTGCTTCAGTATCAGGTAACAGGTAATTCATTGCAGGAGGTTGTTGTGGGTAAAGTTAGATTTCAGGTTCCGATAAATATCAAGAGTGAGCAAATGTATGTCCCGACGGCATTTCCAGTCGGTGTCGTTAAGTGAAGTGGGGAAAGCTTCCGGGGGACGACAGGGACTTATTGTTCTGGGTGCTCTGGTTCGCTATACAATATTATTCTGATGTCAGCTTGGAAAAGCTTTTAAAGAGATTTTTTACACATGGCAGTGGGCTTTTGGGGGACCCGGGCTGGGAATTTGAATTTTTGAGAAATGAGGTTGGTTATGAGTCCTATGATTTCTCCGCGGATGTCAACTTTAGTGGGATAGAACCGGCGCACATGAACTACAGCGCTGAAATCGTTCGCGAAGCTCTAAAGGATTCTTTGCTTGCCCTTGCTGATAAAGAACCGACAAAAGCTGATGAGGTGGTTAGCCTCATAATTAAGTATGGACTTTGAATTGGTGAGAAAGATCCAGCTGTCAGCTCTCATTGTTATTTTGATGTTGAATTAATGTTCGGCGCTGAGCTGTAGCTTACTAAGGGTAAGTACCTACCACGACACGCTTACAGACAGGATCGTGGGTGGCCGGTAGTGCTACGTCCTATAATCGGCTGCTTCACAGTACACGTTTCTGATAAGCAGATGGTTTACGCCAAAAACGTGAAGGAAGGATGGCTGACACCTGAGGAAACGGCCGGGCTTGATCAGTGGTTCAAAGACACGAGCTGGCTCGATGCTCAGAAGGGGAGATCAATAACAGATGTAAAAGAGCGTGCTACTCTGCTTACCGACCTGATGGCTGCAGCAGGGATGACGTTGCTGGGCGGAAGATCATCCGTTGGTACGAGTACACTGGGTGCAAAAGCATCTGCCCAGATCGACAGTCCGCCCGTGAAGAAAGGATGGAAGGTTGGTGATGATGTTTATAATCAAACGGCTAAAGGTCACGACCCTTCTTGGTCTGCTGTCCGGGCTAGGTTTTGGAAAAACGAGGCATCTGCTCCCGATGCTGCGAGTACATATGGATCAGAGAACCTTGATCGAATGAGTAAAGGGCTCGCACCGCAGCGATATAATGCGGATAAAGGTGGAGTTGAGTCACGAACCCATTCCTGCTCGGGATGGAGGGAAAGACTTTGTTCCTCGTTGGCCGCAAGATCACGCCGCTGTCGATCCTTACCGAAAGCCAGGATATTGATAAATGACGGAAACACTGTCTTCAATTTTTCAGCGGACTCGAGGGGCTCCTATTGAAGTTGCTGAGGGGCTTGCGCACCCGATTTTTCAAAAAAAGATTAGGGCAGGCCGAAGCAGATTCTTGGCTCGAAGGTTGAAATCATCTAAACAGCTGGTGTCTGGACTGCGTTTAAAAGTGGTAAAGGGCGAGCTAGAAGTAAATAACCAGCGTCACTCTGAAATAATTTTATGGTCTGATACTAGCCCGGAGTCAGTTTTTTTTACGGTGGTGTCCAAAAAAGCTTGCGAGCTAAAGGTCTGGAATGTATGGCGTGTGAACGATATCGTGCAGGCTTGGGTTGGGAACGCAGGAATTGTAATAAATGAGGAGGGTTGCATAAAAAAATTGGAGTGTAGTGGCGGTACTGAGGTAGTCGACTTTTCTACTTTAGTTTTCCAGATCGAGTCGATTGATTAATATTCACTACTCGGTGCAAAAGAGACAGGTTCCATCAGTCCTGGTCCCAAAATCCCTCCAAAATTGCAACCTCTATCGAATCCTCCTCAGGGGGCAGTTATTCCTCCGGCTGGGTGAGTCGTCCAGGTAAAACACAAGGCAGTACAATATATTATCCACCGGGATCCGACCCAAGTGCTCCAAGCAGCACATACATTCGGTTGATGCCTTCAGGCTCAACGCCAGTTCCCGGTCTGGAGAATGGCTACTGGATATCGGTGAAAAATGGACAACCTATAAACCCGGCCACGGGTGGAACTGGTGCAAGGGGAGATACGCATGTACCACTGCCACCTAATACCGTGCTGCCTAAACGTTAAGAGGAAAATATGATTAACGAATCAGATTTGGCGGAGTTAAGGTCAGCAGTGCTGACAGGTGTGACTATTGGTGTAGGTTCGCAGATTCTTATTTTCGGAAATGGAGTGACCTTATTAATTCAGTGTCCTTTTAAAAGCAATAGTAAACACGGCGAGCGGTGGGGGCACGGTGAGAAAGTTGCTACTGGTATACTGTTTCTTGATTTTTTGAATCATAAAATTGAGAATGCATTTCTTGATGCGGGGGGAGTATTAGTGCTTGATTTTGGAGGTGTGGGATCTTTGGTGATTGTTCCAGATTTAAATGGTTTGGAATCTTATGTTCTGACGACAAAGTTTGGTGTGTCTCCAATATTAGTAATTTGATGATGCAAAAGCGGCAGGTGGTGCGGTAGAACTAATATTTGACAAGGCTACCCGGGCTTGGACAAATATGGAGCATTGCCCCCGCCAACCTTTATTGGCCCAATAGATGAAGGGGCGCAGAAGTAGTGGGTAGAATATTAGAGCTTTATTCAGCACTGCAGCAAAATACACTCTCTATTAATATGGGCTCGAAAAATCTAGATGAGGTGTAAGAACTAATTCGTGCCGTAAAAAACTACCTGAAAAAGAAAATATTTCCTTTGAGTTTCAGTTAGGTACTACTTTTGTGGGTACCATTGATGATGGTGTTATTGATCGAGTCTTGCTGGAGGAGCTGCTTGTGCCGTGGCGAAATCATATCAAAGGCAAAAGTTGAGTTGGTCCAAAAGGCGTTCCCTCTACTGCTGAGTCAGGAGCGAGCAGCGCGGCCAGTGCTGCTAGACCTATAATGCAGATGGCTGCTGAGCAGGCCGCTGGAGCCAGGGCAACTACACAAATCACTAGCTATTCAAATCACGCATTAGAACAATTTGCAGGAGGGGATGGCGGCATTGGTGTAACCCAGTCTGCACTCAGTGGCGCTTGGTCTGACCTACAAAAATTGAATATGTCCTTTCAAGCTTGGGGGGACTTGGACTCAGATAGGCAACGGGCTTTGCAGTAGGCAGGCATGGTCGATCGGAAAGGTGATGTTTTAATTGGCGGAGATAGGTAATGAGTTATAAAAATTCTCCTGTTTATGACAGAAGCACTGTTGAAAAAGCTTTGGACTCAAAGGAAATAAAATCTGTTTGTGAGGCATTGTTGTCAATTGCTTTTTATGATCCAGACTGGGAGTGAGCGCAGAGAAAGTTTTTGGATGGGCTTGAAAGTAGCAATCCTGATATTAGGGGGTTGTCGGCAACTTGCCTGGGACATGTCGCTAGAATTCATCAGAAACTAGATAAAGTTAGGGTGATTACGGCCTTTCGTGATCATTTAAATGATAGCGCGATTTCAGGGCAGATAGAGGGTGCACTGAGTGATATTGATACGTTTGTAAAGTGATTTTTTGACTATTGATTGGTTTTGCAGAGTGAATGATATAGTTAGCGCGTCAAGTGAAATGGCGTGCTGTTTAGCCTTCGAGCTAATATAAGGCTGCTGGCGTGATATGAAAAATATGATCAAAGGGCGGTTGCAGGAACCGAGTGCAACACGATCGTTGAGTTGACCCGACCGGTGCATTGATTGCCGGTAACAATCTGGTCAACGCCGGCCTGATAGAAGCTGGTAACCGGCTCGATCTGCTCGCGGGCAATGACCTGATCAACACTGCTGGCGGCATCATCACAGGCCATGATGTCTCACTGACCGCGATCAACGACGACGTCATCAACAAGGGCAGCGTGCTGGAAAGCGGCCGCTACATGACCATCCAGGCCAGCCGCGACGTCACCATCGTCCCGACCGAAGTCAGCAACATCCTGTTCAGTGGCTGATTTCAGCTTTCCAGCATTCATATGCTCATGGTGTTTTATTATTCCCGTGAGGATATCCATAACCAAACAGCCATCTGCGGGGAACTCCAAGCCCCCGCAGCGCTGTCCGACAACAAACGTCCGTTAAAACGGAGCCCAAGGCACCACTGATTTCATCGGTACAAACGCTGCCGTGCAATCGACCGGCGCGCCGTCACCTGGACTGCCGGACACCGTGATGTCGTCTTTTATCGAAGGCACCAGTTTGTTGAAGAAGCTTACCGGCCCTGGGCCAATTGTGAAGTGGGTGGCGGTAAGCGCTGTGAAGGTTGGTTGAGTACCGTCAAAGACAACGTTATCCAGCGTGATCAGAATCGGCCGTTTATGGCCATTGTCACTGTAACCGGCGAAGGTCATCTTGCCGCCACCGAATCGCGGACTGTTCAGGTAGTGGAAGCCCTTCACTGTGATGTCGCTGAGATCGGGGTACGAGGTTCCGCTGGCACTGCCGTAGTTGGTGTCGAACACCAGCGGGAATTTGACGTTGCGCATGCATACATTTTCGTAACGGATACCGTCTACCTTTCCACCGTTCTTGGCGCTCGTCTTTATTCTTAGCCCGATGCCGTCCTGGCTGTCTCCGCCATCTGCCGCCAAATCCACAACGCTGACATTGTGTACGCCGCCGTTGGTTTCACTGCCGATGGACAGGCCGTGGCCATAATAAAAATGATTGTGCGCGAACATCAGGTCCCGGCTCCCGGAGATCCGGCTGGACTTTATCGCTACGTTGTCATCACCTGTGCTGATGTAGGAGTAGGCCAGCAATACTTTGTTCGATTGACCGGGGTCGAAGCCATCGGTGTTCTTCACGGTTTCCGGGGTAAAGCAGGTCCCTGGGGTCTTCTGGTCGGGCGTCGAGCCGCTCGGGCAGTGGTAGCCTTCTACACTGTAGACCCGGCTTGGATTCAGAATCTTGATCCCCCAGACAGTCACCCCGGTCACGCCGTCAGTCACAATGTTGAAGTCCGGAGCGTTTTGCAGCGTCAGCCCCTGGATAACGAAGTCCGTTCCGCCACTGACCTGTATAAGGCGCGGCTTTTGTTGATAAACGTTGGACAAGGTCTTCTGGTAAACAAGGTCCCACCAGCTGCGCAGATTGGCATTCGCCCCGGCGGTAAGCAGGCTGCCGCCGCGACCATCGATAACGCCTTTGCCTATGACGCCGCTGGAGTGGGTGTTTTTGGCCGAAATCAGTGAGCTGCAGGCATCCTGATTGGCAATTGTAGTGACGCCGCAAGTGCCTTTGCCGTTGTCGTAGTCCTTGGGGTTACGTGACGCAAACAGCGTTACGCCTTCGTCTATCCAGAGCGTGACGCCGGATTTCAATTGCAGAGGCCCGCTGAGGAATGCCGAGTTGTCGCCTTCACCTTTGACAAGCTGTACGGCTTGTCCGGCAGCACACCCATTGATTGCACTCTGGATATTCTCCTGGTCAGGCCTGGAGTCGAGCGCCGAAGTGTCAGCGCTGTCCAGCGAACCGTCTCTGGGAGTCAGGTGCGCTTGAAGTTGCTTGCAGACTGGTGGGCTGGGTGGCTCGCTTATGGTGCCCCATGGTGTCACCACGGCTGCCTCGCTGGCCGCCTGCGCGGGCAGGGTGAAAGTCAGTGACATGGCCACGGAAGCGGCCATCCAGGAGGTCTGCCGAAAAGTGTTGATGGCGAATTGTAGGGGACCTGGCATCTATGAGACCTGTGATAGTGAGTAACCATGTTGGGTCGGCCAAGATATTTTAGAGATGTGTCAAATAGAAAGGCGCTACAAATTATTTCTTTGTCATGTTCCGCGATTAGTGCATCCGTAGACGGTTTCAAGAACGGTTCTCATCGGCGGTAGCCAATCCAGAAACTTCTGGTAAATCGGTTTTTTGGCGTTAGAATCGGCGCGCCTTCAGAAGTCGGGCCGATATTCACTGAATATCAGCCATATGCTTGATTGCACATGGCGCAGCCTTTGTCAGGCGATGTATGCGTAAAGCTGGAGGGCCTTGGTTGATAAGGGTTTCCGGCTTTTTTATTGCCTGTATTTCGGGTGTAAACTTGCCTTTCGCGCTCTAGCGCCTTCAGGTCCCGCAAACATGACACAGATCTCCGAACGTTTCCTGGTGCAGGCTCATCTCGATGCGAAGCAGCCCAAGGCATTGAGCCCTGCAGAGCAGGCGCGTTACCGAGCCGACATCGCTGCCGAGCTCAAGAAGCAGGACGCCGTACTGGTCGCCCACTATTATTGCGACCCGGTCATTCAGGCCCTGGCCGAGGAGACCGGCGGTTGCGTGGCCGACTCTCTGGAAATGGCCCGCTTCAGCAATAACCACGCTGCCAGCACTGTATTGGTTGCGGGTGTGCGTTTCATGGGCGAAACCGCGAAGATTCTCAACCCGGAAAAACGCGTGTTCATGCCGACGCTCGAAGCCACCTGTTCGCTTGACGTAGGGTGCCCGGTCGATGAGTTTTCCGCATTCTGCGATCAGCACCCGGAGCGTACCGTGGTGGTTTATGCCAACACCTCGGCAGCGGTCAAAGCCCGTGCGGACTGGGTAGTGACCTCAGGCTGCGCGCTGGAGATCGTCGAAAGCCTGATGGACAACGGTGAGAAAATCATCTGGGCTCCAGACAAGCATCTGGGCCGCTACATCCAGCGTGAAACCGGTGCCGATATGTTGTTGTGGGACGGTGCCTGCATTGTCCACGAAGAATTCAAATCCAAGCAGCTTGAAGACATGAAAGCCTTGTATCCCGAGGCTGCGATTCTGGTTCACCCGGAATCGCCGGAAGCAGTGATCGAGCTGGCTGATGTGGTCGGCTCCACCAGTCAGATGATTGCCGCCGCGCAGCGCTTGCCCAACAAGACGTTCATCGTGGCCACCGACCGGGGCATCTTTTACAAGATGCAGCAGTTGTGCCCGGACAAGATCTTCATCGAGGCGCCTACGGCCGGTAACGGCGCTGCATGCCGAAGCTGTGCACATTGCCCGTGGATGGCGATGAATACGCTTGAGCGCACCTTGCAGTGCCTGCGCGAGGGTAGCAACGAGATATTCGTTGACCCGGCGCTGATCCCCAACGCCGTACGCCCGTTGCAGCGCATGCTGGACTTCACTCAGGCGGCGCGCTTGCGACAAGCGGGCAATGCCTGACAGGCGTAATGAAAAAGCCCGACGCTCTTGCGTCGGGCTTTTTCATTCGGACATCAGTTCATCATGTCCTTGACCATCCGCTCTTGTTCAATCAGATCCTTTTGCCGTGCATCGATGCGTGACGCTAGCTGAAAGTTGTTGGCCGCGCGGCGTTTGGCAAAGTCCAGCTGCTGGATTGCCTGACGGAAATCGCCGACCAGTGCGAAATATTCGGCACGCGCCTGATGCAGGCCGATGGTGTTGCCATTCAGGCCACGGGTTTCCGCTACGACGTACCAGATGTCCGGATCATCCGGCCGGGTCTTGAGCAGCGCTTCAAGGCTTTTTTCGGCTTCGGCGGTGCGGTTCTGCTTGAGCAGCACGTCAATACGCACATCATTGAGCGGGTAGCTGCCAGGGTACAGCGTCAGCATGCGATCGACCCGTTGCTGGGCATCGGCCAAGCGGTTATTGGTGATGTCCAGGTCGATCTGCGTCAGATTATAGGTGATGTCGTTTGGCGCTTTTTCGATTAATGGCTTGAGGGTTTCTCTGGCTTCGTTCAGTTGCCCACCCTTGATCTGTGCGATGGCCAGACCATAGCGAGCTGGATCGGATTTCGGGTTTTCAACCAGCTGCGCACGAAAGCGCTTGGCGGCGATACCTGGTGTTTCTTCGTATATCAACGCAACGCGGGCGCGCATCAGTTGATACAGCACGCTGTCTTCCTTACCGCCCGGTTTGGCCTGTTCGGCACGGTTGCGTGTGTCGGCGATCCGCGATTCGCTGACCGGGTGAGTCAGCAGAAACTCCGGAGGTCTGGCGTCGAATCGATATTGGCGCATGAGGCGCTCGAACATGGTCGGCATGTTGCGCGGGTCATAACCAGCCTTCTCCAGATTGAGAATGCCGATACGGTCGGCCTCCTGCTCGTTCTGGCGCGAAAAGCGACGTTGCTCCTGGATTGCAGCCGCCTGTGAGCCGGCGATGGTTGCGATACCGGCATCACCGGCACCTGCGGCAGCCATGACAATACCCGCCAGCATCGCGGCCATTACCGGCACCTGCATGCGTTGCTGGGCCTCCATGCCTCTGGCGAAGTGGCGTTGCGACAAGTGAGCCAGTTCGTGGGCCAGTACAGACGCGTATTCGCCCTCGGTCTGGGCATTGAGGAACAGGCCACCGTTGACACCGATGATTCCGCCGGGTGCGGCAAAGGCGTTGAGTTGCGGGCTGTTGATCAGGATGAATTCAAGGCGCCGGTCCTGAACCTGGCTGGTCTCGGCAAGGCGATACACCGAGGTCTCGACGTAGTCCTTGAGTTGCGGGTCTGACAGTTGCGCGACCTGGCCACGCAGCAACCCCAGCCATGCTCGACCCAAACGGTGTTCCTGTTCGGGGGAGACAATCGAGGAGCTGGCGTCGCCAAGTGAAGGCAGGTCATCCGCCATGCCGTGTGTAGCGAACAGGCAAGCGAGGGTGAGCAGTGTAGGACGCAAAAAATTCATGCACGAAGCTCTGGTCAGAAGAACCTGTACTGTAGCTGGCTCAATGGCGTGCTGACCAGAGTGAGGTATTCTTGCCGCCTTATCCGCCATGCCTTTTCGGACATGGTTTGTAATTCGATGTGTCCGCCTGGAGAGAAACGATGTCTGACGCTGTAGTGCGCCCCGAGGTGTGTGACGCCGAGCTGGATGCCAGTGGTCTCAACTGTCCATTGCCTCTGCTGAAAGCCAAGATGGAGCTCAATCGTCTGGCCAGCGGCGCGGTGCTGAAGGTGATCGCGACTGACGCCGGGTCACAGCGGGATTTTCGAACCTTTGCCAGACTTTCCGGGCATGAGTTGCTGCATGAAGAGGTCGACGCCGGCACTTATCTTTACTGGCTACGCAAGGCTTGAACCGCCACCGCCGTTTTTTTTGAAAAGGATGTTTGATGTTCAATGTGCTTCGCAATTGGGTGCAACGCTACTTCTCCGATGAGGAGGCGGTGGTACTGGCGGTCTTGCTGTTTCTGGCGTTTACCCTTGTCCTGACCCTGGGCGGAATGCTCGCGCCGGTCATTGCGGGGCTGGTGCTGGCCTTCCTGATGCACGGGCTGGTCAGCGTTCTGGAGCGCCTGCGCATGCCGGAAATGGCCGCAGTCGGCCTGGTATTCACGCTGTTCATTGGTGTACTGCTGCTGTTCCTGCTGGTGCTGGTACCGCTGCTCTGGCACCAGTTGATCACGCTGTTCAATGAGGCACCGGGCATGCTTGCCAAGTGGCAGTCGGTGCTGCTGTTGCTGCCCGAACGCTACCCGCATTTGGTTTCCGACGAGCAAGTGTTGCTGGCGATCGAAGTCGCCCGTGGTGAAGTGGGCAAGCTCGGTCAATTGGCGCTGACCTTCTCGATCTCCAGCCTGCCATTGCTGGTCAACCTGATGATCTACCTGGTGCTGGTGCCGATTCTGGTGTTCTTCTTCCTCAAGGACCGGCACATGATCGGCCGCTGGGCACGCGGCTATCTGCCTCGCGAGCGTGCATTGATCAACCGGGTGGCGGAGGAGATGAAGCGGCAGATTGCCAATTATATTCGCGGCAAGGTCATCGAGATTTTCATCTGTGGTGGCGTGACCTACATCGCTTTCGCCGCACTCGGGCTCAACTACGCAGCGTTGCTGGCGATGCTGGTGGGTATATCGGTGGTCGTGCCTTATGTCGGCGCGGTAGTGGTCACAGTGCCGGTGGCGTTGATCGGACTGTTCCAGTGGGGCTGGGGTGATCAGTTCATCTATCTGATGATTGCCCACGGCATCATCCAGGCGCTGGATGGCAACGTTCTGGTGCCGTTGCTGTTTTCCGAAGCTGTCAATCTGCACCCGGTTGCAATCATCTGCGCCGTACTGCTGTTTGGCGGGCTGTGGGGGTTCTGGGGGATCTTCTTTGCGATTCCGCTGGCCACGCTGTTCAAGGCCGTGCTCGATGCCTGGCCGCGTAATGAGCCCACTGTGGCACCGCTGCTTTAAGCAGCAAGGCTGGATCGCTGCGGCACCTTGCGTGCCGCAACGCTCAGCGGCAGATCAGCCTTTGTTCAGGGCCTCGGCCTGCGCCAGTACTTCAGCCACATGGCCCGGCACTTTAACGCCGCGCCATTCCTGACGCAGTACGCCTTCCTTGTCGATCAAAAAGGTGCTGCGGTCAACGCCCAAGTATTCCTTGCCGTACAGCTTTTTGAGCTTGATGACATCGAACAGCTGGCAGACGGCTTCGTCCTTGTCCGAAATCAGCTCGAACGGGAAAGACTGCTTGGCCTTGAAGTTTTCATGGGTCTTCAGGCTGTCTCGGGAAACACCGAGCACAACCGTATTGGCCGCCTGAAACTGCGCGATATGGTCACGAAAGTCCTGACCCTGCGTGGTGCAGCCGGGCGTGTTGTCTTTCGGGTAAAAATAAATCACGACCTGCTGACCCTTGAGCGCAGACAGCTCTACGGTCTGTCCGCTGGTCGCGGGTGCCTGAAAGTCGGGAACCGGTTGATCTACTGTGACGGTCATGGGAACTCCTTACATTGGGGCTTGTGGGCGCCAGGGTTCGATCAGTGCGTCGAGATTCAGCGCGTCGGCGAAATCGAGGAATTGATCGCGCAGCCAGCTGATCTGTGTGCCTGCAGGCAGTGTCACCGTGAATGTGGCATTAAGCATGGTGCCACCGGTCTGCGGAGCCTGATACGTGTCACAGATCAGATTTTCCAGCTCGACGTTATGGTCAATGAAGAACTGGCACAGCTCATTGATGATGTCCGGGCGGTACGCCGAGCTGACGTAAGCCACGTAGGGCAGGGCTTCCGGGCGATTCTCCAGGGTAGCGCTGCGCACCACGCTGGTGGTGAACGCATGCTTCTTGGAGAGGCTCGACAAGCCGGTTTCAAGGCGCGCCAGAGCGTCCCAGCTGCCTGACACCTGAAGAATAAGCGCACTGCACTCACCGTGGCGAGTGAGGCGCGAGGTGACGACCGAGCAGCGGTTTTCATGGCTGGCGCGGCACAGGACGTTGGTCAGCTCCATGGGGTTGGCGCCAAGGGCACTGATGACAAGGAATTGTTCGCGAACTGTGGGGGTGGACGACATGCAGCATTCCTAGACGATGAGCGGTCGGTACTTTTTCGGACTTGCGGGGCTGTTTCGACAATCGATGGCGCAAGATACCTTCCCGGGTCCCGGAGCGCCTGCCTTGCATGGAAGGACCATGACGGGGCTGGAGTGCACTGGGGCAGGGCTTCTGGCGACAAATTCGACCGATTGAGCGAGGTGCGCAGGTGACCAGTACCGATCAAAGGACGAAGGGTAGCGAAAACCATCGCTCAGGGGAATGCTCAGAGCGCGGTACTTCGCTTGTACAAGGCTGATAGCGCCAGTACCATTACGGCTCTCTTTTTCCGGCAGGAGCGGTTGCATGATTGCGGGCAGTATGGTGGCACTGGTCACACCAATGGATGCACAAGGTCGTCTGGACTGGGACAGCCTGAGCAAACTGGTTGACTTCCACTTGCAAGAGGGCACCAACGCCATTGTTGCCGTAGGCACCACCGGTGAATCGGCGACGCTGGATGTGAGCGAACACATCGAGGTCATCCGCCGTGTGGTTGCTCAGGTTGCAGGACGTATTCCGGTCATCGCCGGTACAGGCGCCAATTCGACGCGCGAAGCCGTCGAGCTGACCACCAACGCCAAGACCGCTGGCGCCGATGCGTGCCTGCTGGTAACGCCTTATTACAACAAGCCGACGCAAGAAGGCCTGTTTCAGCATTTCAGCCACATCGCCAATGCCGTAGACATCCCGCAGATCCTCTACAACGTGCCGGGCCGTACTGCCTGCGACATGCTGCCAGAAACTGTTGCGCGTCTTTCCACGGTCAAAAACATCATCGGCATCAAGGAAGCCACCGGCAACCTGCAGCGCGCCAAGGACATTCTGGCCAGCGTCAGCAGTGATTTTCTGGTGTACTCCGGTGACGACGCTACGGCAGTCGAGTTGATGCTGCTGGGCGGCAAGGGCAATATTTCCGTCACCGCCAACGTTGCACCGCGCCTTATGAGCGATCTGTGCGCAGCGGCCATGCGTGGCGATGCCGAGACGGCACGGGCGATTCACGAAAAGCTCATGCCGCTCAACAACACCCTGTTTATCGAATCCAACCCTATCCCCGTGAAGTGGGCCTTGCATGAAATGGGTAAGATGCCAGCCGGTATCCGTCTGCCGCTTACCTGGCTCAGCGAAGCCTGTCACGAACCGCTGCGTCAGGCCCTGCGCCAGTCCGGCGTCCTGGTTTAATTGAGGAAGTATCACGCAATGAAGCGATTGGCCGGACTTTCCGCACTTGCTCTTATTATCTCCAGCACCAGCGGTTGCGGTTGGCTCTGGGGCGAAGATGGTTACTTCCGTGATCGCGGTAGCGATTACCTCCAGGCCACCCAGACCCCACCCATGCAGGTGCCTGCCGATGTGTCCGGCGTCAAGCGCCTGGACCCGTTGCTGCCGATCCCGCGCAATGTGGCTGACAGCACTCAGAAAGACGGCGAGTACACCGTGCCGCGTCCTCAGCCGCTGGGCACGACTTCCGAGTCGAGCGACTTCAGCCTGCAGAAGAGTGGTGATGCTCACTGGATCCTGGCTCAGCGTCAGCCGGCCGAAGTCTGGCCGGTGGCCCACCAGTATTTCGAAGACAACGGTTTCCGTATCGCCGAAGAGCGTCCACAGACGGGCGAATTCAGCTCCTCGTGGCAGCGCCTCGATGAGCTGTCCGCTTCGGTGGCCAAGCGTCTGAGCGCTGCAGGCGTCTCGGCCGACTCGGAAACCCGTGTACGTGTTCGCATCGAGCCGGGCGTGCAGCGCAATACCAGTGAAGTCTACGTGGTCAGCGTCGAGCGTCCTGCCGGCAGCACGGCCGATGTGGCGTTCCCGACCCGTACCACCAATCTCGGCCTTGATGCCGCGCTGACCGACGACCTGCTGGCCAGCATGGGCCGCAACGCTGAAAAGGGCGGTTCGATTTCCCTGCTGGCAGCGCGTGACTATGACACCCCGAGCCGTGTTGCCTTGAGCGAAGACGGTAGCGGCAACCCGGTATTGAACCTCGGCGCCGATCTCGACCGTGCGTGGTCGAGTGTCGGCCGCGCGCTGGATCAGGGTGACTGGCGCGTCGAGGACATCAACCGCAGCCTGGGTCTGTACTACATCAACCTGGCCGAAAAGGCCAAAACGCCTGAAAACGAGCCTGGTTTCTTCGGTCGCCTGTTTGGCAGCAAGTCGAGCAAGGAAGAGATCGATGCCCGTGCCGAGCGTTATCAGGTTCGCCTGAGCAAGGTGGGTGACAACGTTCAAGTGACCGTCGAGAAGAACATCAACACCGTTGCGCCTGCGGATATCGCGCGTCGGGTGTTGAGCGTTATTCAAGACAACCTGGGTTAAGTGCGTTTCGCGGTTCTCGGCAGCGGCAGTCGTGGCAACGGCACGCTGGTCGCAAGCAACGATACGTACGTACTGGTCGATTGCGGTTTCTCCCTTCGGGAAACCGAGCGGCGCCTGGCGCGTCTGGGCGTTTCGGCAGGCCAGCTGAGCGCTATTCTGGTAACCCACGAACATGCCGATCATGTGCATGGCGTGGGTTTGCTGTCGCGGCGCTACAATGTGCCGGTCTACCTCAGCAGCGGCACCTTGCGCGGTATGCGCAAGCCGGTTGAAGTTGCCGGTTTGCTGGCGGGCGGGGAGAGCTTGCAGGTGGGCGCACTGGGCATCGATGTGGTGTCTGTCGCCCATGATGCGCTTGAACCGACGCAGTTTGTCTTCAATGACGGCAAGCGCCGCTTCGGTCTGCTGACCGACCTGGGCTCTTACTGCTCCAACGTATTGCAGCGTTATCAAGGCCTGGATGCCTTGATGATCGAGGCCAATCACTGTCGCGACATGCTTGCCCGAGGCCAGTATCCGGTCTTTCTCAAGCAGCGCGTTGGCTGTGAAACAGGTCATTTGAACAATCATCAGGCCGCCAGCCTGGTGAGCGAGCTGGGATGGCAGGACCTTCAGCACCTGGTGCTGGCGCATCTGAGCAGCAAGAACAACCTGCCGCATCTGGCCCGGCAATGTTTTGTCGACACCCTTGGGTGCGACCCGGACTGGCTGCAACTGGCCGATCAAGATTCAGGGCTCGACTGGCGACATATCGCCTAGCCCAACTACTTAGCAAGCGGAGCCCATCATGGAAAAACGTGAAGAACTCTACCGCGGCAAAGCCAAATCGGTTTACAAGACCGACGACGCTGACCGCTTGATCCTGCTGTTCCGTAACGACACTTCGGCGTTCGACGGCAAGCGCATCGAACAACTGGACCGTAAAGGCATGGTGAACAACAAGTTCAACGCCTTCATCATGCAGAAGCTTGAAGAAGCGGGTATTCCGACCCAATTCGACAAGCTGCTGGGCGACAACGAGTGCCTGGTCAAGAAGCTGGACATGATCCCGGTCGAATGCGTCGTGCGTAACTACGCCGCTGGCAGCCTGGTCAAGCGCCTGGGCATCGAAGAGGGCACCAAGCTCAATCCGTACACCTTCGAACTGTTCCTCAAGGACGACGCCAAGGGCGACCCGTTCATCAACGAATCCCACGTTGTAGCGTTCGGCTGGGGTACCGCCGAGCAACTGGTTCGCATGAAAGAGCTGTCGATCAAGGTCAATGAAGTCCTGACCAAACTGTTCGACGACGCTGGCCTGCTGCTGGTCGACTTCAAACTCGAATTCGGCGTATTCCACGGTGAAATCGTCCTCGGCGACGAATTCAGCCCGGACGGCTGCCGCCTCTGGGACAAGGACACTCGCAAGAAAATGGACAAGGACCGCTTCCGCCAGGGTCTGGGCGACGTCATCGAAGCTTACGAAGAAGTCGCAAACCGTCTGGGCGTGCCGCTGTAAGCGGAAAAAACACGCAAGCGCTTGATAGCACGAAAAAAAACAGCAGAAGGGCTTCGCCTTCTGCGCTGATACTGTTATGATGCGCGCCGTTGGAGAGATGCCAGAGTGGCCGAATGGGACGGATTCGAAATCCGTTGTACCTTCACCGGTACCTAGGGTTCGAATCCCTATCTCTCCGCCATTATTTGAAAAGCCCTGTGAATCTTTGATTCACGGGGTTTTTTGTTTTTGGGCTGTACTACCTCTCCCTTTCCCCGATTTGCCCCTTCTCCGACTCCCTTTTTCCGCAGTCGACGATAACTGGCCGGTCAGAACTAGCTGAATTGGTCCAGGATTTTTGGAGTGTTCAGGCGCTCGTTCCGCTCGTGCAGCACGCGGACGATGAATACGACCTGGCTGCGAACCACATAACTCACTAAGAAGGGGTAGCGAGTAAGTACCAGCTCGCGCACGTCCGGGGCTTGGGAAGGGCGTCCCATCCCTGTAAACGTTGCGAGCTGCTCAATGGACTCAAGAATAGTGGCTACGACTTCGTCAGCTCTCTGATGGCCCATCAGCCCAGCATAATGCTCATGAATCGCTTCAAGATCGCTATCGGCTTTTTCACTTAACTCGATTTGCGGCACGTGCTACCCACTTGGCTTTAACCGTTTCCAGATTGATAGTCTTCCCTGCATCAATGTCGGCCAAGCCTTCGTCAATGGCTTTCAGGTGCCAGGCTTCTGCTTCGACATAGCGAGACAAAGCACGTTTCAGGTGGTACTGACGATCACGGTCCGTGGCAAGCGCTAGCTGGTCAAGCATTTCGACCAAGCCTTCTTCAACACGGAATGACAAAACAGGCGATGCCATATCGGCCTCCACGGATGGTGGTTGTAAACAATGTATACAGAGGCTTGGAACGTATACTTGATACCTTGATCATGCAACAGATTTGTCTGCTTTTCGCCGAGTTGCTATTCATTTTTGGAAAATCGACAGCCACCCCGAACGACTGAACAAAGTCAGAACGATTAAGCCCCCATCACCAACCCCAAACTATTCACCCCTTTCGGTTTCCCCTTTAGCCCTTTCTGATCTATACCTTGGGTTCAACGTTTTGTGAGGCGAGGAGCTATCAGATGTCGGACGTAGATCAGGTACAAAAGTCGCAACCCTCTCCCAGTCAGAGCCATGATGACGTGATTGCCCAGTTCAAGTGGCAGGGCAAGCAGATCGACTGGTTGCTGCAATGGCTGGTCAAGTTTGTCGCAAACACCAAGGTGGAGCTGGGCGTGACGCTGTCGGTGGGCGGGAATCTGGTTTCCGGGCATCTGATTTCTCACGACACCTATTTTGAGCAGTTGGCCGACGATATTTCGGCGCCGTTCAGTTCGTTTGCCAATGGCACTGACGCGACGATGAAAGAAATGATTCTGTCCTTCAAGCCGGGAGAGTCTTCCGAAGACACGCCAGCATTCCATTTCATTCACTTGAAGGATTGCCGGACCTATTCCACTGACGGTAATCCGATTTGCGACGCAGGTGTGTTGTGGCGCGGCAGGATCTCGGCGGTGGACGGCTTCACCATCGGGCTCATCGCTGAAAAACCAGGCGTGTCCTGACCTTTTCAGGCCCCGGCTTTCGTCGGGGCGTTCTCATCCATTCTGATGATGGTCTCCAGCGTGCTATGTGCACCCGCTGGTCTGGAAAGCTGCGCCGGTAGTAGCGTCACTTAGCCATTCTTTGCGCGACAAAATGTCGCAATGGGCCTTTAGCCGGGTAATATGTTCGCCCTGACCTTACACGCCGAATGGTTTTCGGCATGGCCTGATAGAGAACTGGCGACAAGAAAAAATAACAAGAAACGAGCCAGGCTGCCCGCCCCGGTCGACGTAAAGAATTAATGAGTAGACGAAAAAGGCGATTAGAGAAAATGACCAAAACTTCGCGACCTTTGTACATTTCCTACGCAGGACCCGCACTGCTGGAAATGCCCCTGCTGAACAAAGGCAGTGCCTTCACCCCGCAAGAGCGGGTCGAATTCAATCTGATCGGGTTGCTGCCGCAGAACGTAGAGACCATCGAAGAGCAAGTCACCCGGGTCTACAGCCAGTACAAGCAGTGCGCGAGCGATCTGGACAAGCATATCTACCTGCGTTCGATCCAGGACAACAACGAAACCCTGTTTTTCCGCCTGTTGGACTCTCATCTGGACGAGATGCTGCCGATCATTTACACCCCGACGGTGGGTCAGGCGTGTCAGGAATTCTCCAAGATCTACCGCACGCACCGTGGCCTGTTCATTTCCTATCCCGAGCGCGACCGCATCGATGACATTCTGCGTAGCGCCACCAAGGACCGGATCAAAATCATTGTCGTGACCGACAGCGAGCGAATTCTCGGTCTGGGCGACCAGGGCATCGGCGGCATGGGCATTCCGATTGGCAAACTGTCGCTGTACACCGCCTGTGGCGGGATCAGTCCGGCGTACACGCTGCCGATCGTGCTGGATGTCGGCACCAATAACCGTGAGTTGCTGGATGACCCGATGTACATGGGCTGGCGTCACGAGCGGGTATCGGGCAAGGAATACGAAGACTTTATCGCCTTGTTCATCGAAGCCGTACAGCGTCGCTGGCCCGACGTGTTGTTGCAGTTCGAAGATTTTGCCCAGTCCAATGCCATGCCGTTGCTTGAGAAGTATCGGGATGAGCTGTGCTGCTTCAACGATGACATTCAGGGCACTGCGTCGGTTGCCGTGGGTACATTGCTGGCGGCCTGCAAGGCCAAGAATGAAACCCTTGGCCAGCAGAAAGTGGTGTTTGTCGGTGCCGGTTCGGCAGGCTGCGGGATTGCCGAGCACATCATCGCAGCGATGCGCATCGAAGGCCTGAGCGAAAGCGAAGCGCGCAAACGTATCTTCATGGTTGATCGCTTCGGCCTGCTGACCGAGGGTATGGATAACCTGCTCGATTTCCAGAAGCGTCTGGCGCAAAAGACCGCCGATGTGTCTGGCTGGACTGCTGGCACAGAAGCCTTCCCGCAGTTGCTCGACGTAGTGACGAACGCCGGGGCTACGGTGTTGATCGGCGTGTCCGGGCAGCGTGGTCTGTTCACCGAACAAGTGATTCGCGAACTGCACAAGCATTGCGCCAAACCGCTGGTAATGCCGCTATCCAATCCGACTTCCAAGGTTGAGGCCACTCCGGAAGAAATTCTGCGCTGGACGGATGGCAATGCGCTGGTTGCTACCGGCAGTCCGTTCGCGCCGGTGGAGATCAACGGTCGCACCGTGCACATCGCTCAGTGCAACAACTCCTATATCTTTCCAGGCATCGGCCTTGGCGTGGTGGCTTGCAAGGCGTCGCGCATCACCGACCGCATGCTGATGGCGGCGTCCAATGCGCTGGCCGAGTGTTCGCCGATGGTCACGGGGCAGGGCGATGCGGTGTTGCCGCCGCTCAAGGAGATCCAGCAGGTGAGCCGCAAAATTGCGCTGGCTGTCGCCAAAGAGGCCCAGGCTGAAGGCTTGGCACTGGAAACCTCCGAAGAGGCACTGCTTGAAGCCATCGAACGTAATTTCTGGCTGCCGGGCTATCGTGCCTATCGCCGTCGTTCGGTCTGATCGAGCGCTTTCAGATAGACAGCGTCTGCGCGAGCCTGCTTGCGCAGATGCTGTATTGGCGGGGTTATTGAACGTTCATAGGCGCGTATTGCTTCACGGTGAAATAAGCTTCATTCACCCGATCCTCTCACCGTTTTCACATAAAATTGATGAAGCGCTGCCTAGAGTGCGCGCCATCGGGGAGTTACCTGGCTCCTGAATGCCCGATGCATATTAATTCGATAAGCAGACCACGATGCCGACACCCAGAACTGTTCGTCCAGAGGTTGTTACCTTACTTGCCAGTGCCTTTCTGTTACTGGGTTTCAATATAAATCTGTGGCAGCATCTTTTCGCGATTACCAGCTCCGATGCCAAAGGCCTGGCCATGCGCTTTGCGTTCGGGCTGATGATTTTCTGCGTATTCAATATCGTTCTGACGCTGTTGGCATTTCGTCGTGTGTTTAAACCCGTGGTGATCGCTCTGTTTATGATCAGCGCCGGGGTGGTGTATTTCATGACCGAGTACGGTGTCATGATTGACGCCGGGATGTTCCGAAACTTCGCCGAAACCAACGTGACGGAAGTGCAGGGGCTACTGTCTTTTAAACTGGCGTTGTATATCGTTCTGTTGGGTGTACTGCCTTCGCTGATTCTGTGGAAACTGCCGATCAGCTACCGTCGCTGGCACCTGGAACTGTTCAGCAAGCTGGTGGTAGGTGTGGTCTGTTGCGTGGCAATAGGCGGCGTTGCGCTGGCGAATTATCAAGGCTTGTCCTCGTTGTTCCGCAACCATCACGAATTGCGCCTGATGGTCGTGCCAAGCAATTACATCGGTGCCTCGATTGGCTACCTGAGCGAGCAGGTGATCTCCGCACAGCGCCCGTTCGTCAAGATTGGCGAGGACGCCAAACGGTCGGCTGACTGGGCCACGCATGCCCGCAAGTCGTTGACCGTACTGGTGGTGGGCGAAAGTGCCCGTGCCGAAAACTTCGGGATTCTTGGCTATGGCCGCGATACCACGCCCAACCTCAACAAGGAGAGCGGGTTGGTGGCGTTTACCGATGTTTACTCGTGTGGCACCGAAACCGCAGTGTCGGTGCCGTGCATGTTCTCCAACATGGGTCGCAAGAACTACAACGCAACCAAGGCCCGTAATCAGGAAGGTTTGCTGGATGTCCTGAAACGTGCCGGTATAGAAGTGGTATGGCGTGATAATCAGGCGGGCTGCAAAGGGACCTGTGATCGAGTGACCTTCCAGGATGTCAGCAATCTCAAGGACCCGCTGCTGTGCAACAGCCACGAATGCCGCGACGAGATACTGTTGCAAAACCTGCAGGGGTTTATCGATAGCCTCGACAAGGACACTGTTCTGGTCCTGCACCAGATGGGCAGCCATGGCCCTGAATACTTCAAGCGTTACCCTAAAGAGTTTGAAAAGTTTACGCCGGTGTGTGAAAGCAATGCCTTGAACAATTGCAGCCGGGACAGCATCGTCAATGCCTACGACAATACACTGTTGTATACCGATCACGTACTGGCCACGTTGATTGATCTGTTGCGCAGCAATCAAAACAAGGTCGACACTGCCATGGTGTACCTGTCGGACCATGGCGAGTCGCTTGGCGAGTACAACTTGTTCTTGCACGGCACACCGTATGTGCTGGCTCCTGATCAGCAAAAGCATGTACCGATGCTTATCTGGTTGTCCGATACCTACCAGAAGTCCTTTGCCGTCAGCCCGGAGTGCCTGGCCAAACAGCGTAATGCGCCGTTGAGCCAGGACAACCTCTTTCATTCAATGCTCGGCTTGTTGAAAGTCGACACCCAGGTCTACAACCCAAGCCTGGATATGTTTGCCGGGTGCCGCACTGAGCTGGCCGCCGCCGACAAGCAGTAAAATGTGTGCTTGCTCAGGATAGAGATCGTTTCCACGCCTGCGTGGAGGCGATCACCCTTGGCCCTTTTGCCAGGCAACAGCCCCTCCTGTCTGTCATTTGCGTGAAGATACGCCAGACCGGGACGACAGACGCGCGATAATCTCCCATCACGATATATACTGCGCGCCATTGTTGAAGGGAGAGCCGTGTGGCCATCGATATTCACTGGATTCGCGACGACGACAGCCTCGCCCGGCATTGCGCAGAATGGCAGTTGCTGCCTTTTGTCGCGCTCGACACCGAGTTTATGCGGGTCGATACTTTTTATCCGATAGCAGCGCTACTGCAGATTGGCGACGGGCAAAGCGCCTGGCTTATTGATCCTTTGCTGATCAACGACTGGCGGCCGCTGTCCGCGTTGCTTGAAAACCCCGACGTCATCAAGGTGGTGCACGCGTGCAGCGAGGACCTCGAAGTTCTGCTGCGTCTGACTGGCAGCCTGCCGGTGCCGTTGTTTGATACCCAGTTGGCAGCCGCTTACCTGAACCTCGGTTTTTCCATGGGCTATTCACGTCTGGTGCAGGAGGTCCTCAATATCGACCTGCCCAAGGGCGAAACCCGTTCTGACTGGCTGCAACGTCCGCTGTCAGAAACGCAGATCAGCTATGCCGCTGAAGATGCAGTGCACCTTGCCGAACTGTTCGCCATCCTGCGTCCGCGTTTGTCCGATGACAAATACGCCTGGCTGCTGGATGACGGTGCCGAACTGGTCGCCAACCTGCGCCGCGAAGTTGACCCGTACGAGGTGTACCGTGAGGCCAAACTGGCCTGGAAACTGTCCCGCGCCCAATTGGCGGTGCTGCGTGAGCTGTGTGCCTGGCGTGAGCGTGAGGCGCGCGCCCGCAACCTGCCGCGCAACCGTATTGTGCGCGAGCACTCGCTGTGGCCATTGGCCAAGACGCAGCCGGACAACCTCGCTGCACTGGGGCGTATCGAAGACATGCACCCGCGCACCGTTCGCCATGACGGCGAGTTTCTGCTTGAGCTGATAAAGACCGCAGGTACGCTTCCACCAGAAGAGTGGCCGCCTGCATTGCCTGAGCCACTGCCCATTGATGCAGCCGGGTCGATCAAGCGTCTGCGTGCAATCGGTCAGCAATACGCCGAGCAGCTGGACATGGCTCCAGAGTTGATGCTGCGCAAGAAGACTCTCGAAGCGCTGCTCAAGAGCGGCTACCCCGACGGTCCTTACCAATTGCCCGACTCGCTGCGTGGCTGGCGTCGCGAGTTGATGGGGCAGGCGCTGCTGGACAGCCTGGCCACCCCCGGAGAACAGTCTTGAAGCGTATCTGCTCGATTTATCGCAGCCCGAAAAGAAACGAGATGTACCTTTACGTCTTGAAAAGCGATGTCCTCAAACGCGTGCCGCCTGAACTGCTGGTCGCGTTTGGCAAGCCTGTTCATGCATTCGACCTGGTCCTGAGCCCCGAGCGTGCGCTGTCGCGCGAGGACATCAATGTGGTGCTGGATAATCTCGACAGCCAGGGTTATCACCTGCAGATGCCCCCTGCCGAAGATGACTACATCGAACATTTGCCGGAAGAGCTGCTGCGCCGCAACGATCCGATGTAATAGTTGCTCACGTTGTAAAGCAGTCCACATCGCCGTGGGCTGCCTGTCCTGTTTTTAAGGTTTTTGAAACATGCGCGTTCTGATTGCCGAGCACGATTATCACGTTTACACCCAATTGTTGCGCAAGGCTGCGCCTGACCTGGAAGTCTTCAGCACGGGCGACTCTGCCGAGCTGTCGCGAATGGCCAGCGATTGCCCGGTCTGGCTGGGACAGCCGGATCTGATGGCCAACCTGCTGCGTCAAGGGCACAAGCCTCAGTGGCTGCAATCCACCTGGGCAGGCATCACGCCACTGCTGGCCGACAGCCTGTCGCGCGAATATCGCCTGACGCGTGCAGTCGGGATTTTCGGTCAGGTCATGGCTGAATTTGTTTTGACCTACATGCTCGGCCACGAGCGTGAGGTGCTGGCGCGTTTGATGAGTCAGGTCGAGCGCAAGTGGGACAATCGTACTGGCCAGAGCCTGTCTGGTCGCAAGGTACTGATCGTGGGCGCCGGTGATATCGGCCAGCGTGTTGCCGAGTTTCTATTGCCGTTCGGTGTGCAGATCTACGGCGTGGCCTCCAGTGAGCGCACTCAGGCGCCGTTCATCGAGGTGACAGCGCTGTCAGACATGACGCGGCTGCTTGGCGAGATGGATTACGTCATCAACCTGCTGCCCAATACACCTGAGACACACGACCTGTACGACGCGAAGCTGTTCGCCAGCTTCAAGCCAACGGCGTTGTTCATCAACGTCGGGCGCGGTGTAGCGGTTGTGGACGCAGATCTGGTCGAGGCGTTGAAGGAAGGCCATCTGGCCGGTGCGGTCATTGACGTGTGCCGTCAGGAGCCTTTGCCGCAGCGCCATCCATTCTGGACGGCCTATGGTCTGCTGTTGACCGGTCATAGTTCGGCCCCGACATCGCCGGTGGCCATGACCGAGCTTTTCGTTGAAAACCTCAAGGCGTTTCAGGCTGGAGAAGCACTGCGTGGAGAGGTCGATTTTTCGCGAGGTTATTGAAGCGGTTCCAAACGAGCCGACATTTCAGGCGTCGGCTCGTTGGCATTGATTGCAGAGAACAGTCAGTTACAGCGAAAAATCACCTTCAGCGGCCAGTTCTGCCAGCGGCTTGCGCGGGCTAGGTGCTTCGCGGCCTTGCAGGTATTCCGGCAGTGTCGACTTGTCACCGATCTTGCCAATGGCCACCGCGGCGTGCAGTGCGTAATCTTCGGGAATGTTCAGCTCCTTGCGGGTCAGGTCCTGATCGAAGCCCGCCATGCCGTGGGTGTGCCAGCCGCTCAGGCTCGCTTGCAGCGCAAGATAACCCCAGGCCGAGCCGGTATCGAAGGTGTGCCACAAGGCCGGGCTTTCTTCGGTTGCCCCTGGTGCGACGAAGGTGGTCTTGGAGACGATGATCACCAATGCTGCTGCATGTTGCGCCCAGTTGCGGTTGAACTCGTTGAGCAGGCCCAGATAACGCTCCCAGTTAGGCGTGTCGCGACGTGCATACAGAAAACGCCAAGGCTGCGTGTTGTAGGCTGAGGGTGCCCAGCGTGCGGCTTCGAAAAAGCTCAGCAGGGTTTCCTGATCGATGCTTTCGCCGCTGAACGCGCGTGGCGACCAGCGTTCGGTGAATTGCGGGTCGATAGGGTGATCGGCGATGCGAGGGTTCGTGCTCATGAAAGTCCTTGATAGCGAAGGTGGAAAACGAGCGTGGCTTGATGGGCCGTGGTCGGCAGGCATCGCTTGAGCGCACTGGAAAACCCGTTAACGCTACTGTTTTGCCCTGTCGCTGACAAGTCCCGGCTACCGGCAGTCGCAAGTGCTTGGCCCGCACCCCTTGTACCTCTAGACTGACGGCCTTTTCATTTTCGATACCGTTGTCCGAACCATGGCCGCTAAAGTTGAACCCTTCTGGATTCGCAAGACCCTTGACCAGCTCAGCACCGAAGAGTGGGAATCGTTGTGCGATGGCTGTGGCTTGTGCTGCCTGCAGAAGCTGGAAGACGAAGAAGACAACAGCGTTTATTACACGCGGATCGCCTGCAAGCTGCTGGACCTGAAGACCTGCCAGTGCTCCGACTACGCCAATCGTCGTGCGTCGGTGCCTGACTGTATTCAGCTGACGCCTGGCCAGGCAGATGAATTCAAATGGCTACCGCCGACCTGCGGCTACCGGCTGGTCAGCGAGGGCAAGGATTTGCCGCTCTGGCATCATTTGGTGTGTGGTGATCGCACGGCTGTGCATCACGAACGTATCTCCCAGTCCGGCCGCATGCTCAGCGAGAACACCGTGGCCGAAGACGACTGGGAGGATTACCTGATCTTTCGCGCAGGTTGAGCGTTTAAACGACCGGCTTTGGCTCGGTCAGCGCTTCCACGCCTTTGACGGCAGCGTTTTTCACCGCGTTTTCGGCGTCGTCTTTCAGGTTGTTCAACTGGGCACCGGCACGTTCGATAGTCGAGCGGGCGCTGTGCAGGTCGCTGCGACCTTTTTCCACCAGGCTTTTGGCCGAGCAGTGACCGCTGATGCCGCGAGCCAGCACTGCGCCGCCGATGGCCAGTTGGATCAGGCCCAGAAAGCCGCCACGACGGACACCTTTGCCCATCATCAGTACACCGCCAGCCAGTGAGCCAATGCGCTCCCAGCCGTGGACGTTCTGATCAGGGTTGCGCTGCAGCAGTTCAGGTGTGTCGATGCGTTCGATAATCGGGGTGTCGCGCATGATGGCTCTCCATGAGGCGGTAATTCGCAGGAAGTAGGTAGTAACCCGGTTCAGAGAAACTGACTGTTCGCCCGCGACACAGGTTCAATGCTTTTCCGTCAGCGGTCGCTGGCCGGATCGATTTTCTCGCGACCGAACTGTGGCCCCGAGCGGGTATTGATGCCTTTGGCCATGCGGTCGTAGAGCACGACGTTGACGGTTGCGGCCAGATTCATGCAGCCCTCGGTCGGGATATAGACCACGTCTTCACACCAGTCGCGAATGTCCTGATCGAGCGAGCCGTCTTCCGGACCGAAGATATACAACGCGCGGTCAGGGTGCGTGTATTCAGGCAGGGCACGGGCACCGTCCACCAGTTCGACGGCCACCGGAATACAACCCAGCGGCAGAATGCTCTTGAGGTCTTCGATGCCGATCAGCGGGATGTCCTGATGGATTTTCTTGGTGTCGGTGATGAAGTCCCGCGCACGCTCATAGCGTTTACCGGTATAGAACACCGACGCCACGCCGTAGCAGCCGGCCGCTCGCATGACGGAGCCGACATTTTCCGGGGACTTGGGGTTGTAAAGACCGATGCAGGCGTACCGTTTATTGGCCACGGGGAGGGTGCTCTGAAGAAAACCGCGGATTATACGGCAGCTTCAGAGCAATGCCATTTTCAATTCCGACGCTCAGAACCACATGCGTAAACCGACGACCAGCCGCGCGTCGGCAACGTCCTCACCGTCTTCGCGTGCGTAATCGGCAGTATTGCCGTAGGACCGATCCCAGGTTACGCCCACGTAAGGAGCGAATTGCGGGGTGATTTCATAGCGCAGCCGAAGGCCGAACTCACTGGTCGACAGGCCCGAGCCATTGCCGCGTTGCGGGTCGTTCTTGCCGTAGAAATTCAGCTCGGCAGTGGGCTGAAGAATAAGATTGTTGGTCAGCAACAGGTCGTAGTCGGCTTCCAGGCGCGCAGCGGTCTGCCCGGCTTCACCGATAAATGCCGTGGCTTCGATATCAAGATCCGAAATCGCCTGCCCTTGCAGGCCGAAAGCCGCCCAGGTTTGTGGCGCGCCAGGTTTGAAGTCCTGGCGTGCCCCGGCGACTACGTCCCACGATGAGCTGACGGCATGACCCCATAACGCCTGGACTTCCGCCTCCTCGGTCTTGCCGTTGCTGCGCTCGCCCTCTGAACGCAATAACAAGCGGTCGACATCACCGCCAATCCAGCCGGACAGGTCCCAGGCCAGCGCGCTGCCGTCGTTTGCGTCCTGCCATTCCAGCTTGTCGGCCAGAAAGTAACTGTTGATGGCGCTGTCGTGGACCTGGTGCCCGCTATGGCTGGTGTACACCGCAGCCCGGTCGGCGTCGGTGACAGGCGGGATTGGTGTCCGGCTCTGCATTGGGGCGGCATTGTGCTCGCTGGCGTCCATAGGCATCGAGTGGCTGCCATGATCCATGCCTTCCATGCCTTCCATTCCGGCAGCCTGCGTGGTTGCCCAGGGTGTTATGGCCAGGCCTGCTGTCAGCAGCAGGGTTGGCAGGCAGGACGAGTTGCGCAATCCATTCACCGGTAAAATCCTCATTCTTCCACCCGCACTTCGCGGAACATGCCCATTTCCATGTGGTACAGCATGTGACAGTGATAAGCCCAACGGCCCAGTGCGTCAGCTGTGACGCGATAGCTGCGGCGTGAACCCGGAGGCATGTCGATGGTGTGTTTGCGCACCATGAACTGACCGTTTTCGTCTTCCAGATCGCTCCACATGCCGTGCAGATGGATGGGGTGAGTCATCATCGTGTCGTTGACCAGCACGACACGCACTCGCTCGCCGTACTTGAGCATGAGCGGTTTGGCGTCCGAGAACTTCACACCGTCGAACGACCAGGCGAATTTTTCCATGTGCCCGGTCAGGTGCAGCTCGATCGTGCGGCTGGGCTCACGGCCATCGGGGTCTTCGAAGGTGCTGCGCAGGTCTGCGTAAGTCAGAACTCTGCGGCCATTGTTCCTGAGGCCTATGCCCGGATCGTCGAGTTTGGGCGAGGTGCTCATGGCCTGCATGTCGACCAGCGGATTGTTTTGTTCGCTGTCCGGGTGTGACTGCATGGCAGGTGTTTCTTTCATCGGCATCTTGCTGTGGTCCATGCCGGGCATCGAGTCATGGCCCATCTTGCCGTGGTCCATGCCTGACATGTCGTCCATTGCCGGGGCTGCGCCGTGGTTCATGCTGCCATGATCCATACCCGCCATGCCCACATCATCCATGCTCAGCAATGGTCGTGGATCCAGGGGCGGGACGACGGCCTGCAAGCCTGGCCTGCTGGCCAGGGTGCCGCGGGCGTAGCCGGTGCGGTCCATCGACTGGGCGAACAGCGTGTAGGCACCTTCGGCAGGCTCGACGATCACGTCGAAGGTTTCTGCCACAGCGATGCGCAATTCATCGACCGTCACTGGCTTGACGTGCAAACCGTCGCTGGCGACTACGGTCATTTTCAGGCCCGGAATACGCACGTCGAAATACGTCATGGCCGAGCCGTTGATCAAGCGCAGTCGAATCCGCTCGCCAGCCTTGAACAGACCTGTCCAGTTCATGTCCGGGGCCTGGCCGTTCATCAGGTAGGTGTAGGTCGCGCCGCTGACATCCGCCAGGTCGGTCGGGTCCATCCCCATTTTCGCCCACATCCAGTGATCACCAGTGGTCTCGCTCCAGCCTTTCTCACCGACGTCGTTGATGAAATCGCCGACGGTGCGCTTGTTATTGTTGTAGTAATCGGACTGTTTCTTGAGCGTCTTCATCAGTTGAAGCGGCTCTTCGTCGGTCCAGTCGCTGAGCATGATCACGTGTTCGCGGTCGTACTCGAATGGCTCAGGCTCTTTGGCGTCGATCACCAGCGGCCCGTAAACCCCCGACTGTTCCTGCAAGCCCGAGTGGCTGTGGTACCAATAGGTGCCGTTCTGTTTGACCTTGAAGCGATAGACGTACATGCCATCGGGCGCGATACCGTCGAAGCTCAACCCCGGCACGCCGTCCATGTTGGTGGGCAGAATGATGCCGTGCCAGTGGATCGAGGTGGTTTCGGCGAGACGGTTTTTTACCCTGATGGTCACCGTATCGCCTTCGCGCCAGCGCAACAGCGGGCCTGGAATACCGCCGTTGATCGCCATCGCGGTTCTGGTATTACCGGTGATATTGACCTGGGTTTCGCCTATAAACAGGTCGAACTCGGTACCGGACAGCCCGGCCGGCTGACCCGGGTTCGGAACTGCCCATGCCGGACTGCGCCACAGCCCCAGGCCGCCGAGGATGCCACTGGCGGCAAGCCCTTTCACAAAGGTTCGTCTTGAGGTACGGGAGGGCATGGCGAAATATCCGGTCAGTCGGTTGGCCGCAGGCCGAAGACTGCGCGGGTAGGGCGGGGAGGTGCAGTTGCGGGAAAGTGCCGGGTTACTCGTCCTTCTTCATCAAACCTGCCAGCGCGGCGAACGGGTTGTGGGTCGCCTTGGCGGTTTTCGGACTGCCCAGGGAGCCATCGGCGAAGTACTGCTGATCGGTGTAGCGCGAGTGCTCGTTGTCGTGGCAATACAGGCACAGCAGCTCCCAGTTGGAACCGTCCTGCGGATTGTTGTCGTGGTTGTGGTCGCGGTGGTGCACGGTCAGTTCGCTGAGGCGTTTGCCAGCGAACTCGCGGGCGCAACGGCCGCAAACATGCGGGTACATGCGCAACGCCTTGTCGCGGTAGCCCATCTCGCGGTCGCGCTGGGCGTCGGCCAGAATGCGGTCCAGCTTGGCAGTATGGGAAGGAGGATTGGCCGTGCTCATGGTGTCACCTGTGCGTGTGCGCATTGAAAGCGGAATATCGGCAAGTTTAGCGCCAGATGGGCAAACTCACACCTGCTGAGACAGTAATTGGCCGTCGACCATGCGCAGGCGCCTGGACAACGAGATGGCCAGGGCACGAATGATCTTGGCGGCGATTTTCGGCGCTTCGTCGAGCATCTTGTCCAGAGAGTCGCGTCCCAGGTTCAATAACTGGCAATGGGTGGCCGCGATACAACTGGCTGAGCGACGTTCGCCATCCAGTACAGCCATTTCTCCGAATGCCCGCCCGCGACGCAGAACGGCAATGTCGACCTGTTGGCCGTCTGCAGCAAGTTTCTGCACGGACACGGTGCCTTGATGAATGATGCACATGAATGTCCCGGCATCGCCCTCGGCAAAGATGGTCTCGCCTTTTTCGATGTCGGTAATGCTGAAATACCCGGCTACGGTCACGAAGTCGCCGGGCAGCAGCGTGTCGAACAGGCCGCAGTCCAGCAGCATGTCGCGTATGGCGTTGTTCAGGTTGGACAATGGTTCTGACATGGTTCGGTCTTTCAATCCTGATACGAAGGGGGCAGCTCCGTGCCCCCCGATGCTAGTAAGACAGGTGTTTCACGCCAAGTTCATTCGGCGATCTGCAATACTTTGAAGATAAACGCGTACTCCAGCGCCACGTCACGCAACCCTTGATAGCGTCCACTCATGCCGCCGTGTCCGGCACCCAGTTCTGTCTTGAGCAGCAGCAGATTGTCGTCGGTTTTGCGGGCGCGTAACTTCGCCACCCATTTGGCGGCTTCCCAATACTGCACACGGCTGTCGTTGTACCCGGCGATGACCAGCATGGCCGGGTACGCCTGAGCGCTGACGTTCTCATAAGGCGCGTAGGCCTTTATTCGCTCATAGACCTCAGGCTCCTGCGGGTTTCCCCATTCGTCGTATTCGGTAACGGTCAACGGCAGGTCCGGATCGAGCATGGTGTTCAGCACATCGACGAACGGTACTTCGGCAATCGCTGCCTTGAACAGCTCGGGTCGCTGGTTGAGCACGGCACCGATCAGCAGGCCACCAGCGCTGCCACCGCTGATCACAAGCTGTTCGGCACTGGTCAGGCCCTGGGCAACAAGATGTTCGGCGCAGGCAATGAAGTCGCCGAAGGTGTTCTGTTTATGCTCCTGCTTGCCATTGCGATACCAGGCCTCGCCCAGCTCGCCGCCGCCGCGTACATGGGCGATGGCAAACGCCACGCCACGCTCGAGCAGGCTCAGGCGCGCGTGGGAAAACCACGGGTCGAGGCTCTCGCCGTAGGCACCGTAGCCGTACAGATACAGCGGGTTCGCTTTGCCGGCCAGTTCGCGCTTGACCACCAGGCTGATCGGCACCTGAGTGCCGTCACTGGCGGTGGCCCACAAACGCTGGCTGACGTAGGCATCGGCGTCGAAGGTGCCCAGCACCGGCGTTTCCTTGAGTACTACCTGCTCGCCGCTGGCCAGGGTCAGTTGACGCACCTGGGCCGGACGGTTCAGCGACTGGTAGCGCAGGCGAATTCTGTCGCTGTCGAACTCCAGGGTGTCCTGCACATACAGGCTGTAGGCGGCGTCGGGCAACTGCACGCGATAGGCGGGCAGATCCTGCGGGCGTACTTCGATGATCGGCAGGCCGCCCTCGCGAAGGCTCAGACTGACGGCCTTGGCGTTGAGGCTCACGCCTTCGAGCATGACCTTGTCGTCGTGTGCAACCAGGGTCTGCCAGTCTTCGCGAGCCGGGGCGCCACTGGCGTGTTCCGCTGCGTGATACAGCGCGAAGTTGATGCCGCTCTGATTGCTGCGGATGAACCAGCTCCACACACCATTGAGCAGGCCGTGATCCGGATAATACTCATGCCCTTCGCTGCGCGGCGCGAGGCAGGTGAAGGCCTGTTGCGGATGATCGGCATCCAGCACCCAGGCTTCGCTGGTGGTTTTGCTGTTGAGCAGAATGATCAGTTGGCGTTCGGAACTGCTACGGAAGCAGTGCAGGAAGAATCGGCCGTCCGGCTCGTCGAACACCAGCTCTGCCGATGCATTGCCCAATGTGTGGCGATGCAGCCTGCCGGGGCGGTGGGTTTCGTCCAGCTCACCGAAAAACAGGGTCTGGCTGTCGTTGGCCCAGGTCATGCTGCCGTCGCAGTCTTCAAACGGCAGGCTGCTGATCTGGCCGGTGCTCAGTTCCTTGACGTAAAGCTGGTACACCTCGTCGCCACTGGTGTCCAGGCTGTAGGCCAGGCGCTGATGGTCGGGGCTGATGCTGAACGCACCCAGCGAAAAGAAGCCGCCATCGGCCATCGCGTTCGGGTCCAGCAACAGTTCTTCACGGCTTTCGTCCACCGTGTTGGAGTCGTCGGCCGGGCGCGGGCAGCGATAGTGACGGGCGTATTCATCGCCTTGTGTGGTGCGCGTGTAATAAAGGTACGGCCCCCAAGGGGAGGGCAGTGACAGATCGGTTTCGAGGATACGGCCCTTGATCTCCTGAAACAGGTTTTCGCGCAACCCGGTCTGCTCTGCCAGTTGCTGCTCCTGCCAGGCATTTTCCGCCTTGAGGTAGTCGAGCACCTCGTCAGTGTCGCGGTTCTGTAGCCAGGCATAGGGATCGGAACCGTCGGCCTTGCGAGCAATCGGGGCGCTGGAGGTTGCATTCGAGAAGGACATGCTGGGCTCTCTGTTTAGGCATCAATCATGGAAATTCGGTACACGCTGAACCGATTACTGAAGCGAGGCAAGCCGCGTCAGGCAAAAGCCGTTATCATAAGCGCCTCTTTACCTGCCTTACCACGGACGTCATGACCGAAAACGACTATCTGATCGCCTGGAGCGTCTACGCCTTCGCCGCGTTGGGTTGCCTGCTGGTATGGTTCCTGATGACCCGCTGGATGTGGCGTTATCTCAAGGAACCGTTGCTGGTAGCAGTCGCGGTGCTGCTGTTTACGCCGACCATGGTCGACCCTGCCAAGGATGCGATGGCGCCCGCCGTGGCGATCACCGCGCTCGACCTGATGTTCAAGGTCGGCAGCAATGTCTGGACCGCTGTGTCGGATCTGGCCATGTATGGCATGTTCGCCTTTGCTGCGTACGCGCTGTTCGTGCTCATCCGCTGGCCGATCGAGCGCAGCCGCAAGGCTCGCCAGCCCCGGCCCGTCGCTCAGCCTGCCGACACAGACTCCACTGACGAACCGTTTGCCGAGGACGATCGCTACCCTCGCAAATCCGCTGCGCCGCTTCCTCCGACCAGGGCTGCACGGGTCGAACCGCGGTTGTAGATCCCGCTTCGTTGGCATGCGCCGTCATTGTCGGCGCATGCCCTGCTGCAAAACGTCTTGAAGCGAGAACCTGAGCATGTGTGAACTACTGGGCATGAGCGCCAATGTCCCGACCGACATAGTCTTCAGCTTTACCGGGCTGATGCAGCGTGGCGGGCGTACTGGTCCGCATCGCGATGGCTGGGGCATTGCCTTCTACGAGGGTCGCGGCCTGCGCTTGTTTCAGGACCCGGCAGCCAGCAGTGAATCAGAAGTTGCACAACTGGTGCAGCGCTATCCGATCAAGAGCGAAGTGGTGATTGGCCATATTCGTCAGGCCAACGTCGGCAAGGTCTGCCTGTCCAACACTCATCCTTTCGTGCGTGAACTCTGGGGTCGCAACTGGTGCTTTGCGCACAATGGTCAGCTAGCCGATTTCACCCCCGGTGCCACTTTTTACAGGCCGGTGGGCGATACCGACAGCGAAGCTGCATTCTGCGACCTGCTCAATCGCGTTCGCGAAGCCTTTCCCGAGCCGGTTGAGGTTGAGCAATTACTACCTTCACTGATCCAGGCCTGCACTGAATACCGTAGTAAAGGCGTGTTCAACTGCCTGTTGAGCGATGGCGACTGGCTGTTTTGCTTTTGCAGTACCAAACTGGTCCAGATCACCCGGCGCGCGCCGTTCGGCCCGGCGAGGTTGAAAGATGTAGACGTGATTGTCGATTTTCAGGCTGAAACAACGCCGCACGACGTGGTGACTGTGATCGCCACCGAGCCATTGACCGAGAACGAAAACTGGAAGCGCTATGAGCCGGGCCAGTGGAGCCTGTGGCGCAAGGGTGAGTGCGTGGCGCAAGGCTCGGTCGAGACAGCAGTGCAGTAACAGCGCCTCCACCGGCACATTGGATAAAAAAGAAGAGGGATATTGATGCTGCGAAGTTATCTGCGATTGGTCCTGTTCACCATGGGCCTGCTGTTCGGGGTACAGATTCCCGGGTTCATCAGTGATTACAGCAAGCGTGTCGAAGCGCATCTGATCGAGGCGCAACAGGCCGTCAAGGGCTACACCGCTACTGCGCAGCAGTTCTTCAAGGGCGATATACAAGCGCTGATCCAACACTATCGCAGCAGCGAAGACCCGGTTTTCCGAGCCGATGCGGACAACATCGATACGTTGATGAGCCGTACCCACATCCTTGAGCGTCAGTGGCTTGGGCTCCAGGGGCCTTGGTATTCCAAGGCCCTGTTCGTCGTCACGTCAGCCGATGCGGATATTCGCCGGGAAACGTTCAACGGTTATACGTGGCAAGTTCTGCTGGCCCCCGAAGTCATTGCCTGGGGCATCATCAGTGCATTGCTGCTGGCCCTTGTGGTGGAAAGCGTTGGGCTGTTACTCGGCTGGGTGATTCACGGTGGACGACGCAAGCCGCAACTTGAGCGGGACTGGCGCTGATCGCTGGATACGGTAATAACGACAACGGGCGTTGCGTAGAGTCAGCACGCGCCCGTCATGCTTATTTCGCCAGATGACGCATGCCTTCTTCCAGGCCGCGCAGGGTTAGCGGGTACATTTGCCCTTCAATCAGGTCGCGCACGATATGCGTGGACGTGGTGTAGTCCCAGGCATCCTTGGGGTAGGGATTGATCCAGATGATCTTCTTGAATTTGGCCATGAAGCGCTGCATCCATACATAGCCTGCTTCTTCATTCCAGTGTTCGACGCTGCCACCGGGCTGGGTGATTTCATACGGTGCCATCGAAGCGTCGCCGATGAAAATCACTTTGTAGTCTGCGCCGTACTTGTGCAGCAGGTCTTGCGTGGCGGTTCGCTCTGAACCGCGGCGCAGGTTGTTCTTCCACACCGATTCGTAGATGAAATTATGGAAGTAGAAATACTCCATATGCTTGAACTCGGTCTTGCAGGCCGAGAACAGCTCTTCGCAGATCTTGACGTGTGCGTCCATCGAACCACCGATGTCGAACAGCAGCAATAATTTGATGGTGTTGCGCCGCTCAGGGCGCATTTGAATGTTCAGCAGGCCCGCATCGCGAGCTGTGTGATCAATGGTGCCGTCGATGTCCAGTTCATCCGCAGCGCCTTGGCGGGCAAACTTGCGCAGACGGCGCAGGGCCACCTTGATATTGCGCGTACCCAGTTCGACCTGATCGTCCAGGTTTTTATATTCGCGCTGATCCCAGACCTTGACTGCCTTGCCCTTGCGTTCCCCTGCGTCGCCGACACGAATGCCTTCAGGGTTATAGCCCCCCGAGCCGAAAGGGCTGGTGCCGCCTGTGCCGATCCATTTGTTGCCACCCGCGTGGCGTTCCTTCTGTTCTTCCAGACGCTTCTTGAATTCCTCGATCAGCTTGTCGAGGCCGCCGAGGGACTGAATTTGCGCGCGTTCCTCGTCACTCAGTGAGCGCTCGAACTCTTTGCGCAGCCAGTCTTCAGGGATCAATGCCTGCAAATGATCGTCGAGATTTTCCAAACCTTTGAAATACGCACCGAAGGCCCGGTCGAATTTGTCGAAATGGCGCTCGTCCTTGACCAGAATCGTGCGCGCAAGAAAGTAGAACTCATCGATATCGGCAAAGATAACCCGCTGTTTCAGCGCATTGATCAGGTCCAGCAGTTCACGCAGAGACACCGGCACTTTGGCCGCGCGCATTTCGTTGAACAGGTTGAGCAGCATGGCTGTCGCCCTTTTACGTAACGGGGTTGATGGACGCGCTCAACGGTTGCCGCGGCGGCTCATGAACGCCAGACGCTCAAGCAAATGCACATCCTGTTCATTCTTGACCAGCGCCCCGGCCAGCGGCGGGATCGCCTTGGTCGGGTCGCGCTCACGCAGTACGGCTTCACCGATGTTGTCGGCCATCAGCAGCTTCAGCCAGTCCACCAGTTCGGACGTGGAGGGCTTCTTCTTCAGGCCCGGCACTTTGCGCACGTCGAAAAACACGTCCAGCGCTTCGCTCACCAGGTCTTTCTTGATGTCCGGGTAATGCACGTCGACGATGCGTTGCAGGGTGGCACGGTCCGGGAAGGCGATGTAGTGGAAGAAGCAGCGACGCAGGAAGGCGTCCGGCAATTCCTTTTCGTTGTTGGAGGTAATGATGATGATCGGGCGCTTTTTGGCCTTGATCGTTTCATCGATTTCGTAGACGTAGAACTCCATCTTGTCGAGTTCCTGCAACAGGTCGTTGGGGAACTCGATGTCGGCCTTGTCGATCTCGTCGATCAGCAAAATGACCCGCTCATCGGACTCGAAGGCTTCCCAGAGCTTGCCCTTTTTCAGGTAGTTACGTACGTCGTGGACTTTGTCCACGCCCAATTGAGAGTCACGCAGACGGCTGACGGCATCGTATTCGTAGAGGCCCTGATGCGCCTTGGTAGTGGACTTGATATGCCAGGTGATCAGCTTCGCGCCAAAGGACTCGGCCATTTGCTCGGCCAGCATGGTCTTGCCGGTGCCGGGCTCGCCCTTGACCAACAGCGGACGCTCCAGCGTGATTGCCGCGTTGACCGCCAGCTTGAGATCGTCAGTGGCGACGTATGCCGGGGTGCCTTCGAACTTCATGATCAATCCTTTTCACGTGGGTAGGCGCAGCCTGCCGGTGCGCACACCGTAACAGGGGCAAGCAATGCCGGAACTATAACGTGGCTGCCGGACGGCTGTGAACGCAGACGCCTCATTCAGTTCTTGAATGGGGCGTCACGCAGTGACCGGGTCGAAATTGTAACGCTGCTTTTGGTATGGCTAATTTGGCTATACCATACGCTTCATGTCGACTAAATACAGATTCAGGGATAAATACAGGATTCAGTTGAGGGAAAAAGACCACCTGCCGCCGCATGTGCATCTGACCGGTGGTGGTCTGGATGTACTGATTTGCCTTGAGCTCGTAGAGCCCATGCGCGGACATGCCCCGACTGTTGTGCTTAAGGAAGCTCTCGAATGGATACGAATTCACCGCGACGAACTGATGGAGGAGTGGAAACGATGGCATCCATGAAACGACCCCGGCTCAGGGATGTTCAGGCGCAGTCCGGATACCGGCTGGCCCTGACATTCATCGACGATCAACAATTCGTCCTCGACATGAGCGCTGATGTGCAGGCTTTTCCGGGGTTACGACCCCTGATTGCTGCTGAAGCCTTTGCCCACGCCCAAGTGGGCGATGATGGCTGGACGGTTGAATGGCCTGAACTGGATATCCAGATCGGTGCGGATACCCTGTATCTCGACGCTCAGGCTCAAGCTGCCACCGACGAAAACACGCGTATTTTCATCGGGTGGCGTGCCCGCACGGGTTTGCCCTTGGCTAAGGCCGCACAGGCATTGGGTGTCAGCCCTCGCAGCATCACTCGCTACAGCAACTCTCGCGAAGCTACGCCACGTACCCTTGCGCTGGCTTGCCTGGGCTGGGATGCATTGCAGCAACAGGCACATGCCGCCGAGGAGCGGGGTGTTTATTCCGTGGATAAAAAGGACCACTAAGACCCCTTGCTGCTCTCATAACGCGCATTGAATGCCTGCACGAAAGCATTGCGCAGGATCTGCAGAAACGCTTGGAAGCCGCTGATGTCCTGCTGATGGACGCTGCCGCTCAGATCGACACGGGTGGCGAACTGGTTTTCCCGCTGGTTTTTCAATACGGTTTCGCTGGTGCCGACCAGCGCTTCCCAGATCGAGCGGAAAACGCCCTTGTCCTTGTTCTCGACGTCCTGCTGCCAGTTGAACACGTCCACGTTGCGCAGCAGCGGCTTTATATAGCCCTTGAGCTGGCCTTTGTCGGCCTGCGCTTCAATCACCACATCGCCATCGCCGGCGTTGAAATCGAACTTGCCATACGCCGACGAGAAGTCGTTGAGCTTCTTGAGCTGAATGCCGGTGGCGCGCAGTTTGAAGTCGAAATCTTCAAAGTTGCTGAACGGATCGAATCTGGCGGTGCTCTCCAGGTCGGCATGGCCCAGCAGACGTGCCTTGCCCTTGAACTCGGCATCGCGGTTGCCTTCCACGTCGACCACGTTGGTCAGGTTATAGATGCTGGCATTGACCTGATCCGCCTCGATTTTTACCTTGGGCGTGGAGTTGAAGTTATTGAACGTGATGCGCCCGTTATCGATGCGCAATTCGTTGAGGGTGATGGGCAGCAGCTTGTCCATCTGGGTACGCCAGTCGGTGCCCTGACCGGTCTGCGAGTTCTGCTTGCTGCCGCCGTCCACGAAGTTGATCTGCGGGCCGGTGAAGAGGGCTTTCGCGACCACTGCATGGTCATACCAGAGTGAATGCCAGCTGACAGCCAGTTCGATCATCGGTGCGTCGAAAAAGGGCACCGGGACCTTGCCATCGGTCTTTACGATCTTCAGTCCCTTGATCCGGTAAGCCCCTCGCCATAGTGCGAGGTCTACGTCGGTGATCTCACCTCGGTAGTCGCCCATGTCGGCCAGTTTGTCGTTCAGATAGTCGCGCACCAGATAGGGCAAGGCGATATTGACCGCGATCAGCAGAACTACCAGAGCGGCCATGGTCCATAGCGGCCAGCTGTAGCGACGTTTCATGACATGAGTCTCCTGTTTCAATGAGGGATTGACTACGCACGCGGTCATCCGTTCGGTCAGACTGGACGCCCCAAGGCTGGCGGCATAGGCTTTGGGTCTTTAACCGATGTGCACAAGGACACTTTCATGAGCCGTATCTACGCTGATAACGCCCATTCCATCGGTAATACGCCGCTGGTGCAGATCAATCGTATTGCGCCCCGCGGTGTCACGATTCTGGCCAAGATCGAAGGACGTAATCCGGGCTACTCCGTCAAGTGCCGTATCGGCGCCAACATGATCTGGGACGCTGAAAGCAGCGGCAAACTCAAGCCTGGCATGACCATCGTCGAACCGACCTCGGGCAATACCGGGATTGGCCTGGCATTCGTTGCCGCCGCCCGTGGTTACAAATTGATGCTCACCATGCCCGCTTCCATGAGCATAGAACGTCGCAAGGTACTCAAGGCGCTGGGTGCCGAACTGGTGTTGACTGAACCGGCAAAGGGGATGAAAGGCGCGATTGCCAAGGCAGAAGAGCTGCTGGCGGGCGATCCGGAAAAATACTTCATGCCCGCACAGTTCGAGAACCCGGCCAACCCGGCCATCCATGAAAAGACCACCGGCCCTGAAATCTGGGCGGACACCGACGGCGCTATCGACGTACTGGTGGCAGGCGTCGGGACTGGCGGGACTATCACCGGTATTTCCCGCTATATCAAGCACACCGCAGGCAAGCCGATCCTGTCGGTTGCGGTCGAGCCAGACGGTTCGCCGATTATCACCCAGGCGATGGCCGGTGAAGAGATCAAACCCAGCCCGCACAAGATTCAAGGCATCGGTGCCGGTTTCATTCCGAAAAACCTCGATCTGTCGATTGTCGACCGGGTAGAGCGTGTCACCGATGAAGAGTCCAAGGCCATGGCCCGGCGTCTGATGCAGGAGGAGGGCATTCTCTGTGGTATTTCCTGCGGCGCGGCCATGGCGGCAGCCGTTCGTCTGGCTGAAAAACCGGAGATGCAGGGCAAGACTATCGTGGTGATCCTGCCTGACTCTGGCGAACGTTACCTGTCCAGCATGCTGTTCAGCGACCTGTTTACCGATCAGGAGCTTTCTCAGTAACACATCTTCGCAAGTGTGCACTTCATGCGGGCAACGCAAGGGTTTATGATGGCCAGCTTACGCGTCACCGGACGATTATCTCTGTTCGTCCGGTGCTTGCGGTCCTTCATTCAGAATCATGCATCAGTACTGCCCGCGTGACGTTTGGCGTTATCTGCCCGCTTCAAGGAGAGCTTCATGACCCTTTCATTTGTTGCCAAGGCATCGATCCTGATGCTGTTTCTGGGCAGCACGCTGTACGTTCATTTGCGCGGTCGGGCCCGGCTGCCCCTGTTGCGGCAGTTCGTCAACCATTCGGCATTGTTCGCGCCTTATAACGCACTGATGTACCTGTTTTCCCGTGTGCCGTCCGAGCCGTATCTGGATCGCAGCAAATTCCCTGAGCTGGATATCCTCAAGGACAACTGGGAAACCATTCGCGACGAAGCCATGCACCTGTTCGATGAAGGCTACATTCGTGCGGCCGAGAAGAATAACGACGCCGGTTTCGGCTCGTTCTTCAAGAAGGGCTGGAAGCGTTTTTATCTGAAATGGTATGACAAGGCACTGCCATCTGCCGAAGCGCTGTGCCCGAAGACCGTTGAGCTGGTCAACAGCATTCCCAACGTCAAAGGCGCGATGTTCGCGCTGTTGCCGGGCGGCAGCCACCTCAACCCGCACCGCGATCCGTTTGCCGGTTCCCTGCGTTATCACCTGGGGCTGTCTACGCCGAATTCCGATGAGTGCCGGATCTTTGTCGATGGCAAGGAATACGCCTGGCGTGATGGCCAGGACGTGATGTTCGACGAGACCTACGTGCACTGGGTCAAGAATGAAACGCCGCAGACCCGGGTGATTCTGTTCTGTGACGTCGAGCGTCCGCTGACCAACCGCTTCATGACGCGTGTGAACCGCAGCGTCAGTGCGTTTCTGGGCCGCGCAACCGCGCCGCAGAATCTGGATGACGAGCGTGTCGGCGGGATCAATCAGGCGTATGCGTTCAGCAAGCGCTTCAGCGACGGCTTCAGTGGCAAGGTCAAGCAGTTCAAGCGCGCCAACCCCAAGGCCTACCGCATTTTGCGGCCTGTACTGGCGGTGGTGGTGCTGACGTTGCTGGGCTACTGGTTGTTTGGTTAAGCAACCGCTTTGATCCGGTTGTTCGCTGTCACGGCGAACAACCGTCAGCCCTTTCTCAGTCCAGATTCACATGCCGGCTCAACAACGCTCGCAGCGCTGCGGGTTTGACCGGTTTGGGCAGGTAATCGAGTCCTGCTGCATGCACCTGAGCAATCAACTCCGGACGGCCATCAGCGCTGATGAGCACGCCCGGCACCGGTTGACCCAGGCGGGTTCGTAGCCAGGCCATCAGTTCAGTACCGGTTTCGCCCTCATCCAGATGGTAATCCACCAACGCAATCTGCGGCCTGACGCCATTGTTCAGCAGCGCTTCGCATTCCAGGCGACTGCGAGCGGTCCACACCTGACAACCCCAGCGTGACAACAGGCTGTTCATGCCGATCAGGATGCTGTCTTCATTGTCGACACACAGCACCTGCGTGCCGTTCAGCGCGGGTCGGCTGACATCCGGCAGCGTATCGGGCATTGTCGCCGGGGCTGCTGCCAGTGGCACGCGCACGCTGAAAACGCTGCCTTTGCCAGGCCACGAACGCACCTGCAAAGGGTGCTCGAGAATGCGACACAAACCATCGGCAATCGCCAGCCCCAGGCCCAGCCCCTTGGCCGCGTGAGTCTTGTGGCTGTCGAGGCGTTTGAATTCTTCGAAGATCACCTGGCGCTTGTCTTCGGGGATGCCCGGCCCGCGGTCCCAGACCTCAAGGCTCAGGCTGCCGCCGTGACGTCTGACACCCAGCAGAATAGGGCCTTTGGCATAGCGGAAAGCATTGGTCAGAAAGTTTTGCAGGACCCGGCGCAATAGCTTGATATCACTGTCGACGCGCAGTGAACTGCCTCTGAAACGAAAACTCAGACCCTGCTCCTGGGCCAGCGCTTTGAATTCGGCGCCCAAGGTGTCAAACAGCGCGTTGAGCGGGAACGGTTGGCGGTCCGGGGTGATCTTGCCGTTTTCCAGGCGCGAGATGTCCAGCAGGTCGCTGATCAGGTCTTCGGCAGAACGCAACGAGCTGTCCAGATGCTGGACCAGTTGCTGGGCGTCGCTGGAAATGCCGTCCTGCTGATGCGACAGCGCTGCAGAAAACAGTCTTGCAGCATTCAGCGGCTGCATCAGGTCATGGCTGACGGCGGCCAGAAAGCGGGTTTTCGATTCGTTGGCGGCTTCGGCGGTGCCCTTGGCCTCGGTCAGCGCCTGATTGAGCTGCGACAACTCGTGGGTACGTGCGGCGACACGCTGCTCAAGGCTTTCATTGACGCCTTTGAGGGCCTGTTCGGCGGCACGAAACGCGGTGATGTCGGTGAAGCTCATGACGAAACCGCCGCCGGGCATCGGATTGCCGATCAGCTCGATCACCTGACCGTTGGGGAACAGTCGCTCCGAGGTGTGCGCGCGGCCCTGACGCATCCAGTGCAGGCGTCGCGCCACGTGAACTTCAGCCTCACCCGGCCCGCACAGCCCGCGTTCGGCGTTGTAGCGAATGATGTCGGCGATCGGCCGGCCGACGCCAATCAGGCCTTCGGGGTAATTGAACAGCTCGAGGTAGCGGCGGTTCCAGGCCACCAGCCTCAAGGACTGATCCACCACACTGATGCCTTGGGTAATGTTTTCGATGGCACCCTGCAACAGTGCACGGTTGAACTGCAAAACTTCGGACGCTTCGTCGGCGATGCGTACGACGTCTTCCAGCTGCATATCGCGCCCTTCGATAGCGGCCTTGACCACGGCGCGGGTCGAGGAAGTGCCGAGCACGCCAGCCAGCAGCCGCTCGGTATGCGCGATCCACTCTCCATCGGCATTCAGGCTGGGGTTGAAACCCTTGCCTTGTCTGTAGGCGAAGCGAATGAAGCTCTGACGTGCCCGGTCTTCACCGACAAAACGCGCCGAGAGGCTGAGCAGGTCTTCTATCTGGACGGCAAGCAGCGGTCGGCTGAAGTCGCGTCCCTGGGTTTCCTGACCAATGAAACGACCTGCCTGCCAGTGCTCCGCCACTCGGGTTCTCGACAACATCGACACCCAGGCGAACAGCGTGCAGTTGCCGGCCATCGACAGCACCACGCCCTGAGTCATCGGCGAGATCGGCAGGTCGAACGGGTTGCTGTGCAGCCAGGACAGTAGCGGGAAATTGCTCAGCGACCAGCCCATGCCATGCGCCGCGACCGGCAGCACCAGGGTGTAGAACCAGATGAAGATACCCGCCGCCAGGCCTGCAAAGACACCACGCCGGTTAGCCTGCTTCCAGTACAGCGCTCCGAACATGGCCGGTGCCAACTGAGTGATCGCGGCAAAGGCGATCTGGCCGATAGTCGCCAGGCTGGCCGTCGAACCCAGCATCCGGTAGCTGACATAGGCCAGCAGGAGAATCATCACAATGCTGATGCGCCTTACCGAGAGCATCCAGTGACGAAACGCTTCGAACGGCCTTTCGGTGTTTTTGCGTCTTAACAGCCACGGCAGCAGCATGTCGTTGGATATCATCGTCGACAGCGCCACGCAGGCGACGATTACCATGCCGGTTGCCGCCGATGCGCCGCCGATGAAGGCCAGCAGGGCGAGTGACGGATGAGCGTGCGCCAGGGGCAGACTGATCACGAATGAGTCGGGCAGCATGGAGGCGGGCAGCAGCATTTGTCCGGCCAGCGCAATTGGCACGACGAACAATGCAGCCAGTGCCAGATAGGCCGGGAACACCCATTTGGCGAGATTCAGGTCCTGAGGCTCGATGTTTTCGACCACCGTGACGTGAAACTGTCGCGGCAGGCAGACAATCGCCATCATCGCCACACCGGTCTGCACGAACATCGACGGCCAGTTGATCGTGTCTTGCCAGTATTCCTCGAGGCGTGGCGCAAGTTTGGCCTGATTGAACAGGTCATCAAAACCGTCATACAGACCGAACGTGACGAACACGCCGACCGCCATGAAGGCAAACAGCTTGACCAGTGCTTCGAAGGCAATCGCCAGCACCATACCGCGATGGTGTTCGGTCACATCCAGATTGCGTGCACCGAAGACGATGGTGAACAGCGCCAGAATCAGCGACACCACCAGCGCGGTGTCCTGAGCGCGGGTGCCGGTGGAATCAGCCACGGCACCAATCAGGATATTCACGCCCAGCACGATGCCTTTCAGTTGCAGCGCGATATACGGCAGCATGCCGATCAGACAGATCAGCGCGACCATGACCGCCAGTGACTGGGACTTGCCGTAGCGTGCTGCGATGAAGTCGGCAATTGAGGTGATGTTTTCCTGCTTGCTGATCAGCACCATCTTCTGCAGCACCCAGGGCGCCAGCACCATCAGCACGATAGGCCCCAGATAAATCGGCAGGAAAGACCACAGCTGTTCGGCCGCCTGACCCACCGCGCCGAAAAACGTCCAACTGGTGCAATACACTGCCAGCGACAGGCTGTAGACCCAGGCGCGCATTGTCGGGCGCAGCGATGCGCTGTAGCGGTCGCCGTAAAAGGCGATAGCAAACATGATGGCCATATAGGACAAGGCAACGGCCGCAATCAGCCCGCTGGACAGCGACATATGAAATTCCACACCGTATTGATAGCGCGCAGTCTCGCACGATGGCCGCGCTTCGTCTTTGTCGACCAAGGTCGAGCGTGGCGCGGTGTCGCAGCTGTTACGCAAACGCCCGTAACGATGAAAAATGGTGCGGGGTGTTTTGTAAAAAGAAATGTCCTATCGACATTCGGCGGCGTTACGTCTTCAATGTGCCTCGGATTGGCGGCTACGTCAGTTCACCCCAGCCTCTCAGGACCACGGACGATGAGCCAACAGTCACAATTCAGCTTGCTCGGGAAACGCCGTTTCCTGCCGTTTTTCATCACGCAGTCCCTCGGGGCGTTCAATGACAATATTTTCAAGCAGTCATTGATCCTCGCCATCCTCTATAAGCTGAGCATTGACGGGGATCGTTCGATCTACGTCAATCTGTGTGCCTTGCTGTTCATCCTGCCGTTCTTCCTGTTCTCGGCGCTGGCCGGGCAGTTCGGCGAGAAGTACCCCAAGGACACGCTGATCCGCATTATCAAGTTCGGCGAGATCGTCATCATGGCGGTCGGGGCTGCGGGCTTTCTGTTCGATCACCTTGAATTGATGCTGGCGGCGCTGTTTGCCATGGGCACGCATTCGGCGCTGTTCGGACCGGTCAAGTATTCGATCCTGCCCCAGCACCTGCGCGAGAGCGAACTGGTCGGCGGCAACGCGCTGGTCGAGATGGGTACCTTTCTGGCGATTCTGGCCGGCACCATCAGCGCGGGTGTGATGATGTCTTCTTCGCACTATGCCTGGGTGGTGGCGGCTGCCATCGTGCTGGTCGCCTGCCTGGGGTTCCTGGCCAGCTTCGGTATCCCGCGCGCCGATGCCGCCTCGCCGGAGATGAAGCTCAACTGGAACATCTTCACCCAGTCATGGGCGACCTTGCGCATGGGGCTGGGGCAAACGCCTGCGGTTTCGCGCTCGATTGTCGGCAACTCGTGGTTCTGGTTCGTGGGGGCGATCTACCTGACGCAGATCCCGGCCTATGCCAAGGAATGGATGTATGGCGACGAAACGGTCGTTACCCTGATCCTGACCGTGTTCTCCATCGGCATCGCGCTGGGCTCGCTGCTTTGCGAGCGGTTATCCGGGCATAAGGTCGAGATCGGGCTGGTGCCGTTTGGCTCGATGGGGCTGACGATTTTCGGTCTGTTGCTGTGGTGGCATTCCGGTGGTTTCCCGCAGAACGTGCAGGCCAACGACTGGCTGGCGGTCCTTTCCTACGGGCAGGGCTGGCTGGTGCTGTTCGATATTCTGGGTATTGGCGTGTTCGGCGGCTTCTATATCGTGCCGTTGTACGCCCTGATCCAGTCGCGAACGCCGGTGAAAGAGCGCTCGCGCGTCATTGCTGCCAACAACATCCTCAACGCGCTGTTCATGGTGGTTTCGGCGATTGTTTCGATCCTGTTGCTGAGCTTCGCCAAACTGTCGATTCCGCAGCTGTTTCTGGCGGTGTCGCTGATGAACATCGCCGTCAATATCTACATCTTCAAGATCGTCCCCGAGTTCACCATGCGCTTCATGATCTGGCTGCTGGGCCACTCCATGTACCGCGTCGAACACCGGGATTTGAACCGGATACCTGATGAAGGCGCAGCGCTGCTGGTCTGCAACCATGTGTCCTTTGTCGATGCGTTGCTGATTGCCGGTGCAGTGCGGCGGCCGATCCGGTTTGTCATGTACTACAAGATCTACCAGTTGCCGGTCCTCAACTTTATCTTCCGCACGGCCGGGACCATCCCGATTGCCGGGCGCAACGAGGACATGGACATCTACGAGCAATCGTTCAAGCGCATCGCTCAGTACCTCGCGGAAGGCGAGCTTGTGTGTATCTTCCCGGAAGGCAAGCTGACCACCGACGGCGAGATCAGCGGCTTCAAGAGCGGCATGAGCCGCATCATCCAGGAAACGCCAGTGCCGGTCATTCCGCTCGCACTACAAGGCTTGTGGGGCAGCTTTTTCAGCCGTGATCCGAGCAAGACCCTGTTCCGTCGCTTGTGGTCACGCGTGGTGCTGGTCGCCGGTTCGCCCATTGCAGCAGATGTTGCAACGCCGGTGGATGTGCGCGAAGAGGTGAAGGCGCTGAGAGGGAAGGTGCAATAAGCGCTCCGCGCTGCATTGGCACGATATGACTATCGTGCCAATGCTCGTAGGCATGCATTTCGTGATGCTCTGCGTCACCTTCAGGTGCCGCCGCGGATCAAAGGCCGGGCTTGGTTTCTTCCTCCGGCATCTTCCTGAAATACGTCGATAGCAACGCCCCGGAAATGTTGTGCCAGACGCTGAACAGCGCGCTTGGCACCGCCGCCAGTGGCGAAAAGTGAGCGCTGGCCAATGCGGCGCCAAGCCCTGAGTTCTGCATGCCTACTTCCAGCGCCAGTGACTTGCGTTGCGGCAAGGGCAGCTTGAATGCCTTGCCGGTAAAATAACCCAGCAAAAAGCCGAAGGTGTTGTGCAGGATCACCACGGCCATGATCAACAAGCCCGATTCGGCGATTTTCGCCTGGCTGGCGGCGACTACGGCGCAGACAATCATCACGATGCTCACCACCGAGACCAGCGGCAGCACGTCCACGGCATATCTGACCCGCGCACCCAGCAGACGCTGTGCAACTACACCGAGCACGATCGGCAGCATGACCAGTTGCAGGATCGACCAGAACATATCGAGGAAGGACACCGGCAACCACGCCGACGCCAGTAACCAGATCAGCGTCGGGGTCAGCAGCGGGGCGAGCAGGGTAGTCACCGCTGCGATTGCCACCGCCAGCGCCAGATCACCTTTGGCCAGCCAGGCCATGACGTTGGAGGACGTACCGCTCGGGCAGCAGCCGACCAGAATCACACCCACGGCGATTTCCGGCGGCAGTTGAAACACCTGACACAGCAACCAGGCCACGCCGGGCATGATCACAAAATGCGCGACCACACCCAGCGCAACGCGCCACGGGTTGCGCGCCACCTCAGAGAAGTCTTCCAGCTTCAAGGTAAGACCCATGCCGAACATGACCAGACCCAGCAGCGGTACGATCCAGCTTTTCAGACCGATAAAAGCCTGCGGGAACAGAAACGCCAGGATGGCGAACAGCAGCACCCAATAAGCAAAGGTATTACCGACAAACCGACTCAAGGCTGCCAACGCGCGCATGGCGTGTTCCCTCCTGTAAAAAAAACTGTGTGAAATGAACGCGCCGTCTCACAGGACGGCGCGGTGTTGCAGGCAGCGACGGGCGGGGATCAGATCCCCTGCGGGATTTCCTCGCCGCCCAGCGCGTCGAACAGCTCCGGCAGGAACTCGCCGAACGTCAGCATCATCAGTGTGAAGCTGGCGTCGAGCTGGCCCAGCGCTTCGTCGCCACCGTCCTGTTCCGCCTGATCCTGCAGCAGGTCTTCGAACTTCAGGCGCTTGACTACCAGTTTGTCGTCCAGCACGAACGACAGCTTGTCCTGCCAGGCCAGCGACAGCTGGGTGACGACCTTGCCGGTGTTCAAGTGCAGCTGAATTTCGTCGCTGGTCAGGTCCTGACGCTTGCAACGTACGATGCCGCCGTCTTCGTGGGTGTCGCGCAGTTCGCATTCGTCAAGCACGAAGAAGTTGTCGGCCGCTTTCTGGGTCTTGACCCAGTCGGTCATGGTCGCACTTGGCGAAACCTTGACGGTCAGCGGACGTACCGGCAACGAGCCGATCACTTCACGCAGGGTCGACAGCAGGTCTTCGGCGCGTTTCGGGCTGGAGGCGTTGACCAGAATCAGGCCCTGCTTTGGCGCGATGGCAGCGAAGGTCGCGGAGCGGCGGATAAACGCACGCGGCAGAAAGGCCTGGATGATTTCATCCTTGAGTTGATCGCGTTCCTTCTTGTAGACCTTGCGCATCTGCTCGGCTTCGATCTCGTCGACTTTTTCCTTGAGCGCGTCGCGTACAACGCTGCCTGGCAGAATGCGTTCTTCCTTGCGTGCAGCAATCAGCAGAAAGTCCTGGCTGACGTGTACCAATGGAGCGTCCTCGCCCTTGCCGAAAGGAGCGACGAAACCATAGGTGGCCACCTCCTGGCTGGCGCAGGCACGAGCCGGTTTGGTTGCCAGTGCTGTCTCCAGCGCTTCGGCATCGAAAGGCACGTCCTGGGTCAGGCGATAGACAAGCAGGTTTTTGAACCACATGAGGTGAGTCTCTCTTTCTATACAAAGGCGGGCATTATTCGCTCCTCGGCGGCTGCGGCCAACCCTGCACAGAGCGTTTGTAAGCCTTTGGAAGGATTATAAAAATTATTTAAAAAAGTGCTTGCCAGAGTGCAGGTCGCTCCGTAGAATGCGCGCCACACCGAGAGTGAAGGGTGATTAGCTCAGCTGGGAGAGCAGCTGCCTTACAAGCAGCGGGTCGGCGGTTCGATCCCGTCATCACCCACCAAACTCGCTTTTAGTGTTACGCGCAGCGGTAGTTCAGTCGGTTAGAATACCGGCCTGTCACGCCGGGGGTCGCGGGTTCGAGTCCCGTCCGCTGCGCCATATTCAGCTTCAAGGCCCTTGAACTCCTTGAAGCAAACAGAAAGCCCGCCTTGTGCGGGCTTTCTGCTTTCTGCTTTCCTGAAACGATGAAGTCCTCGTTCATTCATCGGGGTGTGACAGGCAGCTACCGAGCCATCCTGGTAACCATACGACCAAGCTATTTCCGCCCAGGCTTTCGACCATGTGCGGGCCATCTGCATCGGCCACGTTGGCCAGGGTCAGCAGTCCATTTTGATGCGCGTTGTGAAAACAATATTCAGTGCAGTCATCGCAGTTCAATACCCTTGACGTTTGGTTTCTAATGGCACGGTCTGGTTGATTTTTGCAGAGGAGCGCTGTTTTCATGTGATGCATTGTCGTGCGCTTCCACGCATCATCAGGTAAGACTTCCTCTTTGCCACTGTAAGTTATTTCCTTATTTATTGAAGTTTCTGGCTCGCTCTTTGTTTAACGCAATCAGGTCCTTGATTTCTCATCTTCGCTGGTATTAGCTGGTTTTGTCGGTTAGAGCACTTCAGTGTGCTGACCGACTGTCTTATATCTGATTCTGTAAGATCGCCCTGTCAAGGCGGTTGAATACTCTATATTTAAATAAGGAAATTATATGAACACTGGTATTAAACTGCTCATGGCTGCCTCTGTCATGGCAGCCTCCGTCAGCGCGTTGGCCTTGCCTGCGCTGCACACCGCGACTATCGATCAGCACGGCACTGTTGTTACTCAATCGTCTCCGTGGATCAAGTCCGTAAGTTACAGTAGTAAGAGCGACTATTTCGCAACGTATAAAGTGATTTTCAATGAGGGCCACTTCAAACACTCGCCTGGTTTCTGCTCGGCATCTTCTATTGATACCAGTGACTATGAACGGCTGTTCTACGGTCACGTCAAGTTGGGTGGGGCTGCCACCACAAAAGAAGTCAATGTGTTAGGTCTCATGGTCGGCAAGGACGGTGCCTCGGGCGATGCTTCCATGAGCTTTCAGCTGGCGTGCAGCAACTGATTGAATGAGCCTCACCGGGTGCGGGGCTTTCTCGGGGGCAGAACCTCGTTAAACACCTGCGGCTTTCCATCCATCGCATTTGCGCAGATCATCTATCCATTCCCAACAAGAACGGACGTGTCATGAATTTACCTCTTCAGGGCATCAAGGTGGTGGAGCTGGGCCAGCTTATTGCCGGACCTTTTGCGGCGAAGATCCTTGCCGAGTTCGGTGCCGAGGTCATCAAGGTCGAGCCGCCGCTGACCGGTGATCCTCTGCGCAAATGGCGTTTGCTGCACAACGGTACCTCCGTATGGTGGGCGGTGCAGTCGCGCAACAAGCAGTCAGTGACCCTCGATCTGCGCCAGCCTCAGGCGCAGGAAATGGCCCGCCAGCTGATTCGTGATGCCGATGTGCTGGTCGAGAATTTCCGCCCCGGTACGCTTGAGGGTTGGGGGCTCAGTTGGGAAGAGCTGCATGCCCTCAATCCGAAACTGATCATGCTGCGCGTCTCCGGCTATGGGCAGACCGGCCCGTACCGTGACAGGCCGGGTTTTGGCGTAATAGGCGAGGCGATGGGCGGTTTGCGTCATTTATCGGGCGAGCCAGGGCGTACGCCGGTGCGTGTCGGTGTGTCGATCGGCGACTCGCTGTCGGCGCTGCACGGCGTTATCGGCATTCTGCTGGCGCTTCGGCACCGCGAACAGAATGGCGGTGACGGTCAGCAGATAGATGTCGCGTTGTACGAGTCAGTGTTCAACGTGATGGAAAGCCTGATTCCCGAGTATTCGGTATTCAATACTGTCCGTGAGCCAGCAGGCAGCAGCATGCCAGGCATCGCACCGACCAACGCCTACCGCTGCAATGATGGTAAGTACGCGCTGATCGCAGGCAATGGCGACAGTATCTACCGTCGGTTGATGGAAAAGATCGGTCGCCTGGATCTGGCCAATGACCCCGAGCTTGAGCATAACGACGGGCGAGTCAGGCATGTGGCACGCATTGATGCTGCCATTTCGACCTGGACCGCCGAGCGCTCGATGGACGAAGTTCTTGCTGCACTCAACGAGGCGCGTATCCCGGCAGGCAAGATCTACGACGCTGCCGATATCGCCAGCGACCCGCATTATCAGGCGCGTGACATGTTGTTGCAGAGCGCGCTGGATGACGGCACGCCCGTCACTCTCCCGGGGATCGTGCCTAAACTTCTAGACACGCCGGGCCAGGTAAGAGCGCCTGCGCCGACCCTGGGTCAGCACACCGATGCCGTTCTCGAAGCACACGGTATAGACGCAGCCACTCGCGCTGAATGGCGTCGGCTTGGCATCATCTGATCCGAAATGCGGCCTTTGCCGTAAACAAAACTCTATTCCAAACGGAGCTGATCCCGTGATTGATCATCTGGACCATCTTGTATTGACCACTGCTGATGTTGACGCCTGCAAGGACTTTTACGTACGCGTGATGGGTATGGCCCCAGAGCGCTTTCGCCAGGGCCGACTGGCGTTTCGCTTCGGCAATCAGAAAATCAATGTCCATGAGCGTGGCAAAGAGTTCGAGCCCAAGGCCCATCTGCCTGTGCCAGGTGCGCTGGACCTGTGTTTCATTGCCAGCATCCCGCTGGATCAGGTCATCGCGCACCTGCAGGAGCAGGACTGGCCTATCGTTGAAGGTCCGGTAGAGCGTACCGGTGCCACCGGGCCGATTCGTTCTGTGTATGTGCGCGATCCTGATCTGAACCTGATCGAAATTTCCGAATTGGCCTGATTCAGGTCGGCGACGGACTGACCCCTTCCGTGATAGTGGCAGGTCTGACCTGACCGGTTTTCGGCATGGGTGAAGGCTCGGGTTGTGTCGGCTCGTCCTCGCCATTCAGCGCCCGATGCATCTTCTCGCTGTCCAGTGCGCCAACCCATTTGGCGATGGCCATGGTGCCGACGCCGTTGCCGATGGTATTGGTGATCGCCCGTGCTTCGGACATGAAACGGTCCACGCCCAGTAACAGCACCATGCCCGCGACCGGTATGGTGCCCAGGGACGCGAGGGTCGCGGCGAGAATGATGAAGCCTGAACCCGTGACACCCGCCGAACCCTTGGAGGTGAACATCAGCACCACCAGCACGATCAACTGGTCGGTCAGGGTCAGCGGCGTATTGGTCGCCTGGGCGATGAAGATCGCGGCAATCGTATAGTAGATCGCCTGTCCGTCCGGGTTGAAGGTCAGGCCGGATGGAATGATCATTCCTGCAACCGGTTTTGATACGCCGGCTTTCTCCATTTTCGAGATCATCTGTGGCAGCACCGATTCAGATGAACTGGTGCCCAGCACCGTGAACAGTTCTTCCTTGATGAAACGCAGGAATTTCCAGAGGCTGAAACCGCTGTAGCGGCATATCGGCCCGAGCACGAAGATCACGAACACTGCGCAGGTCAGGTAGACGCAGGCCATCAGTTTGCCCAGGGAAAACAGCGAACCGAAACCATATTTGCCGATGGTGAAGGCAATTGCGCCGAATGCGCCGAGCGGTGCCAGGCGCATGACCATGTTGACGATTCTGAACATGCCCTGCATCAGGCTGTCCAGCGCATCGACAAAAGGTTTGGCACGCGGGCCTACCTGCGCCAGAGCGATCCCGAGCAGGATCGAGAACAGCAGGATTTGCAGAATATTGCCCTTGGCGAACGCGTCGATGATGGTGTCGGGGATGATGCCCATCAAAAAGTCCATGAACGACGAATGCTTCGCCGCGCTGGTGTAGGTGCTCAGGCTGGAAGAGTCCAGCGTTGCTACGTCGATGTTCATCCCTGCACCGGGTTTGAACACATCCACCACGACCAGACCAATGACCAGCGCCAGGGTCGACACCACTTCAAAATAGACCAGTGCCCGAAACCCGACGCGGCCCAGCTCCTTCATGTTTTCCATGCGCGCGATGCCTGACACCACTGTCAGGAAAATCACTGGTGCGAGCAGCATCTTGATCAGCTTGATGAATGCGTCGCCGATGGGTTTGAGCGCTGCGCCGGTTTCCGGTGCCACAACGCCAACGATGGCGCCAAGAATGACCGCGAGTAAAACCTGTACGTACAGTTTGCCTAGAATGCTTTTCATGACCGGGTCCTGAGTTTTTATTGTTGTCAGGAAATACCCGGAGACTCGGCAGGCCGGTCTCCGTGGCGTTGTACCTCGATACGACGTTGATCTGGCGAACGCGCCTCAGCGGTTGATCAGTTGCAGTACCGCGTCGGTGACCTGCCGGGTGGTGGCTGTGCCGCCGAGGTCCGGGGTGTGCAGACCGCTTTCGGTAACCGCTTCGATGGCCGACATCAGGGTCTTGGCCGCTGTCGATTCCCCCAGATGCTCAAGCATCATCGCAGCGGTCCAGAACGTTGCAATCGGGTTGGCGACGCCTTTGCCGGTGATATCGAAGGCCGAACCGTGAATCGGTTCGAACATCGACGGGAAGTTGCGGCCTGGGTTGAGGTTGGCGGTAGGGGCGATGCCCAGGCTGCCGGACAGGGCGGCAGCCAGATCGGAAAGGATGTCGGCGTGCAGGTTGGTGGCGACGATGACATCCAGCGACGATGGCTTGAGCACCATGCGCGTGGTCACGGCATCCACCAGCTCCTTGTCGATCCTGACGTCCGGGAAGTCCTTGGCCACTTCGTAGAAAATTTCGTCCCACAACACCATGCCATGGCGCTGCGCGTTGGACTTGGTGACCATGGTCAGGTGCTTGCGCGGGCGAGTGCGCGCCAGTTCGAAAGCGAAGCGATGAATGCGCTCTACACCGGCCCGTGTGAACACCGAAACCTCGGTTGCGACTTCTTCCGGCAAGCCACGATGCACGCGCCCGCCATTGCCGGAGTACTCACCCTCGGAGTTTTCGCGAACGACGACCCAGTCGATCTCGTGGCCGTTGTGCAGCGGGCTCTTTACGCCGGGCAGAACGCGCGCTGGACGTACGTTGGCGTATTGGTCAAAGCCCTGGCAGATCGGCAGGCGCAAACCCCACAGGGAAATATGGTCGGGTACATTCAAGGCGCCCACTGCGCCGAAGAAAATCGCATCGAAGGTCTTGAGTTCGGCCAGACCGCCTTCAGGAATGTAGTGGCCGTTCTTCAGGTAGTTATCCGAATTCCAGTCAAAGTGCTTGAAGGTCAGATCGAAGCCGGATTTTGTCGACAGCGCCTGCAGGACTTCAACACCTGCGGCGATCACTTCCACGCCAATACCGTCGCCGGGTACTGCTGCAATGTTGTAACTGTTCATGGCCCACTCCACTGTCCGATGCTTTTTGTTATGCCTGCGAACGCTCTGTTCGACAGGGTGTGGACGGAGTATATGTAGTGAGCCGGAACGTATGAGTTACTCGAAATCACTACATAATTAACCTTGAGTTACCAATGAACCAGACACAGGACCTGTCGTTTTTCCATCTGTTGGCTCAGCAGGGCAGCCTTGCCGCGACAGCCCGCGAACTGGGCGTGACGCCGCCTGCCATCAGCAAGCGCTTGAGTCTTCTGGAAGCGCGGCTGGGCACACGCCTGGTGAATCGCACCACGCGGTCCATGAGTCTGACTGCCGAGGGAGAGTTGTATTTCAGCCATGCGACGCGGATTCTGACCCAGATTGATGAAGTCGAGCAGTTGATCACCAGCAGTTCTGCCAGCCCCAAAGGGCTAATCAGGGTCAACGCTTCACTGGGTTTCGGTCGCCGTCATATAGGCCCGGCACTGGCGGCTTTTTTTGCCCGTTACCCCGAGGTGCAGATCCAGCTGGAAATCAGTGATCACCCACTGGATCTGGCCACCCATGGTTTTGATCTGGGCATTCGTTTCGGCAGTCTTCCGGATGCGGCCTTTCATGCGCGCAAGATCGCGTCCAATCGACGTCTGCTCTGCGCATCACCGCTGTACCTGGAAAAGCACGGTACGCCGACACGTCTGGCGGAACTGCAGCAGCACAATTGTATTTTTCTGCGTCAGAACGAAACACCCTACGGGGTGTGGAGCTTCAGCAACGGGGGGCGTACGCAGAACATCAAGGTACATGGCGCATTGGGCTGCAACGACGGTGAGGTCGCGCTGAACTGGGCGCTGGAAGGGTTCGGCATTTTGCTGCGCGCCGAATGGGACATTGCCCGGTACGTACGCAGTGGCCGTTTGCGTCTGGTACTTGAAGACCAGACACCCACTCGGGCGGACGTCTACGCGGTCTATCCGCAGCAGTTGCATCTGTCCGCCAGGGTGCGTTGTCTGATCGATTTTCTGGTGGAGCGTTTTGCCAGTCTGGATCGGGTTGTCCCGCTGCAAGACCCGCATTGAGCTGCGGGCGTCAGCAGCCCTTCGAAGCAGCCCCTTCCTTCGGTATGAATGCAGCCTTGTCTCCTGGTTTGGTAATGACGTAAGCGCGTCGCCACGGCTGGTCGTCGATCAGTTTCCAGCGATGGCCTGGGCCGGTAGTGTCCTGTGCCAACAATATTTCCCCTGGGCGCAGTATGAAATTCTCTCCGCCGGTGGTGGAAAACTCGAGCGTGCCTGAAAGGGTGATCACGTATTGCTCTTCTGGCGCGGCGTGCCAGTTGTATTGCGAGTGCGCCGGGGTTTCCTTGAAGTGCAGGGCGCTGACATCGGTCATTGCCTTTTGATCAATCGAGCCTTCGATGACGTGTGACAGATTGTCGGGGCCTGTGCACAGCCTGTATGCCTTGATGCCCTCGGTTACAACAATAGGTGGCTTCTTGGTGGCATAGGCGGTGCTGATCGGCAACATGACTGCTGCGGTGATGGCTGCAAGGCCTGCCAACTGGCAAGCCGTCGAGCGCATCAGGCGAAAACGATTGTTCGATTGCATAAAACGTTCCTGAGCACGACAAACTGCATAAGCCCTGATCGCCAGTCGCGGTGATCGAAACAGGGGCTGGGCAGATTCGCCCACGCAGCGGATCGAATCACATCCGGTAACGGTTAAAAATTATCTTTAGTTTCATGTTGCCGGGCGCCGCCCGGTCTAGCTTTTGTCATATTCATCTATGTCACCCGCGGCACTTGGTTTCCTTACGCTAATGACTCAATCAGTCAGGCTTTCAAGGAGCCCCGGATGCACCCCAGAAAAAGAATTGAAAAACGGTCCATTGACCACCATCCCGGCATGCCAGCGTTCAGCGTGCCTTTCGATCATCCAGATGATGCGGCGCGCTATGCCCATGAGCGAATCGGCAATCGGCGTGACCGTGAATACGGCGGCTTTATTCTGGTTCGCAAGGATGGCAAGTACGTCGCGACCGAACCCATGAACGGCAGCCGGTTCAGCTTTGACCCCAACGAAGTCTTTCCGCGCAACGATGAGGAGGGGTATGTGCTCTACCCGCAAGGGTATGACGACTATGCGATTTACCACTCTCACCCGTCACTTCAGGCCGGGCTTGAAGAATGGCCGGAGCGTGAAAAGGTTACTTACCCGAACAGCTTTTCGGCGGGCGACATCTATGCAGTGATCGATGATCAGGATATTTGCCCGGCGACCTATCTTTCCGGGCCTGACGGCTCGCTGATCAAATACACTTTGTCCCGTTCTGCCGCTGAAGACACACTGTTTGCGCGTGTTGCCGGACCACCAAAGATGCCGCACCTGAGTGAACTCAGTCAGATCCACAAGGCGCTGCAGAACCTTACCATGCTGCCCAGTGATGTGGTCCGGTTGCTGGCAGGTGCCGGGAACCTGGAAGTGATAGTGCCCAGTCGTCTGTGGGGGCGGGTCGGGAAAGTGTCGACTGACTGGCACCCTTATCCGGACGAAGCCGCCACTCGCAGGCCTCCTGTAACACCGCCTGCAAGCTGTGCCGTGCAGTGGCCACCAAGGCCTCTGAGCCTCAGCGCGCCGTTTACCCGTGCGGATGAGGCCGCACGTTACGCGCACGGCCAGATTGGCACTCGCATTCATTCGCAGATCATCGGTTTTCTACTGTTCAACCCGGTAACGCGCGCCTACCGGATCGCCGAGCCGATCCTTGAGGATGGTGCCCCGGTCTACGCGCCCTGTTCGGCGTTTCACCCCGATGCGTACTACCGGCCTGCGTTACCTGATGGCTATCGTGTTGACGGCATATATTTTTCGTCTGCCAACCTCGTAGCCGAAGGCGGGCGTGAAGTAGTGAGCGATTTCTTCGACCCGGACGATCTGCATCGCATGTTCAGTTATCGGTACAAGCCTGCACAGCGACCCAAAGGCTCGCCAATTCGTTATGGCTTCGAGATGTCGGCAGTTTATTTCTCGGCAGCCGATGGTGCACTGCTCGCGTACACACCCAGCCGGTCCGACGAGGAGCTTCAGCTTTTGCGAAGTGTGTCGCGCGTGTACTCGGGGGCTGAGTCCATCCAGGCGCAACTCGCCGCAGGTACGATCAATATGCAGGACTTTGTTCGCAGAGTGGCACGAGCCGGGCAACTGCGCGTGCTGCAGACCAGTGAGCGCTGGCCTCATGCAGGGGTGGTCAGGCCCGTGCCTTGAGCCCTTCGCTGCAAACCCGCGCGTTTCCCATGCGAATCGCAAACTGAACTGCAACTGAACAATCCAGTGCCGCGCCGGGAAAACCTTTGGATACCTGAACTTATCGGCGTTTTCTCCCTCTCATGCCGGTAGCCATTGATCGCGGCGGCCTGATAAGCTCGCGGCTTTACTCGTTTGCCCTTTTGGCGCATGAACAAGGAATTAGCATGAAACAGCATCGGTTGGCAGCGGCGATTGCCCTGGTCGGTCTGGTACTCGCAGGTTGTGACAAGCAAGCCAGCACCGTAGAGCTGAAAACTCCGGCACAAAAAGCGTCTTATGGCATCGGTCTGAACATGGGCAAAAGCCTGGCTCAGGAAGGTATGGATGATCTGGATTCCAAGGCTGTAGCCCTGGGTATCGAAGACGCAGTCGGCAAGAAAGATCAGAAACTCAAAGACGAAGAGCTGGTTGAAGCCTTCTCAGCCCTGCAGAAGCGCTCCGAGGAGCGTCTGGCCAAGATGAGCGAAGAGGCTTCGGCCGCCGGCAAGAAATTCCTCGAAGAGAACGGCAAGAAGGACGGCGTGGTCACCACTGCTTCCGGCTTGCAGTATCAAATCATCAAGAAAGCGGATGGCGCTCAGCCCAAGCCTACCGATGTTGTGACTGTTCACTACGAAGGCAAACTGATTGACGGCAAGGTCTTCGACAGTTCCGTTGAACGCGGCAGCCCGATTGACCTGCCTGTAGGCGGCGTTATTCCGGGTTGGGTCGAAGGTCTGCAACTGATGCACGTAGGCGAGAAGATCAAACTCTTCATCCCTAGTGATCTGGCGTACGGCGCGCAGAGCCCGAGCCCGGCTATCCCGGCCAACTCGGTACTTGTGTTCGATCTTGAACTGTTGGGTATCAAGGACCCTGCAGCGGCACCGACTGCTGGTGCTGATGCCGACGAAGAAGAAGAGGCAGCTCCTGCCGCTTCGGCTCCGGCCAAGAAGTAACGCACTACCTGGCTACAGAAAACGCCCTGTCTCGACAGGGCGTTTTTGTGTCCGGCTTATTTCCCGAACGCTTGGCCATTCGGGCAGTCCCACTATCATGGACGCGCGCAGTAGCATTGTCCGACAGTCCGGCAAGGTAACGGCACTCGCTTGAGCAAGGTACCGGTTTCACACCTTTGTAGCTTTTTTGTGAGTAAAAAACGCCCGATTTGACTGTGGCCCCCCGATAACGGGGAGTTCAGGCATGAAAAAAGCCACTGTTCACAAGGTTATCCACAATTATTGTGGATAACCTTGTAGCTCCGGCCAGGCAGGTTCGCCGGATCTGCTTTTATCGAAAGACATTTTGCTGAACGGGAGTGGGTATGAAAGCACCGTGGAATTTTATCCGTTATCTGCCCGGAGCCCGGCGTCTGCTGGCAGCGGGGCGACTGCCAGGGTTGTTGTTTGCGGTCGCGCGCAAGGGCAACAGTGAAGGTAATCGTCTGGGCAAGCTCAAGGACGATCTGCGTTTGCTCCAGGCCCTGTGCCTGGCTTACTGGCGCGGTGAGTACCGAAGCATCAGCCCCAAAGCCATTTTGTCCATTGTCGCGGGCCTGATGTATTTCCTCAGCCCGCTGGACGCTATTCCTGACTGGATTCCAGGCCTGGGAATGTTCGATGACATCGCAGTGCTGGCCTGGGTCACCAAGCACTTGAGCGACGAACTGGATGCTTTTCGCGCATGGCGTGAGCAGCAACCGCCCGAGAAGCTCATCGTGGTCGAGCAGTTGCCCAAGACTCAGGCGCTGTTGGAGAAAGAGCGGGGTAAGGTGTAAGTCTCACGGATGGAACACAAGCCGTAGCGTTACGCTGTTAAGATGCCAGCCTATGAATCAAGCCTGATCAGTGTGCGGTCGTGTAGTACAAGGTGACTCTATGGATCTTCAAGTGATATCCCGTGACGGTGAGCCGGAATATGCAGTGCTGCCCTGGGCGCAGTATCAAGCGCTGCTGAAGGCTGCCGGACTGGCCGGCAAACCTTCCAGCGAGCCGGCTGTATCGACTTCCGGCACTACCGCCGGTGAGCTTCCCGGGTTCGATGAGTTGCGTGCACTGCGCGAGGCCAAGGGCCTTGAAGCGGCGAGCCTGGCGCGTACCGTCGGGATCAGCCCGTCCTATCTGGAATTGATCGAGAACGGTACTCGTGAGCCGGACGGCGCCATCAAGCGCAGCCTGGCGTGGGAGCTTGGGGTGCCGGGCTGGCGAGGTGAGTCGTGAGCGTGCGCATCAGTCGTCAGCATTGGGACGGGCTGCTCAATGAGCTCGATCTGGCCCGTCGCCAACGGCATCTGCTGACCTATCGCGCGCTGGTGGAACGCCTGCAACTGCCCAGTCCGGCCATGCAGACCCTGACGGCGGCTCTTGAGCACCTCGCCGCCATGGATGCCCGCGCTGAACAGCCCTTGCGCAGTTCGCTGGTCATCAGCCAGGGCGCAAGCCGCCTGCCGCGTCCTGGTTTTTTCGAGTGTGCTGAACGCCTGGGCCGTTTCTCCGGACCGTCGGACGGCGTCGCGGCAGCCTCATGGCATGCCTCGGAAGTGGTTCGGGTGTTTGAATACAGTTATCCGGAAGTTGAAGCGCAGTAGGGGAATGGCACCGGCCCTCACGCCTGCATCAACAAATCCAGCCGCGTTGAATCTATGACGTGAATGCTTGCGCCGGCGACATCCTTGGCGAAGTGCTTGGCCTGTGAAGCGAGGTCGGCCAGTTGGCTGGCATCGACCAACGTGCAGCTTTCTTCATGCAGGTGCACCACGCCGATCGACAGTGATAACAACGGGAATTCCTGGCGTTGTCCCTGTCGGTTGAGGGCGACGAAGCAACCGGCTTCCAGATGTTCCGCGCGGTAGAAACGTCGGCATTGATTCTGGAAATCATCCAGCAGGGTTTTCAGGCGCCGCTCCCAATCCTCGACGCCCAGCACCATCAGAAAATCATCCCCGCCGATGTGTCCGACAAAGTCCCTGCTCGGGTCGATACGGTCGTTCAGGCACTGCGCGAGACACAGCAGCACTTCATCACCACGGGCGTAGCCGTAGATGTCGTTGAAAGGCTTGAAGCTGTCAATGTCCACATAGCAGATCACCGATTCGCGGCCCTGTTGCAGCAGACGCGTCAGGCATTGCTGGATCGGAACATTGCCGGGCAGCAGGGTCAGCGGGTTGGCGTAACGTGCCTGCTGGATTTTCATCTCGGTAATCAATTTCAGAACATCGATCACCCGTCCGAGGCCCAGATAGGTACCGTTGGAGGTGATGATGAAATCCTCTTCGATGCGCTGCCGGGCGCGGCTGGTCAACAGTCGGCTGACCTGTTGCAGTGACTGGCTGACTTCCACGGCCAGAAAGTCATCGCTCATCAGACGGCTGATCGGCTTGCGGGCAAACAGTTCGGTGCCGAAGGGCTTGAGCAGTGCCTCGGACAATGAATGCCGATGGACGATGCCGCAGGGCCTGGCCTCGTCGTCCAGCACGGCCAGCGAGTTGAGATTGGCCTGCCTGCGAAACGCTTCCAGTACTTCAGCGGTGGGCGTGGACTGGCTGACTGATGGTTGCGGGTTGAGCAGGGCAGAAAGGTCTGCCGCTTCTTCGTTCAGCGACACGCTGGTGGTCTCTGCCTTGGGCAGCATGGCGCGGGTGTCGCGCGGCGGGCGCTCTTGCGGGCGCGCAAGCAGATAGCCTTGAACCAGGTTTACGCCCATGTCCTTCAGCGTTGCCAGCTCTTCGGGTAATTCGATGCCTTCGGCAATCACGGTCGCTCTGGAAGCCTTGGCCATCTGCAGCATGGAGCCAACGAATTCGCGCTTCACCGCATCCTGATGAATTCCGTCGATGAAGTGCCGATCGATTTTCACGTAGTCTGGACGCAGCTCCGACCAGAGTCGCAGGCTTGAATAACCAGCACCCAGGTCATCCAGCGCGATGGAGAAGCCCATGTCGCGGTAGTGGTGCAGCGCGTTGTACAGCAGGTCGAAATCGTCGGTAGGCATCTGCTCGGTCAGTTCGATGACCACGTCCTTCGGCGCGATGTGGTATCGGCGCAGCATTTCCAGCGTCCGGCCGGGAGGATGAGACGTTTCGAGCAGCGATTCGGGAGAGACGTTGAGGAACAGCTTGCCCGGCAACTTCTGCTGACTGAAACGCCGGCAGGCGCTGTCACGGCAACTCAGTTCCAGCTCACTCAGGCGGCCTGCCTGTCGAGCGATGGCAAACAGGTTCAGGGGCGAATGCAACGCGCTGTTGGACGGTCCGCGGGTCAAGGCTTCATAACCCAGAATTCGACGTTCCGATAGCGAAACGATGGGCTGGAACAAGCTGTGCAAATCACCACGAGCCAGAATTGAACTCAGTGTGCTCAACTGTTCGGTTAGGGTCATGGTCGTCTCGAAGAGAATAAAAAGGGCTGAGCGCTTGCGCGTTCAGCCCCGTATTTCACGACAGCTTCATGACTGTTTGATGACGTTGAAGCTAAATGGCCATCAATGAGTCTGCCTTATTTTTTTGCCACAGCGGCGCTTAGCCCCAGATAGTCGATCAGAATACGCCCGGTCTCTGCCAGGTAGGCATCGTCCTCGGGTTTGGTTTTCTCGTCTTCCACTGGCAGCGCGTCTTCGTCTTCTTTCTTCAACTCCTTCAGCGGCTCTTCACCCTTGGCCTTGCGGCGGGTGTTTTCCAGCGCGAGCTGCTTGCTTTCGATGGACGCATGCTCGGCACGACGGTCGGCTTCATTGAGGCTGACCGTTTTTTCGTTCATCAGCTTCTTGGCCAGCGCCAGGCGGTCTTCAATGAACACGAACTCGGCGTCTTTCGCCGAACGCGCTTCATGTCGCGCCTGCAGTTGGGCCAGGAAGGGCTTGAACGGATCGATGGCAGGTTTGATCGCCGGTTTGATGCTGTCCCATGGCATGGCCTCGGGCAGGGCGCTCTCGCCGATTTCCTTGGTATCGATCAGCGACGGGTAAGTGATGTCCGGCACTACACCCTGATGCTGGGTGCTCTGACCGGAAACCCGGTAGAACTTGGCCAGGGTCAGCTTCAGTTCGCCATGATTGAGCGGCTGAATGGTCTGCACGGTGCCTTTACCGAAGGTCTGGCCACCGATCACCAGTGCGCGGTGATAATCCTGCATCGCGCCAGCGAAAATCTCCGACGCCGAAGCGGACAGACGGTTGACCAGCAAGGCCATAGGGCCTTTGTAGAACGCGCCTTTGGCTTCGTCTTCCAGCACATCGACCTTGCCGTCGGCGTTGCGCACCAGCACGGTCGGGCCTTTGTCGATGAACAGACTGGTCAGCTCGGTCGCTTCCTGCAACGAACCGCCACCATTGTTACGCAGATCCAGTACCACGCCATCGACCTTCTCGGCCTGCAGCTCGGTAAGCAGTTTCTTCACGTCACGGGTGGTGCTCTTGTATTCCGGATCGCCAGCACGATAGGCCTTGAAGTCCAGATAGAACGCAGGGATGTCGATGACCCCGAGTTTGTAGTCCTTGCCATCCTGTTTGAGGTGCAGGATCGACTTCTTGGCCGCCTGTTCTTCGAGCTTCACCGCTTCACGGGTGATGGCGACAATTTTGCTGGTCTGGTCATTCGGCGCATTGCTGGCCGGGATGATCTCCAGACGGACCACGGAACCTTTCGGACCGCGGATCAGCTTGACGACTTCATCCAGACGCCAGCCGATCACGTCGACCATTTCCTTGTCGCCCTGGGCAACGGCCACGATCTTGTCGGCCGGCGCGACCTGCTTGGTCTTGGCCGCCGGGCCTGCCGGGACCAGACGCACGATTTTCACGTTGTCGTTATCGCTCTGCAACACAGCGCCGATGCCTTCCAGCGACAGGCTCATGTTGATGTCGAAGTTTTCCGCGCTGTCAGGTGACAGGTAGTTGGTGTGCGGGTCGTAAGACATGGCGAAGGTGTTGATGTAGGCCTGGAAGATATCTTCGGCGCGAGTCTGGTTCAGACGGGCCTGCTGATTCTTGTAACGCTTGGTCAGGGTTTCCTGGATCTTCGCCGGGTCCTTGCCTGCGATCTTCAGGCGCAGGACTTCATCCTTGATGCGCTTGCGCCACAGCTCGTCGAGTTCGGCAGTGTCCTTGGGCCATGCGGCGTCCTTGCGGTCCACCAGCAGGGTTTCCTTGGTGTTGAAGTCGAGCTTGTCGACGCCCTTGCTCAATTCAGCCAGCGCGAAGTCCAGACGCGCCTTGATGCGGTCCAGGTAGCGCTTGTAGATAGTGAACCCCGGATTCAGGTCGCCACTTTTGAGGAAGTCGTCGAACTGGAACTGCCATTTGTCGAATTCGGCAATGTCGCTGGCCATGAAATAGCTGCGCGAGGGGTCCAGTTGCTTGATGTAGCTCTGGTAAATAATCGCCGAACGCTTGTCGTCCAGGGGCGGCTTGCTGTAGTGATGTCGTTTGAGCAGCTCAACCACGTTGAGGCTGGCAATCACTTCGTCGCGGTCCGGCTGAAGATTATCCCAGCTGTTGGCGGCAAAGGTACTGGCTGACATCGGCAAAACGCTAAGGCCGACAAACAGTGCGAGGGCAGTGCTGGGGAATAATTGCTTCATGCTGATTCGACGCGAGGACAATTGATAACGCATATTAGGCCGTCTTTGAGGTCGCCGGTTCCTTTGGACCCGGCCGCATAATGCAAAAGCCCGGGCAAAACAGCCACGGGCTCAGTCTGGACTCACTATGGAGGCACCGTGAAGGCATTGCAAGGCGTTGAAGGACATGTGGAATGGGTCGAGGAGCCGAGTCCGGCCCTCGATGTGGGGCAGGTACGTATCAAAGTGGCTGCGGCAGGTTTGAATCGTGCCGATCTGTTACAGCGCGAAGGCAAGTATCCGCCGCCGCCCGGCGTCACTCAGACGCTGGGTCTGGAGTGCTCGGGCGTGATCGCCGAAGTCGGTCCGGGTACGTCCTGGGTCGTCGGAGACCGCGTCTGCGCGCTGTTGGCGGGCGGGGCGATGGCCGAAGAAGTGGTGGTCGACGGGCGACATGTATTACCGGTCCCGGAGGGGCTGTCGCTGCATGAGGCCGCCGCCATCCCTGAGGTGTATGCCACCGCGTGGCTCAACCTGTTTCAGCTGGCAGGCCTCAAGCCGGGTGAAAAGGTGTTGTTGCACGCAGGCGCAAGTGGGGTTGGTTCAGCCGGTATTCAGCTTTGCAAAGCGTTCGGCAACCCGGTCTGGGTCAGCGTCGGTTCGACCGAGCGTCTGGCCTATTGCGTCGAACTGGGAGCACAGGGGGGCGTAGTACGTAGCGAAAGTCTTGAAGGCCTGAACGATTTTGCACCGTTCAACGTCATCCTCGACCCGGTGGGCGCAAGCTACGCCGAACTCAACGTGAAACTGCTGGCTCTGGACGGTCGCTGGGTGCTGATCGGTATCATGAGCGGGCGCGAGGCGCAGGTGGATCTGGCGCACGTGCTGGGCAAACGTATCCAGCTGATGGGTTCGACCTTGCGCAGTCGCGATGACACATTCAAGGCCGACCTGCTCAGCGACCTGGGCCAGCACGTCTGGCCGCTGTTCACTGAAGGCCGCCTCAAGCCGCAACTGGCAAAATCCTTTGCGATCAAGGATGCCGACGCTGCGTTCGAAGAGCTGGCGACCAACACGGTGTCCGGCAAGATCGTGCTGGTCATCGACGAAAGCCTGGTCTGACCCGTCGGTGCCTCTGGGCTCAGCTCCAGTCGTGCACCGGCCAGCCTGCTTTCTGCGCGTGTTCCAGTAACACGGCATCGGGGTTGACCACGTTAGGGTGGTCAACCTTGAGCAGCAGCGGCAGGTCATTGCGCGAATCCGAGTAGAAGCTCGCCCCCTCAAGGTTTTCCCCTTCGGCGTCCAGCCACTCCATCAGGCGCGTGATCTTGCCTTCCCGATAGGTCAGCACGCCGACCGTGGCACCGCTGTACACGCCATGTTGCACGTCCAGTTCGATGCCCAGCACTTCGTCGATCCCCAATCGTTCTGCGATGGGTTTTACCAAGTGCACACCTGACGCCGAGATCACCAGAATCCGGTCGCCTTTGGCGCGATGCTGAGCAATACATTTGCAAGCGTCGCTGTAGATAATCGGCTCGATCACATCCTCGACCCACGGGCCGACCAGGTGATCGATTTCTTCAGGCGTACGACCCGCCATGGGTTCAAGGCTGAACGCCATGAACTCTTCCATCGCCAGCTCGCCTGCGCTGTAGGCGGCCATCAGTTCGTCGTTGCGCTGCATGAACGAGGTTGAGTCGACCCAGCCCAGGCGACCCATCTGCTCGCTCCAGAGCGTGGCACAGTCGCCACCGATCAGGGTCTCGTCCAGGTCAAAAATTGCCAAGGGCATGTGCGTTTCTCCTAAAAGTCTGTTGAATCAGCTGTCAGCTTCACGCCTGGCGTCTTGATCGGCAAGCGTGTGGCGTTATCCGTGCAGAACAAATTCAGTTCAGAGCACGGTCAGTTCAGAGCACAGAGCGCCGACGGTTCGATGTTCAGTGTTACACGCCTTCCATCCGGGTGCAGGTCGTCGGCGCTGCGGTTCAGTACGTCGACCACCAGTTCCACGCCGCGGGCCTGTATCCGGTAGCGGATGACGTTGCCGAGCAGACTGTGACTGCGTACTTCGCCTTCCAGTTCGCCGGTCAGGCTCAATTGGATCGATTCAGGGCGAATCGCAATGCGGCTGGTGATCGGGCGTTGCATCAGACGTGTGGCGTCTTCGGCTTCCAGCAGGTTGTAGTTGCCGATGAAGCCCGCAGCGAACACGTCAACCGGAGCGGTGTAAAGGGTTTCTGCGTCACCACTCTGCACGATCCGGCCTTCGTTCATCAGGAAGATGCGGTCGGACATGGTCAGCGCCTCCTCCTGATCGTGGGTCACGAAGATCGTGGTAAGGCCCAGCTCGCGCTGAATGGCGCGAATCTGCTCACGCAGGTTTTTGCGAATTCGCGCATCCAGTGCCGACAGCGGCTCATCAAGCAACAGCAGGCGTGGGCGAGTGACCAGCGAGCGCGCCAGAGCCACGCGCTGGCATTGCCCGCCGGATAACTGATGCGGATAACGCGTGGCAAAGTCGTGCAGCTCGACCATGCGCAGAATATCGGCAACGCGCTTTTCGCTGTCGGCCGCACTGACTTTCTGAATTCGCAGGCCAAACGCGACGTTTTGCTCGACGGTCATGTTGGGAAACAGCGCGTAGCTCTGGAACACCATGCCGATGTTGCGTTTTTGTGGTGTGAGCGGCACCAGGTCAGTGCCATCAAGCAGGATGCGCCCGCTATTGACCGGTGTCAGCCCGGCAATGCAGCGCAATAACGTGGACTTGCCGCAGCCGGATGGGCCGAGCAAGGTGACAAACTCGCCTTTCGTGATACTGCAGTTGATGTCGCTGAACACTGACGTGCTGGCATAGCTTTTCTGCAGGTTTTCAATGCTGACAAAACTCATTTCAGTCTTTGTCCTTGTTCAGTCGATTGGCGGCCCAGGTCAGCACCAGCACGAAGAGGAAATAGGAAATCACCAGCGCGCTGTTGAAGTGACCGCTGCTGTTGCGCATGTTGTTCAGGTAGACCTGCAGGGTTTCATAACGAGTGCCGACCAGCAGGTTGGCGAACACGAACTCACCGAACAGGAACGAGAATGACAGCAGCAGGGCAATCATCAAGCCCTTGCGCAGGTTAGGCAGCACGACCATGAACGCTGCTTGCCAGGTACTCGCCCCAAGCAATTGGGCGGCGTCCATCAGGTCCGTCAGGTTGATGGCCTGCAGGTTATTGGTGATGGCGCGGTACATGAAAGGCAGGGCGACTGTGAAATAGCAGCCGATCAGAATCCACGGCGTGCCTACCATGGCCATGGGGCCTGAGCCATAGAGTTGCAGCAAGCCCACCGAAGAGACCACGGGAGGCACGGCGAACGGCAGCAGGATCAGGATGTTCATCAGCCCGTCGAGGCGCGGGAAGTAGTAATGCACGACAAACAGCAGCGGCAGAATCAGCACCACCGAGAGTATCAACGCGCCGACGCATACCAGTAGTGACTGGCCGAACGCCGCCAGAAAACGCGGATCGCTCCACAGCGCCACGTACCACTTGAAGGTCAGGCCACTGGGCAGAATGGTCGCCGACCAACTGGTGGAAATCGAGTACAGAAAGGTCCCGGCCAGCGGCAGCAGCAGGATCAGGAACAGCAGGTAAACCACGGTTTTGTGGTAAATGCCCGCGGGCCTTCGTTCAGCGCGCGACATGGTAGCTCCTCTTCAACAGCCACTGATGGACGACTGTGACCAGAGTCATGAGGCCGACCAGAATCATCGCCAGAGCGCTGGCCATGTTCGGGTCCAGGGTGATATCGCCTGCCACCATCGCGGCAATGCGGATCGGCAGCACGTTGAAATTGCCGGTGGTCAGGGCGTAAACCGTGGCATACGCGCCCAGCGCGTTGGCCAGCAGAATCACGAACGTACCGAGCAGCGCAGGGGTCAGGACCGGCAGGCCGATATAGCGCCAGAATTGATAACCGCTGGCACCCAATAGTGCCGCCGACTCGTTCCAGTCCTCGCGTACAGCGTCAAATGCCGGGTAGAGCAGCAGCACGCCAAGCGGAATCTGGAAGTAGGTGTAGAGGATGATCAACCCGGTTTTGGAGTACAGGTTGAAGTCATCGATGATCCCGGTCTGCTTGAGGATCAGGGTCAATGCGCCGTTGAAACCCAACAGAATGATGAACGCGAACGCCAATGGAACGCCGGCAAAGTTGCTGGTCATGTTGGCGAACGAATTGACGAAATCCCGCAGCCGTGAGTCTACCTTTCGCAGCGAATAGGCACCCAGCACGGCGATGATGATGCCGAACAGGCTCGACCAGAAGCTGATCTCCAGGCTGTACTGGATCGCCTGCCGATAGAACTTCGAGCTGAACGCTTTGGTGAAATTTTCCCAGCCCCAACCGGCGTCGCTTTGCAGGCTGTGGATCGCCACCCAGAGCAGCGGCGCAATCTGAAACACAATGAAGAACACGGCAAAGGGCACCAGGCACAACAGCCCCAGCCACTTGCCTCGGGAAAATCGGGTCAATTGAGAATCTCCCGGCAGACCGGTTTGTCGTGATGTACGCCGAGCAGCTCGCAGATGGTGCCGCACAGATCGATCTGGCGCGGTGCAGCGTCGACATTCAGGCTGAACGCATCACCCAGCACGAACAGCGGCACTTCGCGTTCTTCCGGCAGCAGGCCGTTGTGCGAGCGGTCGTTGTTCATGCCGTGGTCGGCGGTCACCAGCACTTGATAGCCTGCGTCCAGCCAGCGTTGCAGGTAGTCAGCCAGAATGATGTCGGCATTGCGGGCGGTGTTGCGGTATTGCGCAGTGTCGAGGCCGTGCTTGTGCCCGGCGTCGTCGATGTTCATGGGGTGGATCAGCAGAAAGTTCGGTGCATGTTTAAGGCGCAGGCTTTCCGCGTCGGCGAACAGGTGCGAGTCCGGGTAGTGATCGGCCCAGTAGAACAGCCCGTGCTGAATGGGTAGTTCCGTTGCCTCGGTATGACGATCGCGTGCCGTGTCGAACGGCGTGCGGTTATACAGCTCGCTGAACCAGTGATAGGCCGCCGCTGCAGTGGTCAGCCCGGCGTCGCGAGCGTAGTGAAAGACGCTGCGCTGGTTAGACAGGCGTGAAACGTTGTTGTGCACGATGCCGCTGTCGATAGGTGCGACCCCGGTCAATATGCATTCGTACAGGGGGCGGGAGAGGGCGGGTAGCGCGCATTCCAGCTTGTAGAGCGCGGCGCGGCCAGCATCATGCCAGGCTTGAAGATGGCCCATTGCGTGGCGGGCCACGTCGTAGTTGAGGCCATCGAGCACGATCAGGATGACGTTGTGTTTCATGGGCGACTCGCTTGAAAGAACGGGCGAGTCTGGCTCGCCCGATGTACACGACTTCATCCCTGAGCCGCAGGAGAGAATCAGTTCATCTCGATGATGACCTGTTCGTTCCACTTCTGAGGCAGCGCTTTGGAGGTTTTCTCCCAGGCAGCTGCGTCTTTGATCGGCTTGGCATTGAGGTATTGTTCATGCGGCAGCAACTGGGCTTTCACGTCGTCTGGCAGCTTGATGTGTTCGACGCGAATCGGACGCGCATTGCCTTTGGCCAGGTTGATCTGACCGGCATCGCTGAAGGTGTATTCACGCGCCAGTTTGGCAGCGTTCGGGTGCTTGGCGTATTTGTTGATGATGGTGGTGTAGCCGGAAACTACCGAGCCGTCCGAAGGGATCAGCACCACGTAGTCATCCGGTTTGGCCATCTTGGCTTTGTAGTTGAGACCGTTGAAGTCCCAGACCACGCCGACTTCGATTTCGCCTTTTTCGATGGTTTGAATGGTCGGGTTGGCCAGCGACAGGCGCTTCTGCTTGGCCAGGTCGGTGAACAGTGCCAGGCCTGGCTCGATGTTGCTTTCGTCGCCTTTCATGGCAATGGCTGCGGCCAGTACGCCATTGGTTGCTTGCGCAGCAGTGCTCACATCACCAATGGAAACCTTGTATTTACCTGTTTTCAGGTCGGCCCAGCTTTTCGGTATTTCAGAGCCGTGCAACAGGTTCTTGTTGACGATAAAGGCGATGGTGCCGGTGTAGGCCAGCGCCCAGTGGCCGTCCTTGTCCTTGGCCCATTCCGGAATCTGATCCCAGGTGGTTGGCTTGTAAGGCTGGGTCACGCCTTTGGCAACGGCAATAGGACCGAACGCGGCACCCACGTCGCCGATGTCACCGCTGGCGTTGTCCTTCTCCGCATCGAATTTGGCGATCTCCTGGGCCGAACTCATGTCGGTGTCCATGTGCTTGAGGCCGTATTTGGTTTCCAGGTCTTTCCAGATGCCACCCCAGTTAGCCCAGTCATCCGGCATGCCGAGACTATTGACCGCGCCTTCAGCCTTGGCCGCAGCCTCCAGCGTTTTAAGGTCCGTGTCCGCAGCCATGGCCAGCGAACTCATTGCCATGGCTGAACCGAGGAGTGATGCCAACAAAAGATGTTTCATTCGGAGCTCCTAGTGCACTTCTTGCAAGAAGTGTTCGTTGCGGATTGTTTGGTCTAGATCAGCAATACCTGAGCCAAGTTAGGCTTTTTGCATGACATTTTCGTGTCGTGTTCAGTGGCAGAAGCTGTTTTTAACGTGGTTCGGCAGTGCCTGGCGCTAAGCGTAGACCATGGGAACATGCTTGCTTTTCAACGGTTAAAGACCTTTTTTCAGAGCAGTTGGCATGGATCGTGTTTTGTCATGTCACAGAATGGTCATGTGCCCGGCCTAGGCTTGAAGCAACGGAGTTAACGGCGTCGGTTGCACTGATGTGTGCCCCGCAACAGAGCTGGTCTAGTCCAGACGGATACCGGAATGCGCGAAGATGTGCCACGGGCGGTAACAACGATTTGCAGTGCTCTGCAAGAGCAGATCGAACATGGCTTGTTGCCGCATGGCAGCAAGCTGCCTGCGGAGCGCAAGCTTAGCGAGGTGTTTGCTACCACCCGTATCACGTTGCGTGAGGCTCTCGTGCAACTGGAGGCGCAAGGGCTTATTTACCGTGAAGAGCGTCGCGGCTGGTTCATTTCCCCGCCACGACTGGCCTATGACCTGATCAGGCGCAGCCATTTCCACGCAATGGTCTGTGCCCAGGGAAGGGTGCCGCACACCCGGCTTCTGTCTGCACGCCTGCAACCTGCTTCAGCGATGATCTGCGAAATGCTGGAACTGCCGGCGCTGTCGAGCGTGATCCAGATCTGTCGCGCGCGACGGATCGATCAGCGTCTGGTGCTGTATGTCGAGCACTACCTGAGACCGGAGTTGTTCCCCGGCATTCTCGAACACGACCTGAACGAATCGCTCAGTGAACTCTACGCCCGCCGCTATGACATTCATTACGGTCGGGTGCGCTTCGACATGGTCCCCACAGCGCTGCACAGCGAAGCGGCCGCTGCACTGAAGGTTTCACTGGGTAGCCCGGGCCTGCGCATTGCACGTGTCAATTATGATTGGAAAGATCGGTTGATCGACTGTGACCTCGAATACTGGCGTCATGATGCTATTCATGTGCGCGCAGAGGTGCACGGCGACTGAATGCCGGTGTGGCAAACCCACTTCCCAAGCGCGGTCTGTACCACCGTTAGTTTGCTGTTTTCTATAAATAAATACTCATTTCTTTGATAGGAAAGTGTGCAATTTACAGACTGTTTAATAGGTTTTGTATAATGCATGCGTTTGATTAGCAAAAAAAATTAATGAGCGGTGTTCTATTGCTGCTGGCGGGGCGGCGTTAAATTAGTTGGTTTTTTTGATGAGATTTTCCAGAGTAATTATTCTAGTTTTCAGCGGATTTAAGAAAAATCTTAATATTAATTAATGTTTGTTAATGGGGTGTGGTAGGTTTTTGGTGTGGAAGGATATGCACTGGTTAGTTGGTATCATTTGCACGATCGTTCCATGTTTGGATTAAGGCTGACATGGCAGTTGTCCTATAAAGCAATGCTTGATAAGTACGGCTGCTTTTATTTAAAGGATCTATGAGGATGCTGTAATGAATCTCGACAAGGCGTTGGTACTGCGTACCTGTGCAAATAACATGGCCGATCACTGCGGCCTTATATGGCCCGCGTCCGGCGCGGTGGAATCCAGATACTGGCAGTCAACCAGGCGGCATGAGAATGGTCTGGTCGGTTTACTGTGGGGCGCTGGAACCAGCGCTTTTCTAAGCGTGCATGCCGATGCTCGATGGATTGTCTGTGAAGTCGCCGTTGCAGACATCATCAGTCTGGAAGAGCCGGGAATGGTCAAGTTTCCGCGGGCCGAGGTGGTTCATGTCGGCGACAGGATCAGCGCGTCACACTTCATTTCGGCACGTCAGGCCGACCCTGCGTCAACGTCAACGTCAACGCCTACGGCCATACCCACGCCCATGCCTGCGGCAGCAAGTGTCACGTTACCGGTGGCCGAACAGGCCCGTCATGAAGTGTTCGATGTCGCGTTGGTCAGCGCGGCTGCCCCCCCAGTAAACACCCTACCGGTGACGACGCCGCAGAATTTGCAGACCGCCACTTACGGCAGCACGTTGAGTGGCGACAATCACAGTCGTCTGATTGCCGGTTATGGCAGTAACGAGACCGCTGGCAACCACAGTGATCTAATTGCCGGTTATGGAAGTACAGGCACCGCCGGCTCCGACAGCTCGCTGGTCGCTGGCTATGGAAGCACCCAGACCGCCGGTGGGGACAGCGCGCTGACAGCGGGTTACGGCAGCACCCAGACCGCCCGCGAAGGCAGCAACCTGACGGCAGGGTACGGCAGCACCGGCACTGCAGGTTCGGACAGCTCGCTGATCGCCGGTTACGGCAGTACTCAGACTTCTGGCGGGGACAGCTCACTCACAGCGGGTTACGGCAGCACGCAAACGGCACAGGAAGGCAGCAATCTCACTGCAGGGTATGGCAGCACTGGCACGGCAGGTTCGGACAGCTCGCTGATCGCCGGTTACGGCAGCACCCAGACTTCCGGAGAAGACAGCTCGCTCACAGCGGGTTACGGCAGCACGCAAACGGCGCTGGAAGGCAGCAATCTCACCGCAGGGTACGGCAGCACCGGCACGGCAGGTTCGGACAGCTCGCTGATCGCCGGCTACGGCAGTACCCAGACTTCCGGAGAAGACAGCTCGCTCACGGCTGGTTACGGCAGCACGCAAACGGCGCAGGAAGGCAGCAATCTCACCGCAGGGTACGGCAGCACCGGCACGGCAGGCTCGGACAGCTCGTTGATCGCCGGTTATGGCAGTACACAAACCTCGGGAGGCGACAGTTCGCTGACCGCGGGCTACGGCAGTACGCAGACGGCCCAGGAGGGCAGCAATCTGACGGCGGGGTACGGCAGCACGGGTACAGCAGGTGTCGACAGCTCTCTGATCGCGGGATACGGCAGCACGCAAACCTCGGGAAGTGACAGCGCCCTGACCGCAGGCTACGGCAGCACGCAAACGGCTCAGGAAGGCAGCAATCTCACTGCTGGGTATGGCAGCACCGGCACGGCAGGGTCCAGCAGCTCGCTGATCGCCGGTTACGGCAGCACGCAAACCTCGGGCAGTGACAGCTCGCTCACGGCGGGTTACGGCAGTACGCAGACGGCCCAGGAGGGAAGCAACCTGACGGCGGGGTACGGCAGCACGGGTACAGCAGGTGTCGACAGCTCTCTGATCGCGGGATACGGCAGCACGCAGACCTCGGGAAGTGACAGTGCGCTGACAGCGGGTTACGGCAGTACGCAGACGGCCCAGGAAGGCAGTAACCTGACGGCGGGCTACGGCAGCACTGGCACGGCAGGTGCCGACAGTTCGTTGATCGCCGGATATGGCAGCACGCAGACGTCAGGCAGCGAAAGTTCGCTCACCGCAGGCTATGGCAGTACCCAGACTGCCCGTGAAGGCAGCACCCTGACGGCCGGATATGGCAGTACTGGAACAGCTGGCGCTGACAGCTCGCTTATCGCCGGTTACGGCAGCACGCAAACCTCGGGCAGTGAAAGCTCGCTCACGGCAGGTTATGGCAGTACCCAGACCGCACAGCAGGGCAGCGTACTCACATCGGGCTATGGCAGTACGCAAACGGCCGGGGCTGCCAGTAACCTCACCGCAGGCTATGGAAGTACAGGTACCGCGGGTCACGAGAGTTTCATCATTGCGGGTTATGGAAGTACGCAGACTGCGGGCCACAAAAGTATCCTGACCGCTGGTTATGGCAGTACTCAGACGGCCAGGGACGGTAGCGACCTGATTGCGGGCTATGGCAGTACGGGAACCGCAGGTTCGGGCAGTTCGCTGATTGCAGGGTATGGCAGCACCCAGACCGCGAGTTACAGAAGCATGCTGACCGCCGGTTATGGGAGTACTCAGACGGCCAGAGAATACAGTGACCTGGTCGCAGGTTATGGCAGCACTTCAACGGCAGGATCAAACAGTTCGCTTATCGCCGGCTATGGAAGCACCCAAACGGCCAGCTTCAAAAGCATATTGACTGCCGGGTATGGCAGTACCCAGACGGCACAGGAACGCAGTGACCTGGTGACAGGCTACGGAAGCACGTCGACTGCGGGTTACTCAAGCTCCCTGATTGCTGGCTATGGCAGTACGCAGACGGCAGGCTACGAGAGCACGTTGACAGCCGGTTATGGCAGTACGCAAACCGCACAGGACAGCAGCTCGCTGACCACCGGCTACGGAAGTACTTCCACTGCGGGCTATGCAAGTTCGCTGATCGCGGGTTACGGCAGTACGCAGACGGCAGGTTACGAGAGCACGTTGACTGCGGGTTATGGCAGTACGCAAACGGCGCAGGAGCGCAGTGACCTGGTTACAGGCTACGGAAGCACTTCCACCGCAGGTTATGCAAGTTCGCTGATCGCCGGTTACGGCAGCACGCAGACGGCAGGTTACGAGAGCACGTTGACAGCCGGTTATGGCAGTACGCAAACCGCGCAGGAAAAAAGCTCGCTCACCACCGGCTACGGAAGTACCTCTACCGCCGGCTATGAGAGTTCGCTGATCGCGGGCTATGGCAGTACGCAGACGGCAGGCTATAAAAGTACGCTCACGGCAGGTTATGGCAGTACCCAGACTGCCGAGCATGGAAGTTCACTGACGGCGGGGTATGGCAGTACGGCAACAGCCGGGCAGGACAGCTCATTGATCGCTGGTTATGGCAGTTCCCTGACCAGCGGAATCCGAAGTTTTCTGACGGCAGGTTACGGCAGTACGCTGATCGCCGGGCTTCGTAGTGTGTTGATTGCCGGTTATGGCAGCAGTCTCACATCAGGCATTCGCAGCACATTGACTGCGGGCTACGGCAGTAACCAGATCGCGAGTTATGGCAGTTCGTTGATTGCGGGCCATGAAAGTATTCAGGTGGCCGGAAATAAAAGCATGCTGATCGCCGGCAAGGGCAGCTCGCAGACAGCAGGCTTTCGCAGCACGCTGATTGCCGGTGCGGGCAGTGTACAACTGGCGGGTGATCGCAGCAGGTTGATTGCCGGTGCAGACAGTAATCAGACCGCGGGGGACCGCAGCAAACTACTGGCCGGTAACAACAGTTACCTCACCGCTGGCGACAGAAGCAAGTTGACCGGCGGGCACGACTGCACGTTGATGGCGGGAGACCAAAGCAGATTGACCGCCGGAAAGAACAGTGTGTTGACAGCAGGCGCTCGTAGCAAACTCATTGGCAGTGAAGGTTCCACGTTATCGGCAGGAGAAGACTCCACGCTTGTTTTCAGACTCTGGGACGGCAAGCGGTACAGACAACTGGTGGCCAGGACGGGAGAGAACGGCGTTGAAGCCGACATTCCGTATTACGTGAATGACGATGACGATATCGTCAATAAAACCGACGAGGACGACACCTGAGTCACGGAGCCGGTTTATTCGTACTGAATCATCGACAGGGTACGTCGGTGCGGTTCGGGACATGAAGTCCCTTTATAAACGAATCAACGGTGTACTGCCCAAAGGTGCCGAGGATAAAACCGATAAAGCCTGCGTTGTTTTTTATGTGTAAGCCGCGAAACTTTATTTTTTCAATCAGGGTGTTTTACCGGGCGTCAGGACTGTTACGCGGGAGCAGCACGCCGCTCCCACGAGGATCAATCATTGCAGATGTTATGGCAGCTCGTGGCTGGCATAGAACGCGCTCAGTACTTTGACCAGATGCGCCAAGTCATGACTGCCGGCCAGCTCGCGAATCGAATGCATGGCGAACGTTGGCAGGCCGATGTCTACCGTGCGGATACCCAAATGGCTGGCGGTGATTGGCCCGATAGTCGAGCCGCAGGCCATGTCGCTGCGCACCACGAAACTCTGCACCGGTACTTCTTCAGCCATGCACAGATGGCGGAAGAAACCGGCTGTTTCACTGTTGGTGGCGTAGCGCTGGTTGCTGTTGACCTTGATCACCGGCCCGGCGTTGAGCTTGGGACCATGATTGGCGTCATGTTTTTCGGCGTAGTTGGGGTGTATGCCGTGGGCGTTGTCGGCCGATATCAGCAGCGATTTCTGAATGGTTCGTACGTAGTCTTCGCTGCTCGGCAGCAGGCGCTGGACGATCTGCTCAAGCATTGCGCCGTCTGCGCCACAGGTCGACGACGAACCGACTTCTTCATGATCGGTGCACACCAGCAGAGCGGTTTCGTCACTTTCGCTGTTCAGCAGCGCTTGCATCCCGGCATAACACGACAGCAGGTTGTCCAGGCGTGCGCCTGCCAGGAAGTCCCCATTGAGGCCGACAACGGCGGCACTCTGTGTGTCATAGAAACTCAGCTCGTAATCGAGCACCACGTCCGCATTCAGCCCGTGTTCGCGGGCCAGTTGATCAGTCAGAAGCGCACGGAAGTCCGCGCGTTCGTCGCCAGCCACTTGCGCGAGGATCGGCGGCAGTTCGTTTTGCGCATTGATCGCCCAGCCTTCATTGGCGGTGCGGTTCAAGTGGATGGCCAGGTTGGGGATCACGGCAATCGGCAGCTTGAAGTCGATCAACTGACTTTCAACCTTGCCATCGCGGCGGAAGGTGACGCGACCCGCCAGCGACAGATCACGGTCAAACCACGGTGCCAGCAGCGCGCCGCCGTAGACTTCGACGCCCAGCTGCCAAAAGCCCTGGCGTTGCAGTTCCGGTTGCGGTTTGACCCGCAGGCACGGGCTGTCCGTGTGTGCGCCAACCATGCGAATTCCGCCGGTGAGTGGCGACTGACGGCCCATGCGGAAGGCGACGATAGAAGAGTCATTACGGGTGACGAAGTAACGACCTCCAGTTTCTATTGCCCAGGTGTCACGTTCATCCAGCCGTTGAAAACCCGCAGCTTCGAAGTGTTGCACGAGGGTGGCGGTGGCGTGGAACGGGGTGGGAGAAGCCTTCAGAAAATCGATGAGGCCTTTGTTCAACTCTGCGCGCATAAATAGCTCCAGACAGCAATGGCGCGAGTTTACCGCATTGGCTCAGTCGTTGCCGCTGCCACAGAAACGCTTTTCAACCGCGGTGGCACTGACGACGCAGAGTGCGACGTTAGTGACGGCTGAGTCCTGGCGCTGATCCGGCGACCCCCGGATCAGTGACAGGGCGAAGGAACCCGACGAAGTCGGGCCGGAAACAGGAGCGGGGGGCTTTGGTTACTTTGGCCCCATCAAAGTAACTCGCCGAGGGGCGAAAAGGTGACCTGAGTCGACCCTAAATCCACCTGAAGTCGCAGAACCGCTGTGTGACGCGGAGCGTGGGAACGATAGTCAGAGCAGCTGTATGACGCGGAGCATCTGCACGATAGCCAGCGTGTCATTCAGATCAGAAAGGCGCGGGGCACTCGAAGGTCAACCGCTCGCCGGTGCCCGGATGGGTAAAGCTCAGCATGCTCGCATGCAGGCACAGGCGCGGGTACGCCGCCAGCGCTTCGGGATGGGCATACAGACCATCGCCCAGCAGCGGATGACCGATCGACAGCATGTGCACCCGCAGTTGGTGCGAGCGACCGGTAATAGGGGTAAGTTCGACCCGACAGTGGGTGTCGTGGCGTTCGACGACCTTCCAGAATGTCAGCGCGTGCTTGCCTGCCTCGTGGTCAACCACATGCCGGGGCTTGGTGGGCGGGTCGTAGCGTAACGGCAGGTCGATACTGCCGCTGTCCAGCGACGGTTGACCCCAGCAAAGTGCGGTATAGGCTTTTTCGGTTTCGCGATCATGAAACTGACGCGACAGTTCGCGATGCGTGTCGGCATCGCGGGCCAGCAGGATGATGCCCGACGTTTCCCAGTCCAGACGATGGACGATGCGGGCTTCGGGGAAGCCGTTTTCCTGCAGGCGGGTAATCAGGCAATCCTTGTTGTCATCGGCGCGGCCGGGGACGGAAAGCAGCAGGGTAGGCTTATCGATTACCAGAACGGCTGCGTCCTGATAAATGATGCGGATGTTCGACAACGGCATGCAACGGCCTCGAAACGCTAGAAACGCCAACGGCGGTAAGGGCGCAGCTTCCTGAGAAGTGCGCCGATACCGCCGCAAGCGACTGCCTGATCAGCGATCTGGCAGGGTGATATTGAGTTCCAGAATCGAGCAGCTGCCTTGGCTTTCCAACGCAACCTGAACTTGATCGGACTCGATATTGACGTATTTACGGATCACTTCCACCAGCTCTTTCTGCAGTGCAGGAAGGTAGTCCGGGGTACTGCGCTGGCCGCGTTCGTGCGCAACGATGATCTGCAGACGCTCTTTCGCTACCGAGGCCGTGCTTTCTTTTTTGCGGTCACGAAAGAAGTCAAAAATATTCATTAATTACCCCCGAACAGACGTTCAAAGAATCCTTTCTTCTGCACATCCAGGAAGCGATGTTCCCGGTCTTTACCCAGCAGGCGGTCAACGGCATCGCTGTAGGCCTGGCCAGCGTCGCTCTGGTCATCGAGAATGACCGGTACGCCCTGGTTGGAGGCTTTCAGGACAGCCTGGGATTCGGGGATCACGCCGAGCAGGGTAACAGCAAGGATTTCCTTGACGTCTTCCACACCGAGCATTTCGCCCTTGCTGACACGCTCAGGGTTGTAGCGAGTGAGCAGCAGGTGCTCCTTGATCGGATCTTCGCCGCGTTCGGCACGACGTGACTTGCTGGCCAGCAGGCCCAGCATACGATCGGAGTCACGCACAGAGGATACTTCGGGGTTGGTCACGACGATCGCTTCATCGGCGAAATACATGGCCAGGTGAGCACCGGTCTCGATGCCGGCCGGCGAATCGCAGACGATGTATTCGAACGATTCCTTCAGCTCCATGAGGACTTTTTCAACGCCCTCCTTGGTCAGTGCGTCCTTGTCACGGGTCTGGCTGGCGGCCAGCACGAACAGGCCTTCGATCTTCTTGTCCTTGATCAGCGCCTGTTGCAGGTTGGCTTCGCCATTGACCACGTTGACGAAGTCATACACGACACGACGCTCGCAACCCATGATCAGGTCGAGGTTACGCAGGCCGACGTCGAAGTCGACGATGACTGTCTTGTGACCACGCAATGCGAGACCGGTACCGATAGCGGCGCTGGTGGTGGTCTTGCCCACACCACCCTTGCCGGATGTAACAACGAGAATCTTGGCCAAGGTGTATCACCCCTAGAGGAAAAGGACATTAAGTCCCTGAAGAGCATCTCCTGGCGCCGCGCCCGTCGAAGCATTGTGTCAATTCTGGGGTCTGATTCCGGAAAGGTAGCGTTAAGCTATTACTTTCAACTCATATACCCGCTGAAAAGCAGTGCTTGTCAGAACTTCCTGCCGCCTTCACGACGGTTTCGCGACGAATCAGAGATACTTTGAAAATTGCGGCAGTATCCGTTAAAGACGAATGATGTTCAACACATCACCTGACAGGCTGACCTGGACCGGCGAGCCCCATAGCGGGTCCCTGCGCAAGTCCTCGGAAACCTTGTATTGCCCGGCAATCGAAATCAGCTCTGCACTCAACTGCTGACAGAAGATTCGTGCTTTCGTGTCGCCTTTTATTCCCGCCAGTGCCCTGCCGCGCATTGGGCCGTACACATGGATGTTTCCATCGGCCAGAAGTTCCGCACCGGGACTGACCGGCGCAACCACAACCAGATCGCCGCCCTGGGCATAAATCTGCTGACCGCCGCGCACCGGAGCGGTTATCACGCGGGTCGGCTTAATGAGCGGTTCGGGTGGTTTTTCCGGGATCTTTTTCGGCGCTTCGACTTCAATCGGGTCGATTACGCGCTCACGTGCGCCGGACGGCGGCAGCACCGGAAGATCAACGGCAATGGCTGCAGCGATGTCTTCGATGCGGTTGGCACGGATCGCCAGGGTGCGCAGACCGTGCTGGCGACAGATACGCACCAGCCCGGGGAGATCCACCGGGCCTTCGTTCGGCGCGAGTTTGTCCAGAGCCAGGATCAACGGCGTATTGCTGAAGAAGTTGGGGGCTTGTGCCACTTTCGCCGCCAGTTGCCGGTCGAGCGCTTCAAGGTTGGTCCGGGCCAGCTCCATCACGGTGATGGCGAGCATGCTGCCCTTGAGCTGAAATACAGGTTCCGGGTTTTGCGATTCAATCTGGCTCATGGTTGATATACACAACAGCTTGTCGCTAAAAGTGCCGAGACTTATAGCGAGAACGCCCGCGAGCCGCAAGCAGGTAGAACCGTTGTAGAATGCGCGGCCTTTGTTCTGACGGAAGCCCAAATGGATCGCCCGCGCTTTAAAGCCAGTTTCCTTCACCCCCGTTTCTGGCCGTTGTGGCTGGGGCTGGGGCTTTTATGGCTGGTTGTCCAGTTGCCGTTTCGCGCCCTGCTGGCCATCGGTCGGGCATTGGGTGCGGTCATGTACCGAGTGGCCACTGATCGAAAAAATATCGCGTCACGCAATCTTGAGCTGTGTTTTCCTCATTTGTCTGCGGCCGAGCGCAAGCGTCTGCTCAAGGAAAACTTCGCCTCCACCGGGATCGCCTTCTTCGAGATGGCCATGAGCTGGTGGTGGTCGAAAAAACGTTTGGCCAGGCTTGCCCATGTCGAAGGGCTTGAGCATTTGCAGAATGCCCAACAAAAAGGCGAGGGCGTGATTCTGATGGCGCTGCACTTCACCACGCTGGAGATCGGCGCGGCGCTGCTGGGCCAGCAACACACCATCGACGGCATGTACCGCGAACACAAGAGCCCACTGTTCGATTTCGTCCAGCGTCGCGGACGCGAGCGGCACAACCTTGATTCGCTGGCTGTCGAGCGCGACGACGTGCGTGGCATGCTCAAGTTGCTGCGTGCCGGCCGGGCCATCTGGTATGCACCGGATCAGGACTATGGCGCCAAGCAGAGCATCTTTGTGCCGCTGTTCGGCATTCAGGCCGCGACCGTGACCGCTACCAGCAAATTTGCTCGTCTGGGCCGTGCTCAAGTGGTGCCCTTCACTCAGCAGCGTCTGGCGGACGGCAGCGGTTACAGGCTGGTTATTCACCCACCGCTGCAGGATTTTCCGGGTGAAAGCGACGAAGCCGATTGCTTGCGTATCAATCAATGGGTAGAAAGTGCTATCACTGAATGCCCGGAACAGTATCTTTGGGCGCATCGGCGCTTCAAGAGTCGACCGGCTGGCGAACCGAAGCTATATAACAAACGTAGATAAAAAGCGTCGTTGACCACTGAGGCCAGTTGTAGATGCCAGATACCGCAGTAGTGACCCAGGCTGTAACCGAAGTCGAGCCCGTGACCGGGCTTATTTTGTCAGGTGGCGGTGCGCGTGCTGCGTATCAGGTTGGCGTACTTGCCGGCATTGCCGACTTGCTGCCGCCTGGTTCTCCCAATCCCTTTCCGGTCATTGTCGGTACGTCGGCCGGGGCGATCAACGCGGTGAAACTGGCCAGCGGCGCGCTGCACTTTCGCATTGCCATTCACCAGTTGACCGAGTTTTGGCAGTCGTTCCGCAGCCATCAGGTGCTGCGCAGCGACTGGTCTGGTGTGATTCATCAGGCCAGCCGTTTTTTCGGCCGCAGCCTGATGGGCTTCGGGCGAAATATCCCGGTTGCCTTGCTCAACAGCTCTCCTCTGCGTGAACTGCTCAACGAGCGGCTGGACCTGTCCGGAATCGAGGCCGCCATTGATGCCCATCACCTGCGCGCCGTGGCGGTAACAGCTTTTGGCTATGAATCAGGGCAGGCAGTCACGTTCTATCAAGGCCGTGGCACCATCGAGCCCTGGCTGCGCCATCGGCGTATCGGCCGTCCGACTCAACTGACCGTGGATCACTTGCTGGCCAGTTCAGCCATTCCCTTGCTGTTCGCCCCGGTGATGCTGGATCAGGAATACTTTGGTGACGGTGCCGTGCGTCAGTCGGCGCCGATCAGTCCGGCGCTGCATCTGGGTGCCAATCGTGTTCTGGTCGTAGGCGTTAGCGGCAATCCGCGCGGGCTGAAAACCGAAAGGCCGGCGCCGCGTGCGCCAATCGGCATACAGCCAAGTCTGGCGCAGATCAGCGGCCACATGCTCAACAGCACGTTCATCGATAATCTGGAAAGCGATATCGAGTTGCTGGAGCGCTTGAACATGGCCAGCGCGTTGCTGCCTGGCGATCAGATCAGGCAGCCGGGTATGGAGCCGGTGGAAGTTCTGGTGATTTCCCCAAGCCGCCCGCTGGACGAAATCGCTGCCCGGCACCGCCGTGAACTTCCGCCTGCATTGCGCACGTTCCTCCGCGGGCCGGGCGCGACCAAAAGCAGTGGCGCCAGTGTCCTGAGCTATCTGTTGTTTGAATCGGGTTATTGCAGCGAACTGATCGAATTGGGCCGACACGATGCGATTGCCCAGGGTGCGGAACTGAAAAGGTTCCTGCGCCTCACATGACGCCTCCACGGCAGGAGCCAATCCTGCCGTGGGACGCGCTTCTACCTCAGTCGCCGAACCTGCAGGTTGCCACAAGGCGGGCCGCTCAATTGCTCTCCGGTTTCGAGGCTGAACACCGAGAAGTGCAGGGGGCAGGTAATGGACCGGCGTTTCTCGTTGACCACGCCATGCTCCAGCCAGCCCTCACGATGTGGGCAACTACTCGGTACCAGGTATTGCTCCTGGCCGATATGCACGGTGAACGTGTCGGGACGACGAAACTCAGCAGGCTCGTTCAAGGTTGGCCTCCTTGTTGAAGTGCTTGAGTCGACGAGCTTTCTCTACGGCCAGGTCGAATGCCAGGTTGGTGATCTCGCGCCCCATGCATATGCCGCGCCACGCTTTTACCGGGTCCAGATCACCGCTGACGTCCATGGCCTTGAGCAGGCGCTGCCCCTCGATGGCATGGAAAACGTCGATATGAACGTGTTCTGAGTAGTAGGTATGAGCCTGGATCTGCAAGCGCTCGCAGAGTTGGGTGTAACACTCGAAAAAGAACGGTACCACGGTCTCGAAGTAGGTAATGACCCCGGCAAACCATGATGGGTCATCCGCGCGCATGGCCAGCCAGCAGAACATGTTGGGAAAGGTGAAACCGGCACTGGAGTTGGCCTCCACGTAGAATTGCAGGTCCAGCGGCATGTTCAGTTCGCGCAGCAGGTCCTGATACAGCGTGGTATGCGAGCGCTTGAGGTTTCCCGAGCCGAACTCGTCGATCATCATGCGCAGCATGGGCATTTGCGCGGGCAGGCTGAGCCTGGGCATCAGATGATAGAAAACCTGCGCTTCGGTCAGACCATCCAGCGCAAACTCCTGAACCAGAATCCGGAACTCGTCGAGCGTCATGTCGCTGCCGACATAGTGCGCGCTGGGCGGTACTTCGCTGCTCTCCAGTTCGACCAGTTCGGCCAGCATCCTGCGCAGACCGGCGAGATCACCTGGAACATCCGCAGTCATGCTGCGTTCGATGGCGTCGTCGATCCAGCGCTGCTCGAATGCCAGGAGCTCCTGTGGGATAGGCACGAGTTTTTCGATAAGTGCACGATTGGCCAGAAACAGTTGCTTTTGCATGTTTTCCATTAAGCAGCCTCCTCGGTCATAACCCGGTCGCTGTCGATCACGCCACGGGCTTTAAGCTCGCGCTTGACCTGGGCGTACCAGTCGGACGCACTCAGCAGATACCGTTCATTGAGCGTCGCGATTTCCTGACTGAGCGCTGGCTGTTGGCGGGCAGCCGCCTGCCGACAGAGCAGCGGTTCCAGGTTGGCGAGGGACACCACGTTGCCGTCGGACTCCAGTTCGCCAGCCAGCTGCATTTCCCAGCCGATAAAGTAGTCGACGCCTTGTTGCCGAATGGCATCCACCTGATCCTGCGAGCGAGGCATGGATGGCGAGTCCTTGAGGCCAATCACCCTGGGTAACTGCGCGATGGCTTCGAGGGTGGCGAAGGTCTTCTCGTTGCCTGACAGGGCGGCCTCGTTGTACATGAAGATATCCAGACGGGTCGCGTCATGAATGGTCTGGTAATGGTCGATGATCACCTGCTGACTGATACCGGGTGTAAACGGCGAGGTGAACATCACCGCTTGCGCGCCGGCATCCTGAGCCATCAGGGCAAAGTCCAGTACCTCCTGCGTCGAACTGCGCTCAATCCCGGCGATGACCAGCTTGTCGCCTGCGTGGCGTAGGGTCAGCTCCAGCATCTGTAGCCACTGCTGGCGCGACAGCCGCCAGCCTTCTCCGGAGGTCAGGCATGGAATGTAGCCGTCGACGTGGGCTGCGAGGCTGCTCAAAAGACGTTCAAGACTGGTTTCGCAGACCTGCGCCTGTTCGTTCAGAGGCGTTACCAGCGGCACCAGAATGGTTTTACCAGACATGTTCAAAGTCCTCGTTGCGGATCACCATGGCACTCGACTGGTCATAGAGACGTTGCAACATCTCCGGGAACGCAGGCTGTCTGACGGGGCTTTCGAACGGCTGCAGGAAAGGCTGCAGGACGTGCAGGCGCAGCAGCTCCGGATCGTGGGTATAAAACGGGATTTCCTGCTCCAGTACCTGCGCCGCCAGCAGTTTCTTTTCGACGGGCAGGCCTTTGAGCAGTGTGTCCGTCGCGGCGCGCTGGAGTATGTATTCGCTGCAGCCCTGGCGCTGGATGGCCATGTCAGTGTGCAGTACATCCATGAACGGGTAGTACACGTCCTGCAAGGCACGGCTTTTCTTCCAGATAATGGCGTCGCAAATGCCTATCTGGGCGAAATTCATCTGCACGCTGCTTTCGTAGAACCGGGAAAAGAAGCCCAGGGATTTGTCACGCACACCGGGATCGGCGTGGTGCATGCCCATGAACACTGTTGCGTCGATCATTGGCAGGTCGAAGTCAGACATGGAAGTTCTCCAGTGCCTTGGCGATGACCTGAACCGCAGCCGCGAATTCGTCCGGTTTGCGTGCCAGTGCCAGACGTATGTAACGCTGGCCTTTTTCGGGCTGGCTCCAGTAGAAATATTTGCCCGGCAGCACGTACACGTCCCATTGCAGCAGATAAGCCTGCAACTCATCGGCGTTAATGCCAGTGGGCAGAATCTCGAACCACGCCACGCTGGTGTCGATCATCGGTTCCACATACTGCAAAACCCTGCCCTCAAGACCCGCCCGGGCCATGCGGCGGTTGACGTCCAGCACCGAACGCACGGAGTTGAAGTCATCGTCGTTGCTGTCCTCGATGTAGCGGGTAACCACATTGAGGATGAATGGCGAGACGTTCAAAAGGACGCTGGTGACGATGCTGTAGATATCGGCGTTGATGTCCTGGCTGGCCATGAGGGTGGCGCATTTGGTGTCTTGTAGCGGCCAGGTCTTGCCAGTGTCTTCCATGACCAGGTATTGCGTGCCGATATCGTCGAGAATCGCGTAGGCGTCCACGCGTTCCCGACCGGCCGCCTTGAAGAACGAGGCGAAACAGAAATCGAGTATCAGCAGTTTGTTGTAATCGCGGCAGTATCTGGCCACTTCGACGAACGTATCCGGTCCGCCGGCAAACAGGCTGGAACCGGTCGGGTTATTGGGATCGACCAGAAAGATCGCATCCAGCCCGATGGCCGCTTTCTGCAAGTTTGCGTACACCTCGGTCGATGAGGTGAACAGGCTTTCATCGAGTGCCGACATGGGCACTTCCATGTGTTTCAAGAGATCGTGCAGGTTGTCGAAGCAAGGCTCGATCAGCCCGACACTCATGTTCTGTTTGCGCAGGTAGGTCGCGGTAATGTGCATGGCGATGGACGCTGCGTAGACGAGATAGATTTCGTCGTGGCGTTTCAGCGCATGGTGCTGGCCATGGAAGGTGAAAAAGGCATGAATGAAGGCCTGCTCACTCTGGTATTGGGTCTGGTTCTGCGCCTGATACCACAGCTCGGGCAGGCTGGCGACGATCATGCGCTGAGTGTCGCTCTGATCCTGATGAGTGTGCGCATCGGCCAGGTTGAAACGGGTTTTGAGGGCAGAGATTTCGTGTTGGGTAATATCGTCCAGAACAGGAACCGCGTTCAAGGTGTCGATACCGGCATATAGACTGTTCATACCATTATCCCTATGGAGTCATTATTGTTTGGGGCGCAGCCGTCCTGGATATCCAGAACGCCCAAGCAGATTTCCTTATTTTTGGCTGAAATAACACTGTACCTAAGTGCAAATAACAGAATGTTATATTTCAAGGTATGGACCTGTTCTTAGGTACAGTAGATTTACCGTTTGAAATACGCGATGCTTCACACTGGTTGTGCAAGGTGGAGTTTATATGTCGAGCGGGTTTGAGTTTCAGTTAGCCAGTTACACGACGATGCCCGTTACGTTGCTGGAAACGCTATATTCCATGCGCAAGAAGATTTTTTCAGATCGGCTTGAGTGGAAAGTTTGTGTGAGTCATGCATTTGAATTTGATGAATACGACAATGCCAATACCACTTACCTTGTCGGAAGCTGGAACGGGGTTCCGCTGGCCGGACTAAGGCTGATCAACACCTGTGATCCCTACATGCTGGAAGGCCCATTCCGCAGTTTTTTTGACTGCCCTGCGCCCAAAAATGCTGCCATGGCGGAGTCGAGTCGGTTCTTTGTCGACACGGCTCGGGCACGCTCGTTGGGTATTCTGCACGCACCACTGACCGAAATGCTGCTGTTCTCCATGCACAACCATGCTGCGTTGTCCGGTTTGCAATCGATCATCACGGTGGTCAGCAAGGCAATGGCGCGGATCGTGCGCAAGTCCGGATGGGAGCACCATGTGCTGTCGACCGGTGAAGCATCGCCAGGCGAGACAGTGCTGCTGCTGGAGATGCCGGTGACGGCCGACAACCATCAGCGGCTGCTCGGGAATATTGCCCTCAGACAGCCTGTTACGGATGACCTGCTGCGTTGGCCGATAGCGCTTGGCGTGTCAGACCCCGCACCGCCAGCCTGCATGCACAGCGCTGCCTGAGTCAGACCATGCCCATGTTGATTGCTTTGTAGACTGCCTGCTTGGCAGTGCGCACTTCGAGCTTGCTGGAGACGTTGGACATGTGAAACTTCACGGTGCGTTCCGAGATGGAAAATATTTCAGCGATTTCGCTGTACGACTTGCCCATGGCCACCCATTTCAACACACCTGTTTCGCGGGTGGACAACTTGCACTGGGTGGGCTGCGGAAAGAGTTCATGGGGCGCTCGGGTCTTGATCAAACGGTCATGGAAGCGGATGAGACTCATCTGGATATCGGCGGCCTTTTCGCGGATTCGCTGATCGAAATCATTCTGCTGCCGGGCATTGCAAAGACTCAGTGCGGCAAAAAGCCCGCTGGCATCGTGCAGGGTGAAAGTGGCCCCCGAGGACAGTTGATATTTGGCCGATCGTTTCAGGAAATCGTCGGTCTCGACGCCTTGAGCGGCATTGCGGGCCTCTCTCCAGAAGAATGGCGTAATGCTATGCCAGGCATGTTTGATGATGGGGTCAATGAGGTGATAGTTTGAGGCTACATAAGATTTCAGCCAGGAGTCGGGGTAATTGGACAAAATGACGGGTTTGACATTACGCGTCTTGGGCGTGGAAAAGTAGGCATAAGTGAAATCGCCAATGTGGTGCAGATCGTTTTCAAAGTCTTCGATCAGTTGACGGAGCGGGGCGGGGGCCCCGTTTATCTTCAACGGTGGGCAGTCAAGTTGGGCTTTCACGGTACGAACCTCCATGTAATACCTTGTTTATTGTTTTGTTCTCGGCCTGGCTGTACTCATTATCCTCATTTGTAATTTAAGTAGTACATGAAAACATGGACTACCTGTGTCTTTTGATTTTGAACACAGGTTTAGGCTGTAAAAAAGTGCGCTCGTCGAAGCATTCGCATGCGAGTGCACGCGTGTTCGGGCGTTGGGCCCTGCACTGTGATCACGCACACCAATTATGATTTTGTTGCGATTGCAATCATATTCTTCGTTCCATTATGGTGCAAGGACGCTTGTCCGACAGCAAGGAGTAGAGATGAACAGCGCAAATGGCCACCAGTTGGCGCCGCAAACCCGGGTCGCAGCGCTGGCTTGCATGGAAAAGATTCAAGCGGCTGCGGGGCTTGCACTGCGCGGGTGCTGTTCACCCCTGTTTGCAATGGCCGACATCGTTGAGCGCCTGACGCGAGACCCGTCTACCTCGCGGCGCATATCGGTAGTGCGAGCCAGCAAGCACATGGTCTGCGAGCAGGAGGGCGTGCTCGCCAGCGCCTGGCCTTTGCGATTTGCTGCTCAGGCCGGCAAGGTCGAATTGCCTCTGATCTACATGATCAGCAGCGAAACCTCGGCCGAACTGAGCGCGCTGGCATCGGAGTCATCCCAACGTGGAATTTTCTGCAACGACATCGAGACGCTGCCATCTCGCTGGCCCAAGGGCGCTCATCCGTGGCTGCCGTTGTGGCTCCTTTCAAACCGCAAGTGTCAGCCTTATGACCCTGCGGATGCCGCGGAGGCTCGGGCTATCACGCTGCACGCCTTGCACAGCCTGTATGTTGAGGGCCGGGCCGGTTTCTATTACATGGCGTTGCATGACGAATCCAATGATCAGGTCAGTGCGTTGAGCGAGACGCAGGCTGCGGCGGCTGTGCAAGGTATGTATCGGGTTGGCGATGCCGTTTCCGGCAATGACGGCCGTCGCGTACGCCTGCTGGGCGCGGGCCTGGCCCTGCGTTCGGTGCATCAGGCGGCAAGCCTGCTCAAGGAGCACTGGAATGTCGATTGCGAAATCTGGAGCTGCCCCAGCTATACCCGACTGGCGCGCGATGCCGGCTCTGGCCGACGCTGGAATCGTTTCCATCCCTTGAAGACCCCTCGGTCCTGGCACCTGCGTGATTGCCTCGGCGAAGGGCACGACGCCGTGGTGGCGGTCACCGGTTATCCGCAGGCCGTGGCCGAGCAACTGCGTGAACATGTCCCCGGACGGTTTGTTGCCTTGGGAGCCGATTCCGCTGCGCCGCAAGGTAAGCCTGCAATCAGCCCCGAGTGGATTGTCGTTCAGGCCCTGACCGCGCTTGCGGAGGGCGGGCAACTGAGTTACGAGCCGCTGAAACTCGCCCTGCAACGCTATCGGCTGGTCTGATGTCAGCTTGTACTGCCACTTTGTCGGGCTGCCAGTGCGGCACGCTCCAGCGCATCAGCAAACACGCGGCGCTGCGGGGCGTCGAATTGCGCCAGAAACAGCTCGTCAACCGCCGTTTCGTAGATCTGCCACATCTGTTTGCGCAGTGCCCGGCCCTTGTCGGTGATCGCTGCCACAGCGCCCCGGCCGTCGCTGTCGGACCTGTGGCGCTCCACCAGCCCTTCGCTTTCAAGGCGGTCGATGAGGCGGGTCAGGTTGTAGCGTTCGATGGCCATGACATCGGCCAGTTCATGCATGCGGCGCATGCCCTGAGGCCCGCTTTCCACACCCCAGAGCGCGTCATACCAAGCGTATGGGGGCAGCTCGGCCGCCGCCAGACGTCGTTCGATTTCGCGAATAAGACAGCGGTGCGCCCTGACGAATCTGAACCACGTATCCGGTTCGGCTGACGACATGAATCACCTTTGTCTGAAATTCTTGAGGGTTGCAATAGTAACCGAGCACGGGATAAATTCCGGCATGTGATTGCAATTGCAATCAGATTTTTCAAGGCAGACGCCTGTCCGGCGTCCACTGCCGCATCACAGTAGGAGACGACGATGGCACAGCAACCCCGGTTTCTTGACGAGGATCCGCAAGAAACCCGCGAATGGCTCGAATCGATTGAGTCGGTACTCAACAGTGAAGGGCGCCCGCGCGCGCACTACCTGATCGATCAGTTGCTGGACTTCGATGTCGCTCAACACGGCGATTTCTATGGTCGGGTCACGACGCCCTACGTCAACACTATTCCCAGCGACCGTCAGCAGCCTTATCCGGGTGACCTTCAGGTTGAAAAGCGTATCAACGCGTTCATCCGCTGGAACGCCCTGGCGATGGTACTGCGTGCCGGCAAGCATTCCGGTGTGGGCGGCCATATCGCCTCCTACGCGTCTGCCGCCGTGCTCTATGACGTGGGGTTTGATCACTTCTTCCGTGGCCGTACCGAGCAGTTCGCTGGCGATCTGGTTTACATTCAGGGCCATTCTTCGCCGGGCATTTACGGCAGGGCGTACCTGGAAGGTCGCCTGAGCGAAGAGCAACTGGACAACTTCCGTCGCGAAACGGATCGCGATGGCATTTCGTCCTATCCACATCCGCGTCTGATGCCGGACTTCTGGCAGTTCCCTACGGTCTCCATGGGGCTTGGGCCAATTACGGCGGCGTATCAGGCGCGCTTCATGCGTTACCTGGAAAATCGCGGGCTCAAGGAGCATCAGGGCCGCAAGGTCTGGGCATTTCTCGGCGATGGCGAAATGGACCAGCCCGAGTCTCAGGCGGCCATTGCGCTGGCCGGGCGCGAAAAGCTCGACAACATCATCTTCGTGGTCAACTGCAACCTGCAGCGTCTCGACGGCCCGGTGCGTGGCAACAGCAAGGTCATTCAGGAATTCGAAAGCCTGTATCGCGCCGCTGGCTGGAACGTAATCAAGGTCATCTGGGGCAGTGGCTGGGATGCGCTGCTGGAGAAGGACAAGAGCGGGCTGCTGCGTCAGCGCATGATGGAATGCGTGGACGGCGAGTACCAGAACTACAAATCCCAGAACGGCGCCTACGTGCGTGAGCATTTCTTCGGCAAGTACCCGGAGTTGCTGGAGCTGGTCAGCGACATGAGCGACGACGATATCTGGAAGCTCTCGCGGGGCGGGCACGATCCGGAAAAAGTCTACAACGCCTACGCTGCCGCAATGCGTCACAAGGGCGGGCCGACCGTGATTCTGGCCAAGACGGTCAAAGGTTTCGGCATGGGCGAGGCGGGCGAGGGGCAGAACATCAATCACCAGTTGAAGAAACTCGGGGCAGAGGCAATCAGGGCCTTCCGCGACCGTTTCTCTCTGGACATCACCGATGATCAACTGGGCGACATGCCTTATCTGAAACCCGCCGAGGGCAGTACCGAAGCGCTGTACCTCAAGGCCCGCCGGGCTCAGTTGGGCGGTTACATTCCGGCGCGTTTCAGTGACGCGGCCACCTTGCAGGTTCCGCCGCTTTCGGTGCTGGATACCCAGCTGAAAAGCACCGGTGATCGCGGTATATCGACGACCATGGCCTTTGTGCGCATCCTTTCGACGCTGCTCAAGGACCCGAACATCGGCAAGTTGATTGTGCCGATTGTGCCGGACGAGTCGCGAACCTTTGGTATGGAGAACCTGTTCCGCCAGATCGGCATCCATTCCCATGTCGGTCAGTTGTACACGCCACAGGATGCAGGGCAACTGAGCTACTACAAGGAAAGCACCGACGGGCAGATCATGCAGGAAGGGCTGAACGAGTCCGGCGCCATTTCCTCATGGATTGCAGCCAGTACGTCCTACGCCAACCATGGCGTGATGACCGTGCCGTTCTATATCTTCTATTCGATGTTCGGTTTCCAGCGTGTGGGCGATCTGGCCTGGGCGGCGGGTGATGCCAGGGCCAGGGGCTTTCTGCTGGGGGCCACCTCAGGCCGGACCACGCTGATGGGCGAAGGCCTGCAGCATGATGACGGGCACAGCCACGTGATGTCGTCGACGATACCGTGCTGTGTGTCTTACGACCCGACGTTTGCCTTCGAACTGGCGGTGATCATTCAGGACGGCATGCGCCGCATGTTTGCCGAAAATGAGGACATCTATTACTACATCACCTTGCTCAACGAGAACTACCCGCACCCTGATCTGCCCGAGGGCGCCGAAGCCGGCATTATCAAAGGGATGTACCCATTGCAGGCCAGTGCGTCGGTCAACTCCGGCAAACACGTGCAATTGATGGGCTGCGGGTCGATCCTTCTCGAAGTCATTGCAGCCGCCAGATTGCTGGAGGACGACTTTGGTGTGAGCAGTGAAGTCTGGAGTGTTACCAGCCTCACCGAGCTGCGCCGTGAAGGCCAGGACGTCGAGCGCTGGAACCTGCTGCACCCTGAGCAGGAGCCGCGCCTGAGCTACGTTGAAAGCTGTCTCGCCGACAGGGAAGGGCCGGTCGTAGTAGCAACGGATTACATGAAGATTTTCGCTGACCAAATCCGTCCATTCGTACCCCTGCGTCGTTTCGTGGCGCTGGGTACGGATGGTTTTGGTCAGTCCGATACCCGTGAATCGCTGCGTCATTTCTTCGAGGTGGACCGTTACTTCGTGGCTGTGGCTGCGCTCAAGGCGCTGGCCGATGACGGCAAGGTCGAGCGTAAGGTCGTGGCCCAGGCCATCGAACGCTACAAGATCGACCCAGGCAAGCAGAACCCTGTGCTGGTCTGAGTCGCGCTCGTCTCTGTCACGAGACAGTAGTTGCGAAACCGTGCACTTCAAGCGAGGTGCACGGTTTCCTGATTACCTGCGTGAGAGTATCTGCTCACTTTAGCCTGTCACGCCGTCAGACGATCTTCCCGGAAATCACGCAACGCCTGGTCAATCTCTTCGCGGGTGTTCATCACGAACGGCCCGTACTGCACGATCGGCTCGCGCAAGGGCTTGCCGGCAATCAACAAGACGCGTGCACCCTTGGTGCTGCTGATCTGCAAATCACCGGTGTCAGACAGGCGCGCAAGATGGCGCTTGCTCACTGACTGTGCGCTGCCTTCTATTTCGATACTGCCTTCGTAAACGTACAGCAATGCAAGATGCCCTTCGGGCATGCGCGGGCTGATACGACTGCCGGCAGGCATGTCGAAGTCAAAGTACAGGGGCTCGGTATCCGGGCGCTGTACCGCACCGGCCTGTTGAACCTGGCCATCGTCGAAATGCCCGGCCAATACCACCACCTGCACACCGGCTGCAGTGGTCAGGCGAGGAACGTTTTCCGGCTGGATGTCCTTATAACTGGCGTCGTTCAGCTTGTTCTTGCCCGGCAGGTTCAGCCATAGCTGAAAACCTCGCATGGTGCCTTCTTCCTGTTCAGGCATTTCGCTGTGAATGATCCCGCGTGCGGCGGTCATCCACTGTACGCCGCCGCCCTGCAGCAGGCCCACATTGCCCATATGGTCTTCGTGACGCATGCGGCCTTCAAGCATGTAGGTCACGGTTTCGAAGCCACGGTGCGGATGAGGTGGAAAGCCCGCGATATAGTCATCAGGCACGTCCGACCCGAACTCGTCCAGCATCAGGAATGGATCGAATTGTTCCACGCCCCGTCCGCCGAAAACGCGTGTCAGTTTGACTCCCGCGCCGTCAGAGGCAGGTTGGCCTGCCTGAATCGACAGGACTTTACGAAATTGAGTCATGGAAAGAGAGCACTCCTTATCAGGTGGCCTTTTCAGGCGCCAGGGAGTGTCATGGTATGCCTGTCTATTCGATAAACTGATTCGAATCCCGGAACGGAATGATCGTATTTGTCGATGTGTTGCCTGCTGATACGTATTGGCGTGAGTAACAGGCAACCTGCCCGGAATAGCCTCCGGGCCAGGCTTGAGAGCACTGGGTGATCAGTGTTTGCTGCCCTGTGTCGACATGGCCAGCAGTTGCTTTTCCTGGTTCCAGTCAAATGGTTCATCGTTCTGCTCGGCTTCGTAACGGCGCTCTTCCAGCGCCTGATACAGCTCGATTTCATCATCCGGCATGAAATGCAGGCAGTCACCGGCAAAAAACCACAGCAGGTCGCGAGGCACCAGGTGGGCGATTTGCGGGTAGCGCTGGATGACCTGACACAGGATGTCCTGGCCCAGGTACTGGCTTTCTATCGGGTCCTGCGGCAGTTGCTCGACCAGTTCGTCGAAGCGCTCCATGAACAGCGCGTGGCTTTCTTCCGGAACCTGCTCGGCCTCGCCCAGCGCGACCAGAATGCTGCGCAGGTGTGCCAGCAGGCCAAGTTGGTGATCGAGAGTGGCGTCGGCCATCGGGTAATCCTCAAATGCAAAAACAGGCGCGAGAGTATAAAGCTCTACGCGCCTGCTGTGTGGTGTGACCTGACTATCAGCGAATCTTGCCCGCTGCCTGGGTCAGTTCTTCCTTGTCGAAATCATCCACGTCGATCACCTTGCGACGGGCGGCTTCGGCTGTACGCAGTGTCTGTGCCTCTTCTGCCTGCAAGGCACCGATGCGCAACGCAGCGTCGATGGCGTGCTCGCCTGCGGCCGGTTTGATCTGACCACTCTTGAGCGCCACTTGCAGCTTCTTGTGCAGCGGATAGGCGGCGCTCAGCAAGTCGATGGCGTGTTGCAGCGCGCCGACCGGATCTTCTGCCGATTGCGGGCGATAGCAGCCTGCCAGCAACTCCTCCAGTGTCGGATCGCCCTTGGCGCGGCCCAGTACCTGTGCAACTTCGGCGTCCAGCTTGTCCGAAGGGCCCTTGTGACGACGACCGAACGGGAACACCACTGCACGCAACAGCCCACCCAGCACACGGTTAGGGAAGTTGCCGAGAATTTCGTCCATGGCACGTTCTGAATGGCCCAGACTTTCTTCCATGGCCCAGCGAAACAGCGGGCTCATGTGATCCGGCGAGCCAAGATCGTGGTAGCGCTTGAGTGCCGCCGAAGCCAGATACATATGACTGAGCACATCACCGAGACGCGCCGACAGGCGCTCACGGCGTTTCAACTCGCCGCCCAGCAGCATCATGCTCAAGTCCGCCAACATCGCGAACGCTGCTGCCTGACGGTTCAACGCGCGGAAGTAGCCTTGGCTCAGGCTGTTGCCCGGTGCTCTTTCGAAATGGCCAAAGCCCAGATTAAGAATCAGTGTGCTGGCAGCGTTGCTCACCGCAAAGCCGATATGCTTGAGCAGAAGCGCGTCAAACTCGAGCAGCGCCTGCTGCTTGTCTTCGCGCCCGGCCAAGGCCATTTCCTTGAGTACGAATGGATGGCAGCGAATGGCACCCTGGCCAAAGATCATCAGGTTACGTGAAAGGATATTCGCCCCTTCGACGGTGATGAAGATCGGCGCGCCTTGCCAGTTGCGGCCCAGGTAGTTGTTCGGGCCCATGATGATGCCCTTGCCACCATGCACATCCATGGCGTGACCGATACATTCGCGGCCACGCTCGGTCAGGTGGTATTTGAGGATCGCGGAGAGCACCGAGGGCTTTTCGCCCAGATCGACCGCATTGGCGGTCAGCATGCGCGCGCTGTCCATCAGCCAGGCGTTGCCGCCGATACGCGCCAGTGCTTCCTGAATACCTTCGAACGCCGACAGCGGTACATTGAATTGCTCGCGCACCTTGGCGTACTGGCCTGTGACCAGGCTGGTGTACTTGGCAGCGCCGGTGCCGACCGCGGGCAGCGAAATCGAACGGCCTACCGACAGGCAGTTCATCAGCATCATCCAGCCTTTGCCAAGCATTGGCTGGCCACCGATCAGGTAGCTCAGTGGGACAAAGACGTCCTTGCCCGAATTCGGGCCGTTCATGAACGCCGCGCCCAGCGGCAAGTGGCGACGGCCGATTTCAACGCCTGGCGTGTCGGTTGGAATCAATGCCAGGCTTATGCCCAGATCTTCTTCTTCGCCTAGCAGATGCTCAGGGTCGTAAGCCTTGAAGGCCAGGCCAAGCAGGGTGGCGACCGGGCCAAGGGTGATGTAGCGCTTTTCCCAGGTCAGGCGCAGGCCGATGACTTCTTCGCCTTGCCACTGGCCTTTGCAGATGATTCCGGTGTCGGGCATCGCGCCCGCATCGGAACCTGCCAATGGACCCGTCAGCGCGAAGCAGGGGATATCTTCGCCACGTGCCAGACGTGGCAGGTAATGGTTGCGCTGTTCGTCGGTGCCGTAATGCAGCAGCAATTCAGCAGGGCCGAGGGAGTTAGGCACCATCACGGTGGAGGCCAGGTCGCCGCTGCGGGTGGCCAGCTTCATGGCCACCTGAGAGTGGGCGTAGGCCGAGAAGCCCTTGCCACCGAATTCTTTCGGAATGATCAGGGCAAAGAAACCGTGTTCTTTCATGTGCGCCCAGGCTTCGGGCGGCAGGTCCATTGCCTGGCCGATTTCCCAGTCGCTGACCATCGCGCAGAGTTCTTCGGTCGGGCCGTCGATAAAGGCCTGTTCTTCTTCGGTGAGCTGGACTTTTGGGTAGGCCAGCAGCTTGTCCCAGTCCGGGCGACCGCTGAACAGCTCGCCATCCCACCAGACGGTACCGGCGTCAATCGCATCGCGCTCGGTTTCCGACATGGGCGGCAGGACTTTCTGAAACCAGCTGAACATGGGCGCAGTGAAGTGCTTACGGCGCAGGTCGGGCAGCACAACAGGTACGAACACTGCCAGCCAAAGCACCCAGAAAACAGTCAGCAGCCATCCTGGCGCGTGGCTGAAAATGCCCATGGCCAGCAGGTAGACGGCTACCACGCCAAGCGCCGGGAGCGGGGCGGTACGCCGATGGGCCAGCCAGGCAATGCCGACGACCAGCACTACAATCCACAACAACAGCATAGGTATTCCTCCGTGATGACCGCCGCCGTGGCAGCGATCAAGAACTGGTCGCCGGGCAGTGGTGAGGCGACATCGATAGTGACCCCTGGTTGACGAGGAAGTTGCCGCCGCTTCGGGGTAGACTGTGAGCCTTTATTTATCAGCGACTGCGAGGGGAACGCAATGCTCAAGATCTGGGGACGGAAGAATTCCAGCAATGTGCGCAAGGCACTCTGGATTGCCGAAGAAGTGGGCGTGCCCTATGAGACGCAGGACGCCGGTGGGGCATTCGGGCTGGTCAATGAAGCGGCTTACCGCGCGAAAAACCCCAATGGCCGGATTCCCATGATTGAAGACGGCGACTTCGTGCTTTGGGAGTCGAACGCGATCGTACGCTACCTGGCCGCCCGCCATGCCCCGGACTCGGACCTGTACCCCGCTGACCTTCAGGCCCGCGCCAACGCCGACAAGTGGATGGACTGGACCTCCTCGACCATCGCGGCCCCGTTCAGCCCGGTGTTCTGGGGCGTGGTACGCACGCCGCCCGAGAAACAGGACTGGCCGGCCATCGAGCAAGGCATCAAGACCCTGCACAGCCTGCTGCTGGTCGCCGATGAGGCACTGTCTCGCCAGCCTTACCTGTCCGGCGAGGCTTTCGGCATGGGCGACATTCCCCTGGGGTGCTTCGCCTACGGCTGGTTCGAAATGCCGATTGAACGTCCGCCGCTGCCCCACCTCCAAGCCTGGTATGAACGCCTCAAGACGCGTCCGGCGTATCGCAAGGCCGTCATGAGTCCGCTGACCTGAGCATGCAGTCTGAGCCTTTAAAATAGTTGACCGGGCTCATGTCCGGCTCTTGATATTTACTATTAACAGATGTGTCTGTACTTGAATGACCCAGCCAAGCACCATTGCATGCCTGGGTCGTCATGACAGGCGTGTGTTCCCGGTCTGCTTCATTCCTTTTTCCTGATGAGTACTCTTTCCGATATGTCTTCCGCTCTGTCCATTCGGCAGCTAACCAAAACCTACGGCAACGGTTTCCAGGCCTTGAGTGGCATTGATCTGGACGTCGCCGAGGGTGATTTCTTCGCCTTGCTGGGCCCCAACGGCGCTGGCAAATCCACCACCATCGGTATCATTTCGACGCTGGTTAACAAGACCAGCGGTACGGTGAACATCTTTGGCCACGACCTGGATCGCGAGCCCGCCGCGCTCAAGCGTTGCATCGGTGTCGTGCCGCAGGAGTTCAACTTCAACCAGTTCGAGAAGACCCTGGACATCGTCGTCACTCAGGCGGGCTACTACGGCATCCCGGCGAAAATCGCCAAGGAGCGCGCCGAGCAGTACCTGACGCAGCTGGGGCTTTGGGAAAAGCGCGATGTGCCTTCTCGTTCGCTGTCCGGCGGCATGAAGCGGCGTCTGATGATCGCCCGTGCGCTGATTCACGAGCCGCGCCTGTTGATCCTCGATGAGCCCACTGCTGGTGTGGACATCGAGTTGCGCCGTTCGATGTGGACGTTCCTGACCGAACTGAATCAAAAAGGCATCACCATCATCCTCACCACGCACTACCTGGAAGAGGCCGAGCAGCTGTGCCGCAACATCGGCATTATCGACCACGGGGTGATCGTGCAGAACACCGGCATGAAGCAATTGCTCAGCACCCTGACTGTCGAAACCTTCGTGCTGGATCTGAAGGCGTCCTGGCAGACCGCGCCGCAGCTGCCCGGTTTCCCTTGCCGTTTGCTCGACAGCCACACCCTGGAAGTTCAGGTCGACAAGAATGTCGGCATCACCGCGCTGTTTAGCCAGCTCGCTTTCCAGAACATCGAAGTCTTGAGCCTGCGCAATAAATCCAATCGCCTTGAGGAGTTGTTTGTGTCCCTGGTGGAAAAAAACCTTGCGAAGGTGGCGCTATGACTGTGCAGAGCGGCGAGTTGCGCCCCAACCTGATTGCCCTGAAGACCATCGTTTACCGCGAGGTCCATCGCTTCATGCGGATCTGGCCGCAGACCCTGCTGCCGCCTGCGATCACCATGGTTCTGTACTTCGTGATCTTCGGTAACCTGATCGGCCGCCAGATTGGCGACATGGGCGGCTTTACCTACATGCAGTACATCGTGCCGGGGCTGATCATGATGTCGGTGATCACCAACTCCTACGGCAACGTGGTATCCAGCTTCTTTGGTGCCAAGTTTCAGCACTCCATCGAAGAACTGATGGTCTCGCCGGTTTCCCCGCACACCATTCTGGTCGGTTACACCCTGGGCGGTGTGTTGCGTGGTCTGATGGTCGGTTTCATCGTCACCATGCTGTCGATGTTTTTCACCGACCTGCAAGTGCACCACTTGGGCGTGACCATTCTGGTGGTGGTGTTGACCGCCACCATCTTCTCGCTGCTGGGCTTCATCAACGCAGTGTTCGCGCGCAACTTCGACGATATCTCGATCATCCCGACCTTCGTCCTGACCCCGCTGACTTACCTGGGCGGCGTGTTCTATTCGATCAACCTGTTGCCGCCGTTCTGGCAGACCGTGTCGCTGGCCAACCCGGTCCTGCACATGGTCAACGCCTTCCGCTACGGCATTCTGGGCGTCTCCGACATCAAGATCAGCATCGCCCTGGCGTTCATGATCGTGGCAACGTTTGTGCTGTACTTCGGCTGCGCACGGTTGCTGGTGAGCGGGCGCGGTATGCGTCAGTAACACATGCTTTGCGACCCGCCAGCCTGGCGGGTCGCCTGTCTGCCGAGAACGGCTGTTCAGGTTTTGCAACACACCATCACTTCCGACATTTCGATATTGCGCTGATCCTTGAAGCTTTCCGCTTCAAGGAATCACCATGCGCACAGGGATGATCGCGCTCGCGTCGGGGCTTGTGGCCTTACGCTTTCTGCCTGCTTTGCCGCCGACCTGGCTGTTGCTGCTGATGCCGATACTGGCGTTGATGCTGCTACCGCTTCGTACCTATCCACTGGCGCTGTTCCTGCTCGGTTTTACTTGGGCGTGTGTTTCTGCGCAGTGGGCGTTGAATGACCGTCTGGTTCATCGTCTGGACGGTCAGACGCTTTGGCTGCAAGGCAAGGTAGTCGGTTTGCCCAGTGTCGCCGAGGGCGTGGTGCGTTTCGAACTGGAAGGGGCAAGGTCGCGCAGGGCCATATTGCCTGCACGCATCCGGGTGGCGTGGTACGGCGGTCCGCAGGTCAACAGCGGTGAGCGCTGGCGCATGGCGGTCAAACTCAAGCGGCCGGCCGGGCTGGTCAATCCTGATGCTTTTGATTACGAAGCCTGGCTGTTGGCGCAGCGCATCGGTGCCACCGGTACGGTGGTGGATGGTCAACTGCTGACACCTGCGCACGGGGCGTGGCGCGACCTTATTCGTCAGCGCTTGCTGGCGGTCGATGCGCAGGGCAGAGAGGGCGGCTTGGCGGCGCTGGTGCTGGGCGATGGCTCCGGGTTGTCGAGCACCGATTGGCAGGTGCTGCAGGACACCGGCACGGTGCATCTGCTGGTGATTTCCGGCCAGCATATCGGTTTGCTGGCCGGGGTGATTTACGCGCTGGTCGCAGGCCTTGCACGCTGGGGGCTGTGGCCACGGGCTTTACCCTGGCTGCCTTGTGCCTGTGCGCTGGCGTTCATCGCTGCGCTGGGTTACGGGCTGCTGGCCGGTTTCGAGGTGCCGGTACGGCGTGCCTGTGTGATGGTCGCGATGGTGCTGCTGTGGCGTTTGCGCTTTCGGCACCTGGGCGTTGTCTGGCCGTTGTTACTGTCATTCAACGCGGTGCTGATTTTCGAGCCGCTGGTGACACTGCAGCCGGGGTTCTGGCTGTCTTTCGCGGCGGTTGGCATTCTGGTGCTGATTTTCAGTGGACGTCTCGGTGCCTGGAATTGGTGGCAAAGCTGGACGCGTGCGCAGTGGCTGATCGCAATTGGCTTGCTGCCTGTTCTGCTGGCGCTGAACCTGCCGATCAGCCTCAGCGGGCCGTTTGCCAATTTGCTGGCTGTGCCTTGGGTCAGCTTGATCGTCCTGCCGCCTGCGTTGCTTGGAACACTGCTGCTGCCGGTCCCTGTTGTGGGCGAAGGCTTGCTCTGGCTGGCCGGAGGAGCGCTGGAGTGGCTGTTTATGTTTCTCGGCTGGGTTGCCGCGGTCTTGCCCGCCTGGTTGCCCAGTGCAATGCCGGGCTGGGCGTGGCTGCTTAGTCTGCTCGGGGCCTTCATTTTATTACTGCCCAAAGGCGTGCCGATGCGTCCGCTGGGTTGGCCATTGCTGTTGTTGTGCGTTTTTCCGCCGCTCGACTCAGTGCCTGCAGGCCAGGTAGAAGTATTGCAGTTGGACGTGGGGCAGGGCCTGGCCATTCTCCTGCGCACTCGAAATCACACGCTCTTGTACGACGCAGGTCCACGTTTCGGCGAGTTCGATATCGGTCAGCGCGTGGTCGTGCCCGCCATGCGCAAGGCCGGTGTGCGTCATCTGGACCTGATGTTGATCAGTCACGCCGACTCCGATCATGCCGGGGGCGCAGCGGCGGTTCATCAGGCATTTCCGGTTGACCGTGTACTGGGCGGTGAGCTGGCCAGGCTCGCGCCGCAACTCGACGCGCGCTTGTGTGAGAGCGATGCGCGCTGGGAGTGGGATGGGGTGGTGTTCTCCACCTGGCGCTGGGAGCAGGGGCCTGATGGCAATCCCGCATCCTGCATGTTGAGTGTCGACGCCGGGGGCGAGCGTCTGCTGCTGACGGGTGATATCGACGTCGACGCGGAACGTGCGGCAATCGCCAGCGGTTTCGACCTTCGTGCCCATTGGTTGCAGTCCCCGCATCACGGCAGCCGGACCTCGTCATCCAAAGTATTTCTTCAGGCCGTCGGAGCGGTTGGCGTGCTGATCTCCCGTGGCCGTAACAACGCCTTCGGCCACCCGCATCCGTTGGTCATGGCGCGTTATCGATGGCTGGGTATGGCCAGTTATGACAGCGCTGAGCTGGGCGCTGTCAGTCTGCGTCTGGGTACGTTCGGCACGCCGCAGGCAGAGCGCGCGCAACGGCGTTTCTGGCGTGACTGAGTGAAGGGATATCGATCTCGGCGTTCGGCACTTGGCGACCCTATGATAGAGTGGCGCCAATTTTTCGAGGGAGTGATCACTGTGTGGGAACTGGTCAAATCTGGCGGCTGGATGATGCTGCCGATTATTTTGAGCTCCATCGCCGCTGCCGGCATTATCATCGAGCGTCTGTGGACGCTGCGTGCCAGCCGTATCACGCCGCCGCATCTGCTCGGACAGGTCTGGCAGTGGATTCAGGAAAAGAAGCTCGACGGCGAAAAGCTCAAGCAACTGCGCGCCGACTCGCCTCTGGGTGAAATTCTCGCCGCAGGTCTGGCCAATTCCAGGCACGGTCGCGAGATCATGAAGGAATGCATCGAAGAAGCCGCCGCCCGGGTTATCCATGAACTGGAGCGCTACCTGAGCGCGCTGGGTTCGATTGCGGCCATGGCACCGCTGCTTGGCTTGCTGGGTACGGTGCTGGGCATGATCGATATTTTCGGCTCGTTCAACAGTTCGGGGGCCACGGCCAATGCCGGTGTGCTCGCCGGTGGTATCTCCAAGGCGCTGATCTGTACCGCGTCGGGCCTTATCGTGGCTATTCCGGCAATCTTCTTTCATCGCTTTCTGCAAAGTCGCGTCGATGAGCTGGTGGTCGGCATGGAGCAGCAGGCCATTCGTCTGGTTGAAGTGGTGCAGGGCGACCGCGATGTCGATCTGATCGACGCCAAAATCGATCTCAAGTCGCTGGCCAGAGCGGGCGGGGGCAAGAAGAAGTGAAATTTCGCCGTCGCAGACCCCGGGAAAACATCGACATCAATCTGGTCTCTCTGATTGATGTGGTGTTCATCCTGCTGCTGTTTTTCATCGTGACGACCACGTTCACCCGTGAAACCCAGCTGCGGGTGGATCTGCCACAGGCGGTCACCGGTACGCCGGAGGTGGACGCCAGCGCTAAGCATCTGGACATCGCCATCAACGCCGACGGGATCTTCTCGCTGAACAACCAACTGTTGCCCAAGAACGATCTGGCAACCCTGATCGAAGCGCTGCAACGCGAGTCGGCGGGCGATACCAGCCTGCCGTTGTCGATCAGTGCCGACGGCAAGACCCCGCACCAATCGGTGATTACGGCCATGGATGCGGCGGGTAAACTGGGTTTCAGCCATTTGCGCATGACCACTGTCGAGGCCACGCCGGCTAACTGATGGCATTTACCGACCGTTTGCTTGATGCCTGGTACAAGGGCCACCCTGCGCTGGCGCTTTTGCGTCCGCTCGAATGCCTTTATCGGCGTGTCGTCGATGGCAAACGCGCGCGCTTTCTGGCGGGTGAGGGCAGCATCTACCGCGCTCCGGTGCCGGTTATTGTGGTGGGTAATATTACCATCGGCGGCACTGGCAAGACGCCACTGATTCTATGGATGATCGAGCACTGCCGTCGTCGTGGCCTGCGTGTCGGTGTGGTCAGTCGCGGTTATGGTGCCAAGCCTCCCAGCCTGCCGTGGCGCGTCAAGGCCGACCAAAGTGCCAGCGAGGCGGGCGATGAGCCTTTGCTCATCGTCAAACGCAGTGGCGTGCCGCTGATGATCGATCCGGATCGCAGTCGCGCCGTGCAGGCCCTGCTCGCTGCCGAGCCTCTGGATCTGATTCTTTCCGACGATGGCCTGCAACATTATCGTCTGGCCCGCGATCTGGAGCTGGTGCTGATCGATGCCGCCCGCGGGCTGGGCAACCTTCGTTGTCTGCCTGCCGGGCCATTGCGCGAGCCGGTTGAGCGCCTAGGCAGTGTCGACGCTTTGCTTTACAACGGCGCGATGGCTGATCGTGATGATGGCTACGCATTTATGCTCAAACCGTCAGCCCTTATCAATCTTCGCAGTGGCGAACGCCAGCCGGTGGATTATTTCCCGGCCGGGCAGGCGCTGCATGCGGTCGCCGGAATCGGCAATCCTCAACGTTTCTTCAATACCCTCGAAGGATTACACTGGCGGCCGGTGGCTCACGCGTTCGCCGACCATGCGGTCTACAGTGCCCAGGCGCTGACATTCACGCCTTCATTACCCTTGGTCATGACCGAGAAGGATGCGGTGAAATGTCGTGCCTTTGCAGCCGATGACTGGTGGTATCTGGCAGTGGATGCAGTACCGTCCAATGCTTTTGTCGACTGGTTCGATGAGCAACTGCTACGTCTCTCTCCATGATTGCTTCAGGATCTCCTATGGACACCAAACTACTCGATATCCTCGCTTGCCCTGTCTGCAAGGGACCATTGAAGCTCAGCGCCGACAAGACCGAGCTGATCAGCAAAGGGGCAGGCCTTGCCTACCCGGTTCGCGACGGCATCCCGGTGATGCTCGAAAGCGAAGCGCGCACCTTGAGCACCGATGAGCGGCTGGAAAAATGACAGCAGCGTTCACCGTGGTCATTCCTGCGCGTTATGGCTCCAGCCGCTTTCCCGGCAAGCCACTGAAAACCATTGCCGGCAAGCCCATGGTCCAGCTTGTCTGGGAGCAGGCGTGCAAAAGCAGCGCCGAGCGTGTGGTAATTGCTACCGACGATGCGCGCATTGTTGAGGCCTGTCAGGCTTTTGGTGCCGAAGTGCTGCTGACCCGCGAGGATCACAATTCCGGCACCGATCGTCTGGCCGAGGTGGCGGCGCAATTGGGGCTGGCTGCTGATGCGATTGTGGTCAATGTGCAAGGCGACGAGCCGATGATCCCGCCTGCGGTGATCGATCAGGTGGCGTCCAATCTGGCGGCTCACCCCGAAGCCGGCATGTCTACGCTGGCCGAGCCTATCGACGACGTAGCGGCGTTGTTCAACCCCAACATCGTCAAGGTCGCAACAGACATCAACGGCCTGGCGCTGACGTTCAGCCGGGCGCCCTTGCCGTGGGCGCGCGATGCATTGGCCGCAAACAGGGACGAGTTGCCTGCTGGCGTGCCTTATCGTCGTCATATCGGTATCTACGCCTATCGTGCGGGCTTTCTTCATGACTTCGTCAGTTGGGGGCCGTGCTGGCTGGAAAACACCGAAAGCCTGGAGCAGCTGCGTGCGTTGTGGAATGGCGTGCGAATTCACGTTGCCGACGCGCTTGAAGCACCACCCGGTGGTGTCGATACACCTGAAGACCTTGAGCGCGTAAGGCGCTTGCTGGAGGGTTGATGCGGTTTATCCAGTGGCTCGGGAAGGCAGGGGCATGACCTTTCAGGTGCAATCCGCGATTTCCCTCAAACCTTTCAACACCTTTGGCGTGGATGTTCAGGCCCGGTTGTTTGCCGAAGCGCACAGCGATGACGATGTTCGCGAAGCCCTGGCGTATTCGGCCGAGCACGATGTACCGCTGCTGGTCATCGGTGGTGGCAGTAACCTGCTGCTTAGCGGTGATGTGCAGTCATTGGTGCTGCGCATGGCCAGCCGCGGCATTCGCATCGTACATGAGGACTGTCTCGAGTCGATTGTCGAGGCAGAGGCTGGCGAGCCTTGGCATCCGTTCGTGCAGTCCTGTCTGGAGCTGGGGCTGGCGGGGCTGGAAAACCTCAGTCTGATTCCAGGCACCGTTGGTGCGGCACCCATGCAGAACATCGGTGCCTATGGCGTCGAGATCAAGGATGTCTTCCATAGCCTGACTGCGCTGGATCGTGAAACGGGCGAATTGCGCGAGTTTTCTCTGGAGGACTGTGCGTTCGGCTACCGCGACAGCGTGTTCAAGCATCAGGTCGCGCGCTGGTTGATCCTGCGTGTGCGTTTCAAGCTCAGCCGCGTAGCTCGCCTGCACCTCGAATATGGCCCGGTTCGTCAGCGTCTCGACGAGCTGGGTATTGATCGGCCGACGCCGTTCGATGTCAGCCGTGCGATCTGCGCCATTCGCAGTGAAAAGCTGCCTGACCCCGCGGTGCTGGGCAATGCCGGCAGTTTCTTCAAAAACCCGATTATCCCTGCCGAACTGTACACAACGATCAAACAGCAGCACCCAGGTGTCGTCGGCTATCCGCAGGTCGATGGCCGGGTGAAGCTGGCAGCGGGGTGGTTGATCGAACAGGCTGGCTGGAAGGGCTATCGTGACGGCGACGCTGGCGTGCATAAGCTCCAGTCACTGGTACTGGTCAATTACGGGCAGGCCAGTGGCTTGCAGCTATTGAGCCTGGCGCGCCGCATCCAGAGTGACATCGTCGAGCGTTTTGGCGTTGAGCTGGAGATGGAGCCGAACCTCTACTGACAGCCTGGGGATGGTCTCTTGTGGGAGCGAGCCGGGCGACGCTTCGCTTGCTCGCGAAGGGATTAGATCAAGCGCTGTGTATTGAAGATGAACGCAGTGCAGTCCTCAATCAGCGGACATGAAAAAGCCCCGCCTGTCTGCACAGGCGGGGCTTTTTCATGAGCCGGAGTTAAACAAGTGGTTTAGGCTCGTTTTCTTTCTCGGCTTCATGTTGCGGTTTGACTGCTGGTTGCTCAGTCGCCGCTTCTTCAGTCTTTTCCTCGATAGCCTGAGAAGGCTGGACCGATTCTGCTTCAGCGGCAACAGGTGCTGCTTCGGCGATGACTGGAGTGCTGGCAGCAGCGGCTTCCTGCTGACGGCGTGCTTCTTCTTCACGCTTGCGACGACGAACTTCACGAGGATCGTTCGGTGCACGGCCGGTGCTGCTGACCGGTGCTGCCGGTGTTTCCACGATCACAGGTTGTTGCTCTGCAGGTGCAGGCGCTGCTTCTTCGACGGCCTTGGGCGCGACGTAAGGAGCAGGCTCCTCCTTCACGACGACAGGCTCGGCCGCAGGAGTAGCAGGCGTTGGCAGTTCGGACGATTCAGTGGCTGGCACTTCTTCATGAGCCGCTGCTTCGACCGGCGCTTGTGGCGCTGGCTCTGGCGTTGGTGTGAACGGTACGACGCGCTCGGCATGCGGCGCTTCGAACAGTTCGGTCTGCGCGGCAATGGCAGGTGCTTCGACCGCAGCAGGTTGAACCTCTACTTCCGGAGCCGGTTTGGCGACTGGCGCATTATCCGCAACCGGCGCTTCAACGGCAGGCGCTTCAACGACCGGTTCTGCTGCTGCCGGAGTTTCTGGAGTGGATGCTTCAATTGCCGGTGCGTCAGCTTCCGGTGCCTTGGCAGTATTGGCTTCGGCAACAGGCGCTTGCTGTGCAGGCTCTACGGCTGGAGCGTCTACAGTGCTGTTGGCTCGCTCGGCCTGCTGGTGTGCATCGGCTTCTGCTGTGGCGCTGATCACGCCGCCAGTCGCAGCTGCTGCGGTGAATCCCAGACCAGCCGACAGGTCGGTGGCGCTGCTGCCTTGTTCAGCATTTTCTGCCGAGCCGTTTTCTTCGGAACCGTTTTCTTCAGAGCCTTCGATCACGTTGCCATTGGCATCACGTTGACGCTCACGACGGTTGCTGCGACGACGCTGACCGCGGGAGCGGCGGCGAGGGCGGTCGCCTTCGCTACCGTCGTTGCCTTCCTGGTTCTCGTCATTGATCTGCTCTTCGTTGAGCAGCACTTCCTCTTCGCTCACGGCAGCCGCGGCCTGTTCGGCGCGTGGTTGACGTTCTTCGCGAGGTGCGCGCGGCTGGCGTTCTTCGCGTGGTGCGCGTTCAGGACGCTCTTCACGAGCAAGGTTTACGGCAGGGGCTGCATCCAGAGGCTCGCGCAGTTCGCGGACCGGACGATCTTCGCGTGCTTCACGTGGCTTGCGCTCGCGGGAAGTACGGGCTGGACGCTCTTCACGTGGTGTTGAATCCTCGCGGGCTTCACGCGGTTCGCGAACCGTACGCTCTTCACGAGGTGCGCGTTCTTCACGAGGCGCACGTTCCTCACGTGGGGCGCGCTCTTCGCGCGGCGCGCGTTCGGCACGTTCTTCGCGGGGTGCGCGTTCTTCACGAGGCTTGCGCTCTTCGTCACGACGGTTGTTGCGGCCACGGCTCTGTTGGCGACCGTTGCGGCGCTCCTCGTTACGGGCCGGACGCTGTTCGGCAGCAGGTTTTTCAACCACTACCGGAGCGGCAGGCTCTTCCTTGGTCGCAAACAGGCTGACCAGGGATTTCACCAGGCCCTTGAACAGGCTTGGCTCATGAGCGACCGGTGCAGGCGTCGGAGCAGGCGTAACGGCTTCTACCGGAACCGGCGCATTGGCACGAGCAGGTGCAGTCTTGACGGCTGCTTCCTGGCGAACAAGAGTGCGGGTTGCGGCAGCCAGCGGGGCGATTTCTTCCACTTCGGCTGCAGCCGCGGCGATTTCGTAGCTGGTCTGGCTGTTGTGTGCTTCCGGGCTGTCATCACGCAGACGCTGAACTTCGAAGTGCGGGGTTTCCAGCTGGTCGTTCGGCAGGATGATGATGCGCGCACGGGTGCGCAGCTCGATCTTGGTGATCGAATTGCGTTTTTCGTTGAGCAGGAAAGCCGCGACCGGAATCGGCACCTGAGCGCGCACTTCGGCAGTGCGGTCTTTCAGGGCTTCTTCTTCGATCAGGCGCAGGATGGCCAGCGAAAGCGATTCAACATCACGGATGATGCCGGTGCCGTTGCAGCGAGGGCAGACAATGCCGCTGCTTTCGCCCAGCGATGGACGCAGGCGCTGACGGGACATTTCCAGCAGACCGAAGCGCGAAATGCGACCGATCTGCACGCGGGCGCGGTCGGCTTCCAGGCTTTCGCGGACTTTTTCTTCCACGGCGCGCTGGTTCTTGGCCGGTGTCATGTCGATGAAGTCGATGACGATCAGGCCGCCGATGTCACGCAGACGCAATTGACGGGCGATTTCCTCAGCCGCTTCAAGGTTGGTCTGCAGGGCGGTTTCTTCGATGTCGCTGCCTTTGGTAGCACGTGCCGAGTTGATGTCGATGGACACCAGGGCTTCGGTCGGATCGATGACGATGGAGCCACCGGAAGGCAGTTCGACCACGCGCTGGAACGCGGTTTCGATCTGGCTTTCGATCTGGAAGCGGTTGAACAGTGGAACGCTGTCTTCGTACAGTTTGATCTTGCTGGCGTACTGCGGCATCACCTGACGGATGAACGTCAGGGCTTCTTCCTGGGCTTCGACGCTGTCAATCAGGACTTCACCGATGTCCTGACGCAGGTAGTCACGGATGGCGCGGATGATGACGTTGCTTTCCTGATAGATCAGGAAAGGGGCCGAACGGTCCAGGGACGCTTCCTTGATGGCGGTCCACAGTTGCAGCAGGTAATCGAGGTCCCACTGCATTTCTTCGCTGCTGCGGCCCAGGCCGGCAGTACGAACGATCAGACCCATGTCGGCTGGAGCGATCAGGCCGTTGAGGGCTTCACGCAGTTCGTTGCGCTCTTCGCCTTCGATACGGCGCGAGATGCCACCGGCGCGAGGGTTGTTCGGCATCAGGACCAGATAACGGCCTGCAAGGCTGATGAAGGTGGTCAGGGCTGCGCCCTTGTTGCCACGCTCTTCTTTCTCGACCTGAACGATGACTTCCTGGCCTTCGCTCAGGACGTCCTTGATGTTGACGCGGCCTTCAGGGGCTTTCTTGAAGTACTCGCGGGAGATTTCCTTGAGGGGCAGAAAGCCGTGGCGCTCAGAGCCGAAATCGACAAAGGCAGCCTCAAGGCTGGGTTCGATGCGAGTGATTCGGCCTTTATAGATGTTGGCCTTCTTCTGCTCGCGTGCACCTGACTCGATGTCCAGGTCGTAGAGGCGCTGGCCGTCTACCAGTGCAACACGCAACTCTTCGGGTTGAGTTGCGTTAATCAGCATTCTTTTCATGTAGTACCGTCGGTTTCCGGGCTGCCGGAAACGGCGTTCGGCACACACGACTTCTCACGGTCGGTGTCAGGGCACGTCAGGAGTGGTTGGACACTCCAGTGTCTAGCGAGGTCCTCGCCCAGAGGGGGCGGAGGGTCGCGACGACGTTTCCTGCTTGCTGTGGTGGCATAAGACACCCTTTTCAGCAAAAGCTTTGTCAGGAGGAGGAATCGACCATCGGTAGCGGACGAGATGAAGCGTCTAGAACAAGCCTTGTGCTACACAGTCCGATGGTTGTGCGTCTCCACCCTACACGTATCCCTGATAATTCGGGTGCTGCCGCGCGCAGAATCCGCAGCGGGTTGGCATTTACCGCGATCTTCGATAGGGAAGGTCGCGCATCATGGCTTGAGGCGTTGTTCCCGAAGCATTCGCTCGTAGCGTCTGAAAGCGACTGCACTTTGTGAACTGGCCATGAACTGTCCGCACTGGCCGCGAGCTGTCTGCTCTGCTGTCAGGCGTGTTTCCGGCCTCATGTCACCTGCGCTCGTTACGTTTTCAGCGTGCTCCGTTGTCACCGAACACTGCGTAGGACGGCCTCCCGTCCTTGTGAATTGCGTTGGTCAGGGCCGGTTGTCAACCGTTGGTCCGCTGTCCGGCCGCTTTTGGCGGCGTTCGCGACTATAGCAGCAATCATTAAGTGCTTCAAATCCATAAAAAATTGTTATCATTTGCGACATGACGAATATTGCCCCTCCAACCCCCGGCGTCCAGCTGGTTGAGGTTGCCCCGGAACTTGCCGGTCAACGCATCGATAATTTTCTGATCACTTATCTCAAGGGTGTGCCCAAAACCTTGATTTACCGCATTTTGCGCAAAGGCGAAGTGCGTGTGAACAAGGGGCGGATCAAGCCGGAGTATAAGTTGCAGGCAGGCGATATCGTGCGCATTCCTCCTGTACGCGTGCCTGAGCGCGACGAGCCGGTGCCGGTTGCGCAGGCTCTGCTGCAGCGCCTCGAGGCTGCGATTGTCTACGAAGACAAGGCGCTGATCGTGCTCAACAAGCCTGCGGGTATCGCTGTGCATGGCGGCAGCGGCCTGAGCTTCGGGGTAATCGAAGCATTCCGTCAGTTGCGTCCGGATGCCAAGGAGCTTGAACTTGTGCACCGCCTGGACCGCGATACATCGGGCCTGCTGATGATTGCCAAGAAACGCAGCATGCTGCGCCACCTGCACGAAGCCTTGCGCGGTGACGGTGTCGACAAGCGCTACATGGCGCTGGTCCGCGGTAACTGGGCAACGGCTCAAAAGCAGGTGCGTGCGCCACTGATGAAAAGCAATCTGCGTTCCGGCGAGCGCATGGTCGAGGTCAATGAAGAGGGTAAGGAGGCCCTGACGATTTTCAAGGTGCTGCGTCGTTTCGGTGACTTTGCCACCATGGTCGAAGCCAAGCCGGTGACCGGGCGCACGCACCAGATCCGCGTGCACACGCTGCATGCGGGGCACGCCATTGCAGGTGATACCAAATACGGTGACGAGAATTTCAGTCGCGAAATTCGCGATCTGGGCGGCAAGCGTCTGTTTCTGCACGCCTACATGCTGACGGTGCCGATGCCCGATGGCAGCAAACTGAATGTGCAGGCGCCTGTGGATGAAATGTGGGCCAAGACAGTGGAGCGTTTGAGTGCGCCGTGATTACGATCTGTTGATTTTTGACTGGGACGGCACGCTGGCCGACTCTGTGGGGCGAATTGTTCTGGCCATGCGTACCGCGGCTATCGAGACTGATCTTGAGGTTCGTGACGATCCGGCGATCAAGGGCATTATCGGTCTGGGTCTGCCCGAGGCGATTCGAACCCTTTATCCGCAGATCAGTGACAATCAGGTGATCGACTTTCGGCAGCGCTATGCTGACAGCTATATGGCAATGGATAACGTGCCTTCGCCGCTGTTCGAGGGCGTTTTGGAGTCGATGCAGGCGTTTCGCGAGGACGGCTATCGTCTGGCGGTCGCTACCGGCAAGGCGCGCCGTGGGCTGGATCGGGTGCTACAAGCCAATGGCTGGGGCGATTACTTCGATGCCACCCGGGCTGCCGACGAAACCGCCAGCAAGCCGGACCCGCTGATGTTGAACGAGATCATGGCGCATTGTGATGTTGCGCCGCAGCGTTCGTTGATGATTGGCGATGCGTCATTCGATCTGCTGATGGCCCGCAACGCAGGTATGGATTCGGTTGCGGTGGGTTATGGCGCTCAGTCGCTGGAGTCGTTGCGCCAGTTTCAGCCACGATTGGCTATTGAGCATTTTTCCGAGCTGCGCACCTGGTTGAATGGGCGCGGCGTCTAGTTTTAGGGTTGGAGTGATTGGAACATGTCTGACGAATGGAAGGCACCCGTCTCGCAAAGTGCGGACGAGGGCGTCAATGGCAAGGAAGAAGCAAAAAGCTGGAAACTTCTTGAAAAGACGCTGCTGGCCAGCGTTCAGGAGCAGCGTCGTGCGCGTCGCTGGGGGATCTTCTTCAAGCTGCTGACGTTCGCGTTTCTGTTCGTTGCAGTGGTTGTTCCGATGCTGGATTTCGAAGGTGGTACATCGCGCCGCTCCAGCCACACTGCGCTGATTGATGTGCAGGGGGTGATTGCCGACAAGGAGTCGGCCAGTGCCGAGAATATCGTCACGGCGCTGCAGAAGGCGTTCGAGGATGAGAAAACCAAGGGCGTGATTCTGCGTATCAACAGCCCGGGCGGCAGTCCTGTGCAGTCGGGCTATGTCTATGACGAAATCCGTCGTCTGCGTGCTGCAAAGCCGGACATCAAGGTTTATGCGGTCATTACCGACCTGGGTGCTTCGGGTGCTTATTACATCGCCAGCGCTGCCGACCAGATCTACGCCGACAAGGCCAGTCTGGTGGGTTCGATCGGTGTGACGGCGGCCGGGTTCGGGTTTGTCGGTGCCATGGACAAGCTCGGCGTTGATCGTCGTACCTACACGTCGGGCGAGCACAAGGCATTTCTTGACCCGTTCCAGCCGCAGAAGGCCGATGAGACGCAGTTCTGGCAAGGTGTGCTGGACACAACGCATCGTCAGTTCATTGCCAGCGTCAAGCAGGGTCGTGGCGATCGTCTGAAGGACAAGGATCATCCCGAGCTGTTTTCGGGGCTGATCTGGACCGGTGAGCAGGCCGTTGCGCTCGGTCTGGTGGACGGTCTGGGCAGCGCTAGTTATGTCGCGCGGGATGTGATCAAGGAAAAGGATATCGTTGAATACACCGTCGAAGAGTCGCCTTTTGATCGCTTTTCGAAAAAGCTGGGCACCAGTATCGCTGAGCGCATTGCCATGCTGGTCGGCTTCAACGGTCCAAGCCTGCGCTGACGGCTTGATGTAGAAACAAAGAACCCGGCCAATGGCCGGGTTCTTTGTCTGAGCGTCAGGGTACGCTGATCCCTTCCTTTATTAGCATGTCCACAAGGCGTATCAGTGGCAGGCCGATCAGGCTGGTCGCGTCGCTGCCTTCGGTGCTGCGAAACAGGCTGACCCCCAACCCTTCAGCCTTGAAGCTGCCGGCGCAGTCATAAGGTTGCTCTGCATGCAGATAGCGTTCGATGCTGGCTTGATCGAGTTCGCGCATGTGCACGGTAAAGGGTACGCAATCGACCTGGTACTTGCCTGTCGAGCTATTAAGCAGGGCCAGTCCGGTCAGAAAGGTCACGCTGGTGCCACTGGCAGCCGTCAGTTGCTCAAGTGCACGCTCGAAGGTGTGGGGCTTGCCGAGTATCTGTCCGTTCAGGACGGCGACCTGGTCGGAGCCAATGATCAGGTGGGCCGGATATTCGCCCGCCAGCGCCTCGGCTTTCTCTAAGGCAAGGCGCCGAACGAGGTCGTGTGCGGTCTCGTCCGGTCGGTGACTTTCATCAATGTCCGGGGACTTGCAGGTGAATGGCAGGCGCAGACGAGTGAGCAGTTCGCGCCGGTATGAAGAGCTGGAGGCAAGGAGCAGGGATGGCATGCGGATCTCCGTAGGCTGAGCGTCGATTCTAAAGAGTGGCCGGAGTGACGAACAGGCCTGAATTTCCTTTGACATGCCAAGGGGGCATCCCTAGAATGCTGCGCCTATGTTGAATGACCCGATTCCATCTCACGTTGACCCGCGCAAATTGTCTGATCGCGGCACTACCCTTCAGGGTGAAGTGCTGCTGGGCGATTTGAAGAGACTCTGCGACCCGCTTGCCGATACTGTCGGTACGGTGCAGGCGAAATTCGTTTTTGAGCGTGACGAACGCCGTTCTGTGGTTATACACAGTTCGATAGACGTCCCGGTCAAGATGGTTTGCCAGCGTTGTCTTGAGCTGGTGACCCTGCCGATCCACAGCGAATGCAGTTACGCCGTGGTGAAGGAGGGTGCGAATACCCAGTCGTTACCGAAAGGTTATGACGTGCTGGAACTGGGCGAAGATCCTTTGGATCTGCTGGCATTGATCGAGGAGGAGCTATTGCTCGCCTTGCCCATTGTGCCTGCTCATCATCCTGAAGAATGCCAGCAACCGGCGGGTCTCGATGAGCCCGAACCGAGCGTGGACGAGGTAACGCGGTCCAACCCGTTCAGTGTATTGGCGCAGTTAAAGCGTGACCCAAACGTTTAGGAGTTAATCAATTATGGCTGTTCAGCAGAACAAAAAATCCCGCTCTGCCCGTGACATGCGTCGTTCGCACGACGCTCTTGAGGCAAGCACTCTGTCGGTAGAAAAGACCACTGGTGAAATTCACCTGCGTCACCACGTATCGCCAGAAGGCGTATACCGTGGTCGTAAAGTGATCGACAAGGGCGCTGACGAGTAATTTCTTGTCCGCTCCGATCATCGCGATCGACGCAATGGGCGGGGACTTCGGTCCCCGCAACATTGTTCAGGCAAGCCTCGCGTGCCTGACAGCTACGCCCTCGCTTCATCTGGTCCTCGTCGGCCAAGCCTCCCTGATTGAAGAACTCATTGCCCGTCATGGTGCTGTGGATCGCTCGCGCCTGCGTGTCGTAAACGCCAATGAAGCCATTGCAATGGACGAGCGCCCGTCCCAGGCCCTGCGTGGCAAGCCTGACTCGTCCATGCGCGTTGCGCTTGAGCTTGTTGCGAGCGGGCAGGCCCAGGCATGTGTCAGCGCTGGTAATACCGGTGCGTTGATGGCGCTTTCGCGGTTTGTGCTCAAGACCTTGCCCGGTATCGACCGTCCCGCGATGATCGCAGCCATTCCCACCCGGTCTGGCCATTGCCAGTTGCTCGACCTGGGTGCGAACGTCGATTGCAGCGCCGAGGCGCTTTATCAGTTTGCGGTAATGGGCTCTGTTCTTGCCGAGACCCTGGGCGTCACAAAACCCAGGGTTGCCTTGCTTAACGTGGGCACGGAAGACATCAAGGGCAATCAGCAGGTCAAGCTTGCCGCCGGTCTTTTGCAGGCAGCTCAGGGGCTCAACTACATTGGCTACATCGAAGGCGATGGCTTGTACCGGGGTGAGGCTGACGTCGTGGTGTGTGATGGCTTTGTCGGCAATGTATTGCTCAAGTCGAGCGAGGGGCTGGCGACCATGATTGCCGCCAGAATCGATACGCTGTTCAACCGCAACCTGCTGAGCAGGGCGGTCGGAGCGCTGGCGTTGCCGTTGCTCAGGCGACTGCAGACTGATCTGGCACCTGCCCGTCATAATGGCGCGAGCCTGCTCGGGTTGCAGGGGGTTGTGGTTAAAAGCCACGGTTCGGCCAGTGTTTCAGGGTTCCAGAGTGCGATTCAGCGAGCGATCGTTGAATCCCGTGAAAACCTGCCGCAGCGCCTGAAGGGGCGGCTTGAATTGCTGCTTGAGAACGGCCGAGCCTGAAAATGTGACGCATCAGACTGGTCAGTCATCCAACCGATCAGTCATGTAAATTTGAATACCCGCGTTCGGCCTGTCCGGACGCCCATTTTGGCGACAACAATTCAGAGGCTTGTCAAATGTCTGCATCCCTCGCATTCGTCTTTCCGGGTCAAGGATCGCAATCTCTCGGCATGCTCGCCGAGCAAGGCGCGCAACATCCGTTGATTCTCGACACTTTCGAGCAGGCTTCCGAAGCCCTTGGCTATGACCTGTGGGCGTTGACCCAGAACGGTCCTGCCGAGCTGCTCAATCAGACCGACAAGACCCAGCCTGCCATTCTGACCGCTTCCGTAGCCTTGTGGCATGTGTGGCTGGCCGAGGGCGGCGCCGTTCCCGCGTTCGTCGCAGGTCACAGTCTGGGTGAATACAGTGCGCTGGTAGCTGCGCAAAGCCTGAGTCTGGCTGATGCGGTGAAGCTCGTTGAGCGTCGCGGTCAGTTGATGCAGGAAGCGGTGCCGGCCGGTCAAGGCGGCATGGCCGCCATTCTGGGTCTTGATGATGCCGACGTTATCGCTGCCTGTGCCGAAGCAGCACAGGGCGAAGTTGTCAGTGCGGTTAATTTCAACTCGCCGGGCCAGGTGGTGATCGCCGGTTCCGCCGAGGCCGTCAAGCGCGCCATGGAGCTGTGCAAGGCGCGGGGTGCCAAGCGCGCATTGCCGTTGCCGGTCAGCGTGCCGTCGCACTGCGAACTGATGCGTCCGGCCGCCGAGCGTTTCGCCGAGGCTGTTGAAGCCATTGAATGGCAGGCGCCTGAAATCGCATTGGTACAGAACGTCAGTGCCAGCGCAGTCAGTGACCTGGTGACGCTCAAGCGTGACTTGCTGGAACAGCTGTACAAGCCGGTTCGCTGGGTTGAATCCATTCAATGCCTGGCGAGCCGTGGTGCGACCCAGCTTGTGGAGTGTGGGCCGGGTAAAGTCCTGGCCGGTCTGAACAAGCGTTGCGCCGAAGGCGTGATTACTTACAACCTTGATACCCCGGACGCCTTTGCCGCCGCGCGCGCGGCACTGGCCTGATTAGGAGAAGCCTGTATGAGCCTTCAAGGTAAAGTTGCACTGGTAACCGGTGCGAGTCGCGGTATTGGTCAAGCCATCGCCCTGGAATTGGGTCGCAATGGTGCTGTCGTTGTGGGCACCGCGACCTCTGAGTCCGGCGCCGAGCGCATCAGTGCGACGTTCAAGGAAAACGGCATCGAAGGCTTTGGCCTGATGCTCGATGTCTGCGATGCCGAGTCTGTGAATTCGGTCCTGTCGACCATTCAGGAGCGCGTCGGTGCACCGTTGATTCTGGTCAATAATGCCGGCATCACCCGTGATAATCTGATGATGCGCATGAAAGATGACGAATGGTATGACGTCGTCAACACCAATCTGAATAGCCTTTTCCGCCTTTCCAAGGGTGTTTTGCGCGGCATGACCAAAGCGCGTTGGGGCCGTATTATCAGCATTGGTTCGGTTGTGGGTGCCATGGGCAACGCCGGTCAAGTAAACTATGCTTCCGCGAAGGCCGGGCTGGAAGGTTTCAGCAGGGCTCTGGCCCGTGAAGTGGGCTCGCGGGCAGTAACCGTGAACTCGGTTGCGCCTGGTTTCATCGACACCGATATGACGCGTGAGCTGCCTGAGGCTCAGCGTGAGTCACTGATTACCCAGATACCCCTGGGCCGCCTGGGGCAGGCCGAAGAGATTGCGCATGTAGTCGCTTTTCTTGCCTCCGAAGGCGCAGGGTACGTTACCGGGGCCACAATCCCTGTTAACGGCGGCATGTACATGAGCTAATGTGACCACCTGTTTCAAAAAAATGTCATACGAGCTGTCTAAAATCCGTTATAAAGCTGCAATCTATGCGTGGGCAAAGGTACGGTTGGGCATAAGGGGAGAGCGTTAAGCTTGAAATTCGCAAAACCTCTTCTATACACTTACCCACTGGCCAGATGCCTGAACATTTCCACTAGGAGTTAAAACTAGGTATGAGCACCATCGAAGAGCGCGTCAAGAAAATCGTTGCAGAGCAACTTGGCGTCAAATCAGAAGAGGTTGTCAACACTGCTTCTTTCGTTGAAGACCTGGGCGCTGACTCCCTGGACACTGTCGAGCTGGTAATGGCTCTGGAAGAGGAATTCGAGACCGAAATCCCTGACGAAGAAGCGGAAAAGATCACTACCGTTCAAGCAGCAATCGACTACGTCACTAGCCACCAGGCTTAAGATTTGTAATCGCTGACTGCTGTCACGGGAAAACCGCACTGCTTTAACCGGCGTGCGGTTTTTTCTTTAGAAAACGCTGTGATTGTTCGTAAATGATTGTTCCGTAAACAAGAGAGAAGGAGAGTCCTGTGTCGCGTAGACGCGTCGTGGTCACCGGGATGGGCATGCTTTCGCCACTGGGCAATGACGTGCCCAGCAGTTGGCAGGGCATTCTGGCGGGCCGCAGTGGCATTGGCCTTATCGAGCACACGGACTTGTCAGCCTTCACCACCCGTTTCGGCGGTTCGGTCAAGGGTTTCAACGTCGAAGAATACCTCGCGCCCAAAGAAGCGCGCCGGCTCGATCTCTTCATTCAGTATGGCCTCGCGGCCAGCTTTCAGGCGGTGCGTAATGCAGGCCTCGAAGTCACTGATGCAAACCGTGAGCGCATCGGCGTCGCTATGGGTTCGGGTATCGGTGGTCTGACCAACATCGAAAACAGCAGTCGTCTGCTGCACGAGCAAGGCCCAGGACGGATTTCACCGTTTTTCGTGCCGGGCTCGATCATCAACATGATTTCCGGTTTCCTGTCTATCCATCTGGGTGCACAGGGGCCTAACTATTCCATTGCGACGGCTTGCACCACGGCAACCCACTGCATCGGCATGGCGGCGCGTAACATCGCCTATGACGAAGCGGACGTGATGATTGCCGGTGGTGCTGAAATGGCTGCCTGTGGCCTGGGGCTGGGTGGTTTCGGTGCCGCACGTGCGCTGTCGACTCGCAACGACGACCCGACGCGTGCCAGCCGTCCCTGGGACAAAGGCCGTGATGGTTTCGTCCTGTCTGACGGTGCCGGTGCGATGGTGCTTGAAGAGCTTGAACACGCCAAAGCACGCGGCGCGACCATCTACGCTGAACTGGTCGGGTTTGGCATGAGCGGCGATGCTTATCACATGACCTCGCCACCTGATGACGGTGCCGGTGCTGCACGCTGCATCGTCAATGCGTTGCGTGATGCGAAGGTCAATGCCGATCAGGTGCAGTACATCAACGCACACGGTACGTCGACGCCTGCGGGCGATCTGGCCGAGGCCTCTGCGATCAAGTCGGTGTTTGGTGATCACGCCTACAAGCTGGCTGTCAGTTCGACCAAGTCGATGACCGGCCACCTGCTGGGCGCCGCCGGTGCTGTCGAGGCGATCTTCAGCGTGCTGGCAATGGTTGATCAGGTGGCTCCGCCGACCATCAACCTGGATGAGCCAAGCGAAGGCTGCGATCTGGACTTCGTGCCTCACGAAGCGCGCCGCATGCCGATCGATGTTGTTCTGTCGAACTCCTTCGGTTTCGGTGGCACCAATGGCTCGCTGGTATTCCGTCGGTTCGCCGAGTAATGCCAAGCTGGGTCGATGGCTGCCCCGCAGACGCCTTGCCCCTCAAGGATCGCGGGCTGGCCTACGGCGATGGGTTGTTTGAAACCATCGCGGTGAGGGCCGGGCAGCCATTGCTACTGGAGCGCCACCTGCAGCGTGTTGAAAGCGGGTGTCAGCGCCTGTCGATTGCAGTCGATCATGCACTGGTTCGCGCAGAAATGACCCGCTTCGCCGCTGAGCTCGGCGACGGGGTCATGAAGCTGATACTCACCCGTGGCGATAGCCAGCGCGGCTATGCGCCGGCCCCCGATACCCAACCTCGCCGAATCCTGCAAGGCAGTCCTGCACCGGCCTACCCCGGTGCACATGCCGAGCAGGGCGTGCGCCTGTTTGCCTGCCAGACGCGTCTGGCGGAACAGCCGCTTCTGGCTGGACTCAAGCACCTCAATCGTCTGGAGCAGGTACTGGCTCGCTCGGAATGGAGCGATAGCGAGCATGCCGAAGGCTTGATGCGCGATACCTCTGGGCGATTGATCGAGGGTGTTTACAGCAATCTGTTTCTGGTCAGTCAGGGACGCCTGCTGACTGCCGATCTGAGCCGCTGCGGGGTTGCTGGAGTGATGCGTGCCGAGTTGCTGGATCAGGCACGAAACCTGGGTCTGGTTGTCGATATCCGTGATTTGCACCTGTCCGACCTTGAATCGGCGGACGAAGTGTTTCTATGCAATAGCGTCTACGGCGTCTGGCCGGTTCGCGGCTTTACTGTCTTGAGCTGGCCGGTCGGGCCGCTCACCCGTAAACTGCAAGGTATTGCTCGCACCCTTCTGGATATCTGATTTGTGATCCGAAAAATATTGGTGTTGCTGGAAACAGCTGTCGTTCTGGCAGGCCTTCTGCTCGGCTTTGCGTTCTGGCAGCAATATCAGGCGCTGAACCAGCCGCTCGAAGTGGCTCAGGAGCAACTGCTGGATGTTCCGGCCGGTTCAACGCCGACTGGCGTACTTAATCGACTGCAGGCCGATGGCGTGATCAAGGACGCTTTCTGGTTGCGCCTTTACTGGCGTTTCAATCTCTCCGGACAGGCTCTGCACAGCGGCGAATACCGCATGGTGCCGGGCATGAACGTCAAGGGGCTGTTCGACGTCTGGAAGCGCAAGGAGGTCGTGCAATACAGCCTGACCCTGGTCGAGGGCTGGAATTTCCGTCAGGTGCGGGCTGCGCTGGCCAAACAGGCCAAGCTCGATCAGACGCTGGCTGGCTTGTCCGACGGCGAGCTGATGGCAAAAATCGGCCATCCCGATGTATTCCCTGAAGGGCGTTTCTTTCCTGACACCTATCGCTATGTGCGCGGCATGACCGATGCTGAATTGCTCAGGCAGGCTTACAGTCGTCTGGAAGAAGTGCTGGATGAAGAATGGAACGCCAGGTCGTCTGAGGCTCCGTATTCCAATCCTTATCAGGCCCTGATCATGGCGTCGCTGGTCGAGAAGGAAACCGGCGTACCTCAGGAGCGCGGCCAGATTGCGGGTGTGTTCGTGCGTCGCTTGAAGCTGGGCATGCAGTTGCAGACTGATCCGACCGTGATCTATGGCATGGGCGAGCGCTACAACGGCAAGTTGACCCGGGCCAATCTCAAGGAGCCCACGCCTTACAATACCTACGTGATAGCCGGTATGCCGCCGACACCGATTTCGCTGGTGGGGCGCGAGGCGATTCATGCCGCGCTCAATCCGGTAGCGGGCAGCAGCCTGTATTTCGTAGCCAAGGGGGACGGCAGCCATGTGTTCTCGGACGATCTGGATGCCCATAACGCAGCGGTGCGTGACTATCAGCTCAAGCGCCGCGCAGATTATCGCTCTAGCCCGGCACCTGCTGCACCGGCACCATCAACTGATTCTCCCTCTTCAGAGCCCGAGCCCGCGACTGCACCGGATGCCCCGCAGCCCGAGCTGAATGCGCAATGATGGAAACAATTAAGGATTACCTGTGACTGGCTTGTTTATCACCCTTGAAGGCCCGGAAGGTGCTGGCAAAAGTACCAATCGCGAATACCTGGCGGCGCAGCTTCGCGCGCAGGGCGTTCAGGTATTGCTGACCCGCGAGCCGGGCGGCACTCCGCTGGCCGAGCGCATTCGCGAGCTGCTGCTGGCGCCCAGCGACGAGGCCATGAGCGCCGACACCGAACTGCTGCTGGTGTTTGCTGCGCGTGCACAGCATTTGGCCGAGGTCATTCGCCCGGCTCTGGCGCGTGGCGAGGTGGTGCTCTGTGATCGCTTTACCGACGCAACCTACGCGTATCAAGGTGGGGGCCGCGGCCTGTCTCAGCAGCGTATTGCCGTGCTGGAAGAATTTGTTCAAGGCGATCTGCGGCCTGATCTGACGCTGGTGTTTGACCTGCCGGTGGAAATCGGTCTGTCACGCGCCGCAGCACGTGGCCGACTGGATCGCTTCGAGCAGGAAGGTCGGGCTTTCTTCGACGCGGTGCGCTCGACTTATCTGCAGCGGGCGAAGGCTGATCCTGCTCGGTATCTTCTGGTGGACGCGGCCCAGCCGCTGGCTGACGTTCAGGCTTCCCTTGATGCATTGCTGCCCCAGTTGCTGGAGCTGCGACGTGGCTGAAGCCTACCCCTGGCAGGCATCACTCTGGCAGCAGATGGCCGGTCGTGCTCAGCACGCTCATGCCTATCTGCTGCACGGTCCGGCCGGTATCGGCAAGCGGGCACTGGCCGAGCGCCTGATGGCCAGCCTGCTGTGCAAGGCTCCCGAAGCGCTTGAGGCCTGCGGGCATTGCAAATCCTGCCTGCTGCTGGCGGCAGGCAGTCATCCGGACAACTATGTGCTGGAGCCGGAAGAAGCAGATAAGCCGATCAAGGTTGATCAGGTCCGTGACCTGGTGAGCTTTGTGGTGCAGACCGCCCAGATGGGCGGTCGCAAGGTGGTGCTCGTCGAGCCGGTGGAAGCGATGAACATCAACGCTGCCAATGCCTTGTTGAAGAGTCTTGAGGAGCCGTCGGGCAATACCGTTCTATTGCTGGTCAGCCATCAGCCGAGCCGCTTGCTGCCAACGGTCAAAAGTCGCTGTGTGCAGCAGGCCTGCCCATTGCCCAGTGAACAGATGAGTCTGGATTGGCTGGGCAATGCCCTGCCTGATTGCACGCAGGAAGAACGGTTCGAATTACTGACGCTGGCAGCGGGTTCGCCGCTGGCTGCCGTGGCACTTTACACGCAAGGCGTTCGCGAACAACGCGCGCTGGTGGTGGATGGCGTCAAGAAGCTGCTCAAGCAACAGCAATCGGCTACCCAACTGGCCGAAGGCTGGAAGGACATCCCGTTGTTATTGTTGTTCGACTGGTTCTGTGACTGGTCGCACCTGATCCTGCGCTATCAGATGACGCAGGACGAGGAAGGCCTTGGTCTGAGCGACATGCGCAAGGTCGTTCAATACCTGGCGCAGAAGTCTTCTCGCGCAAAAGTGCTGGAGATTCAGGACTGGATTCTGGCACAGAGGCAAAAAGTCATGTCCAAGGCCAATCTAAACCGGGTCTTGCTGCTTGAAGCATTACTGGTGCAGTGGGCAGGCCTGCCAGGACAGGCGTAGACTCTGCGTTATCCGGAACCGTTGAGGTATTGTCATGAGTCTGCCGCTGAACACAGGTCCACGTAATGGCATTCTGTCCTTGACCATCAAGGACAAATCCGTGCTTTACGCTGCCTACATGCCATTCATCAGAAACGGCGGGCTGTTCATCCCCACCAGCAAAAGCTACAAGCTGGGTGATGAAGTGTTCATGCTGCTCAATCTGATGGACGAACCGGAGAAGGTTCCGGTGGCTGGCCGCGTCGCCTGGATCACGCCAAAAGGTGCGCAGGGCAACCGGACTGCCGGTGTCGGCGTGCAATTCAATGATGGCGACAATACTGCGCGCAATCTGATCGAAACTCATCTGGTCGGTGCTCTGAAATCCGATCGTCCAACCCATACGATGTAGTTGTGTTTTAACCCATGCTTGTAGATTCCCATTGTCACCTCGATCGCCTTGACCTTGCCCAGCACGACGGCTCGCTGGATGTAGCCCTTGAAGCCGCCCGGGGCAGGGGAGTCGGGCATTTTCTCTGCATCGGTGTCAGCGCCGACAACGCGGGCGCGGTCAAGGCGCTCGCCGAGCGCTACGCCGATGTCGACTGCTCGGTAGGCATTCATCCGCTGGACGTGAAGCCCGGTGAGATGCCGCCTCTGGACTGGTTGCTCAAGGAGCTGGATCACCCGCGAGTGGTGGCGATAGGTGAAACCGGTCTGGACTATCACTACGAACCCGAAGCTGCCGAGCTGCAGCAGGCTTCTTTTCGGTTGCACCTGGAGGCAGCCAGTGTCACTGGCAAGCCGGTGGTCATCCATACCCGTGGCGCGCGCGCCGATACATTGAGCCTTCTGCGTGATGCGGCACTGCCTCAGGCGGGCGTTCTGCATTGCTTCACCGAAGACTGGGAGATGGCCAGGGCGGCGCTGGATATGGGTTACTACATCTCGCTGTCCGGCATCGTGACCTTTCGCAACGCCGACGCCCTGCGGGATGTCGCAAGGCAAGTCCCCGCTGACCGGCTGCTGGTCGAGACCGATTCCCCGTACCTTGCGCCTATCCCTTATCGGGGCAAACCGAATCTGCCGCAGTACGTACGTGAAGTTGCCGAGTTTCTGGCAATGCTGCGGGGCGAGTCCTACGAGCATTTCGCCGAGCAGACCACCGCTAACTTCGCTCGCCTGTTCCCGCTGGCGCATGTTCAACGCTGAGTGGCGTGCACGTCGACCGGCGGCAAATCGCGGGCAAAAAAAACCCGGATTCTGGGGGGGTGAAGCCGGGTTAAGACCATTAGGAGTAAAACAAAGGCACGCTAGTCCTTAGGCACCTTTACTGGCGAGTCATTTGGGGAATGATGACCCGTCAGCGGCTTAAGTATTGCCCAGCATGGCGTACCGTCCAGTGCCTTTTGATCGTTTTTTAAACAGTTTTGGAATACTAAAGCGATTCTTGAGTCCTTGATGAGCACTTTTTGCCGGACGGGATACAAGGCCATCGCATCAAATTAGCCCGTGTACGCCAGCAGATCAGGCATGCCGAGGTTTTTCAGTGCCTGGTCGGAGTGTTCGAGTGGAGTTTTCCAACGGTTTTCTACTGAGTCTGTCGCTATGCCTGGATATTGGCCTGGCAAACATAGCCATGATCACGCTGTCCATGCAGCGCGGGTTTTTCAAGGGCCTATGGCTTGGGTTGGGAACCTGTGTCGGCGATCTGGTCTATGCGGTGCTGGCCATGCTCGGCATGGCGGTGTTGCTGCAATATGAAGCCGTACGCTACGTGCTCTGGCTCGGCGGTACGGCGGTGTTAGCCTGGTTCTGCTTCAGGATGGTCATGAGCGCCACCGCGGTCAGCACCGGTCTCGATAATCAGGATGTTCAATCGGAAAAATCCAGCGTGGCGTTGTTCCTGCACGGAATTTTTCTGGCGATGTCATCACCCAGCGCCATTCTCTGGTTTGCGGCAGTCGGCGGTGCGCTGATTGCTCGACAGGGCTCTGATCTTGCCAGTGCCTCGACCTTTCTTGTCGGGTTCGTCGCGGCGGGCGTGGTCTGGTCTATCTCGCTGTGCGCGCTGGCACATCAGGGAGGGCGCTTCATGGGGGAGCGGATGTTGCGCTGGTCCTACATTGCCTCGGCGCTGATTTTTGCCTATTTCACGTTGTATGTAGTGATCACGGGTTACCTTGAGTTTGTCGCTGCATCTCCGGTACTGCCTGCGTCGTAGCATGCCGTCGTGTATCCGGTTTGCGAAGCGGACGCCAGACTTCGAATTTTTCGCCGGTTTCGTTCATAAAGGTCGACAAGTAAGTATGATCCGTGCAATTTAGCGCCGATTGGGCATAATACCCGGCTTCGATTTCGATCCTGACAGACCTCTCTATGCAGAAAGAACCTCGTAAGGTCCGTGAATTTCGCCGCCGTGAGCAGGAAATTCTCGACACCGCGCTAAAGCTGTTCCTGGAGCAGGGCGAAGACAGCGTCACCGTCGAGATGATCGCGGACGCCGTCGGCATTGGCAAAGGCACCATCTACAAGCACTTCAAGTCCAAGGCAGAAATCTACCTGCGCTTGATGCTCGACTATGAGCGGGACCTGAACGAGCTGCTGCACTCCGCTGATGTCGACAAGGACAAGGAGGCGCTCTCACGTGCCTACTTCGAATTCCGTATGCGTGATCCTCAGCGCTATCGTCTGTTCGACCGCCTGGAGGAAAAAGTGGTCAAGGGCAATCAGGTGCCCGAGCTGGTCGAAGAGCTGCACAAGATCCGCGCCTCCAACTTCGAACACCTGACGCTGCTGATCAAAGGCCGCATCACCGAAGGCAAGCTTGAAGATGTCCCGCCTTACTACCACTACTGTGCCGCCTGGGCGCTGGTGCATGGCGCCGTTGCGCTGTACCACTCGCCGTTCTGGAGCAATGTGCTGGAAGATCAGGAAGGCTTCTTTCACTTCCTCATGGACATCGGCGTGCGTATGGGCAACAAGCGCAAGCGCGATGCCGACGTCATCGCTGAGCCCAAGCCTGACCCTGCTACGGAATAACGCCCCGGCCAGGTCTTGAACATCTGCTTCAAGGCTTTGGTGCCTGCTGTGCCAGAGATGGCGCGGAAGCTGCATCCGACGACCATTCGCCGGTTTTCCGTCACCGGCATTTGGGAGGGGATAATGCGTAGCCTGGTTATGCTGCTCGCGCTTCTGGCGTTGAGTGGCTGCATGAAAGTCAGTGACATGGGCGAGGGTGTTCGCGAGCAATTCAGCGACGCGGGTCTGCTCGATCACAGTGACACTCGCCGTACTGCCAACTGGCGTGTGCAGCCCGACTCGTTCATTTACATCGCGCAAGGTGCCTTCGTGCCGCCAGGCAATGCCTACCCACGGCCCAATGTGGTGGCTGAAGAGGCCTTCAAGGGGTTCATCGAGTACTTCCCGATGGTCCGCCGTGCCCGTGGGCCAATGGGCCTGGATGAGGCCATGATCGAGGCGCGCAGTGCAGGTGCACACTATTTGCTCTACACCCGTTTCGCCAAGGCCGATGATCGCATCGGAACCGGCGATCAGTGGGCCGATCAGGAAGCTGTGGACCGTCTGGGGGTCGACAGCGGTGTCATTCAACTGATGCTGATCGAAACCAGCACCCGTTATCTTATCGACAGCGCGCGCATTCGCAGCCGTGGCGGATTGCTGACGCTTTACGACAAAAGCCCCGAAGATTTGCTGGGTCCGCCTCTTGAGGACTACGCTCGTACCTTATTGGGCGTCGAACGTTAGGCCAGCGTCAGGAGAGTGGAGTGACCGATTCAAACAAGGCGGGTGATCTGTTTGCGCAGATCCCCAAAACCAAGGGGTTGCCGCCTGTTCATTTGTGGAATCCGGATTTCTGTGGCGATATCGACATGCGTATCGCCCGAGACGGGACATGGTATTACCTGGGCACGCCGATCGGCCGCAAACCGATGGTCAGGTTGTTCTCGACCATCATGCGTCGCGACGGCGATGACTATTTTCTGATCACCCCTGTCGAGAAAGTCGGCATCAAGGTCGATGACGCGCCTTTTGTCGCCGTCACCCTTGAGGTGCTGGGAGAGGGCGAGGCTCAGGTGCTGCGCTTCCTGACCAATGTCGAGGATCAGACTGAGGCGGGGCCGGAGCACCCTTTGCGGGTTGTGACACACCCTGATACTCAGGAGCCAGCGCCGTATATCCATGTGCGGAGCAATCTTGAGGCGCTGATTCACCGCAATGTTTTCTATCAACTGGTCGAGCTGGCGGTTTCCCGCGAGATCGACGGACAGCGCTGGCTGGGTGTCTGGAGTCACGGCGTGTTTTTTCAGGTGGGTCTCGAACCTTGAAAAACACGGCTATTTGCCGGCTTGAATTGCCTGCCGCCAGTGCGACAGTTAAAGTGCCGCTCCCTGATTTCCCTGAGGTTTTTGCATGAGCCAGTCCTTTGATATCGCCGTAGTCGGCGCAACCGGTACTGTCGGCGAAACCGTTGTCCAGGTGCTGGAGGAGCGCAACTTCCCGGTCGGCAATCTGCACCTGCTGGCAAGTATCGAGTCTGCTGGTCACTCGGTGCCGTTTCGGGGCAAGAATGTGCGCGTACGGGAAGTCGATGAGTTCGACTTCAGCAAGGTGCGCCTGGCGTTCTTCGCCGCCGGCCCGGCGGTAAGCCGCAGTTACGCCGAAAAGGCCGTGGCGGCGGGGTGCTCGGTCGTTGACTTGTCCGGTGCATTTCCTTCCTCGCAGGCACCTAATATCGTGCCGGAAATAAATGCTACGCTTTTGCACAGCGGCGCGGTCGCCTCGCTGGTGGCCAGCCCGAGCGCCTCTGCCACTGCAGTCGCACTGGCTCTGGCGCCGTTGCGCGGGTTGATCGATATCCAGTCCGTGACAGTCACGGCCTGTCTCGCGGTCTCAGCACTCGGGCGCGAAGGTGTCAGCGAGCTGGCGCGTCAGACTACCGAGCTGTTGAATGTCCGTCCGCTGGAAACCCGCTTTTTTGATCGTCAGATGGCGTTCAACGTACTGGCCCAGGTGGGTACGCCTGACGAGTCGGGGCATTTGCCGCTGGAACGGCGTCTGGTTGATGAATTACGCGAACTGCTGACGCTGCCATCGCTCAAAGTCTCTGCCACCTGCATTCAAGTGCCGGTGTTCTTTGGCGACAGCTTTACCGTAACGCTGCGCACTGCAGGTTCGGTCGATGTTGCGGCGATCAATGCAGCACTCGAGTCTGCCGTCGGAATCGAACTGGTCGATGCGGGTGATTACCCTACGCCGGTGGGTGATGCTGTGGGGCAGGACGTGGTTTATGTGGGACGCGTTCGGGCGGGAACCGACGATCCCGAGCAGCTCAATCTGTGGCTGACATCAGATAATGTGCGAAAAGGTGCTGCGCTGAATGCTGTGCAGGTTGGCGAATTGTTGATAAAAGACTATGTGTAAAAGATACTTGGCAACAATTTGAATAATTGTTTTAGCGGCGATACGCCTTACACCCAAATGCAGGACTACCTCCCCGGATCTCGGGGAATCTTTAAACAAGGGATGGGCTATGGTTCAGGTTCGTAAACTGGTATTAGCAATCGCTGCGGCTTCAGCGCTGTCATCGGGTATGGCGCAGGCGCTGGGGCTCGGGGAATTGTCGGTCAAGTCGACCCTGAATCAGCCCTTGGTAGCGGAAATCGAGTTGACCGAGGCGCAGGGGCTTAACGCAACGCAAGTTGTGCCGAGCCTGGCGACCACTGCCGACTTCGCTCAGGCGGGTGTTACCCGTCAGGCATTTCTCAACGATCTCACTTTTACCCCGGTTATCAACGCCAGCGGTAAAAGTGTCCTGCGCATTACTTCCAGCAAGCCGGTGCGCGAGCCTTATGTGAAGTTCCTGGTTCAGGTGCTCTGGCCAAATGGCCGGTTGCTGCGTGAATACAGCCTTCTGCTCGATCCTCCGAAGTTTTCTCCAGAGGCCGCCGCTGCGGCCGCCGCCCCGGCACCAGCTGCTGCTCCTGCCGCACCCGCGCAACTGGCGACGGTAGCGCCGTCGGCAGAGTCTGCGGCACCCGAGGCTCCAGCACCTGCCGCCAGTGCGCCAGCATTGCCGCCGCCCGCCGCGGACAAACAGGCACAATATGTCACCGCCAATAACGATACCTTGTGGGAAATTGCCGCGAAGGTACGTACTGGCGGCACTGTCCAGCAAACCATGCTGGCCATTCAGGCGTTGAATCCGGAAGCGTTCATCGGTGGCAACATCAACCGCTTGAAGAAAGGGCAGGTGCTGCGCCTTCCGACTCCGCAGCAAACCACCGCGTTGCCACAACCGCAGGCAGTTGCAGAAGTTTCCCGGCAGTACAGCGCCTGGCGTGAAGGCCGTCGCCTGCCTGCCGGCACGCGCCAGGTCGATGCCACCCGCCGTGATCGCGCTGGCGCTGCTCCTTCAAAGGTCGATACCTCCGACAACCTGAGCCTGGTTTCGGCAAGCGGCAAGCCTGCGGCAAAAGGTGCAGCGGGCGACAGTGATCTTGGCAACAAGCTGGCGGTGGCTCAGGAAGCGCTGGACACCACGCGTCGTGATAATGCCGAGCTGAAAAGCCGCATGAACGACCTGCAAAGCCAGCTCGACAAACTACAGCGCCTGATTGAGCTGAAAAACGGTCAGTTGGCCAAAATGCAGGCCGCCGGTGCAACTGTGCCTCCGGCTGCTGCCACCCCGCAAGCAACCACACCTGCCAATGCGGCAGTGCCTGCTTCGCTGGTCGATGCCAATGGTGCTCCGGTCAAACCGGCTGGCGAGATTGCTCCTGAAGATGCATTGCCGGCAGGTGCCGCCGAGGTTGCGACTCCGGCAGCCGATCAGCCGTTGGCTGTGGAGCCGGTGGCTGCAGCCGAAGATGAAGACGCGCTGCAGAAGATCCTCAACAACCCAGTACTGCTTGGCCTGATCGGCGGTGCCGTATTGTTGATTCTGGCCTTGTTGCTGTTGTTCCTGGCGCGTCGTCGCGCTGCGAAGGCCGAAGCCGAGAAGCACAAGCGCATGGCGCGTGCTCTGGCTGAGGAGTCGGATTTTGTTTCAGACATGGACATGAATGCACCGCCAGCCAGCTTCGACGGCCTGGACGTGCCACCACCGAATGTTCGCATGGGGGCCGCTGGTGCCGCCGCCGCTGCCACCGCGGCTCGCGAGCGTCCTGCCGATCCGTTGCTTCAGGCCGAGATTCATATTGCTTACGGGCGCATGAATCAGGCTGTCGAATTGCTTGAGGAAGCGGTGAAGGAAGATCCGAAGCGCGATGATATTCGCCTCAAGCTGATGGAAATCTACGCCGAGCAGGGTAATAACAAAGCCTACGCAGCCCACGAACGCAAACTGGTGGCAGCGGGAAAGCGTGAAGCTGAGGTCGAGCAGCAGGAAGAACTTAACTCGACCCTGAAACCGGTAGCGCCTGTTGCTGCGCCAGCGGTTTCTGAATCTGCCACTGCGTCGGCTGCTCCGGCAGTGGCCGCGGCGGCAGCAGCTGCCAGTGCTGCTGCGCTGGTTGCAGAGCTTGACGCCAAGTATGTTGAAGAGCTGTTGGCCGATGATTCGGCAGAGCAAGAGGTTGAGCCTGAGCCTGAAATCGCTGTAACAGCAGATCCCGAGCCCGAACCTGAAGTGGTTACGCCGCTGGCCGCTGAACCTGCCGAAGAGGCGGACCCGTTCGATCACGATTTTGACTTGAGCCTGGACGAGTTCGAAGAAGCGCCCACGCCTGAAGTCACCACTGTGAACGAGCTTGACGACCTGATGCTGGATGAGCCGAAGGTGTCGGCAGCAGCGGATGACGAGGAGCTGAGCTTCGAGTCGATCATGCAGCAACAGGAAGAGGCCCGTGCGGCGACTACGCCGGAAGACCTTGCCGACTTCGATCTGGACCTGTCCGAAGAAGATCCGGCGCTCAAGAACGAAGATGACTTCCTGCTCGGCCTTGGCAGTGACCCGCTTGATCTGGGTGAAACGCCCTCTGTGCCGCCTGTCAGTGATGATCTCGAGCTTCCGGAAGACTTTGATCTGTCGCTGGCGGACGAGATTGAAACCGATCAGGCCAGTCAGGCATTCGCGACCGAAATCGACGACGTCAATGCCGAGCTGGACCGGCTTTCGCAGAATCTCGAGCATCCGCCGCTCGATGAACCAAGGTTCACGGCCGAAGATGCCGCGACACTGGATGACGAACCGGACTTCGACTTCATGGCCGGCACTGACGAAGCCGCAACCAAGCTTGATCTGGCGCGGGCCTATATCGACATGGGCGATGCAGACGGTGCCCGGGATATTCTTGACGAAGTGGTCACCGAGGGCGATGACGAACAGAAAAGCGAAGCGCGGGAGATGCTTTCGCGGCTGGCCTGATCCCACTAAGGCAACCTGCAAACGGCCGCTTATGCGGCCGTTTGCATTTCAATTGTCCGGCTTGGTAGCGTGTTTTTCTTGCGACCGTATAATGACCGACTTTTCGCGAACCGACAGGCTGTACCACTTTGGCGAACATAGACAACCCGGCAGCTGAAATGGCTGCCGAGGGCTTTTCCCGAATCGCGCTGGGCGTTGAATACAAGGGCTCGCGCTATTGCGGCTGGCAACGTCAGGCATCCGGTGTGCTGACCGTGCAGGAAACTCTTGAAGACGCTTTGTCAAAAGTGGCTGCGTCACCGGTATCACTGATGTGTGCCGGCCGCACAGATGCTGGCGTGCATGCCTGCGGGCAGGTGGTGCATTTCGATACGCAGGCCGAGCGCACCATGAAGGCCTGGGTCATGGGCGCAAATATCAATCTGCCCCATGACGTTAGCGTAACCTGGGCCAGGGTCATGCCCGCGACGTTTCATGCCCGCTTCAAGGCCATTGCCCGTCGTTATCGCTACGTGATCTACAACGATCAGATTCGCCCGGCGCACCTGAATCAGGAAATCACGTGGAATCACCGCCCGCTGGATGTGGAGCGCATGGCACTGGCAGCCGAGTATCTGGTCGGTACTCATGACTTCAGCGCTTTTCGCGCCGGCCAGTGTCAGGCCAAGTCGCCAGTCAAACAGTTGCACCACCTGCGCGTGACGCGTCACGGCAAGATGATCGTGATCGACGTGCGCGCCAATGCCTTCCTGCATCATATGGTGCGCAACATCGCCGGTGTTCTGATGACCATCGGCACTGGCGAACGTCCGGTCGAGTGGGCGCGGGATGTGCTGGAAAGCCGGGTTCGGCGTACCGGTGGTGTGACGGCCCATCCTTATGGTCTGTACCTCGTGCAGGTCGAGTACCGTGATGAATTTCCGCTGCCCGAGCGTTTTGTAGGTCCGCATTTTCTTACGGGCTTTGCAGAACTGGACGGCTGACGACCCGAGCAGCATTTGCTAACATCCGGGACTTTCCGAAAGGTCTGAGGTTACTCACTACATGTCAGCCGTTCGCAGCAAGATCTGCGGGATTACCCGCATAGAGGATGCTCTGGCTGCAGCCGAGGCAGGAGCCGATGCAATTGGCCTGGTGTTCTACCCGAAAAGCCCGCGTGCGGTAACGGTGTTGCAGGCTCGCGCCATCATCGCCGCGTTGCCGCCGTTCATCACCACTGTCGGCCTGTTCGTCAACGCCAGCCGCTGCGAACTCAACGAGACGCTGGATGCGGTTGCGCTGGACATGCTGCAGTTTCATGGCGATGAAACGCCGGAGGAGTGCGACGGTTATCATCGTCCCTACATCAAGGCTTTGCGGGTCAAGGCGGGGGATGACATCGCTCAGGTTTGCCGTACCTATCGCAATGCGCGAGGCGTGCTGCTCGATACCTATGTAGAGGGTGTTCCTGGCGGTACCGGGGAAACCTTTGATTGGGCGCTGATTCCGGACGATCTGGATAAACCGGTCATTCTGGCGGGCGGGCTGACGTCGGCGAATGTGGCACAGGCCATTGCCCAGGTCCGGCCCTACGCCGTGGATGTCAGCGGCGGTGTCGAAAAGAGCAAGGGCATCAAGGATCGGGAAAAGATCCTTGCGTTCATGAGTGCAGTGCATGGCACCTGATGTGACGGTTGCCGGTCGGCCGCCGTCCATAAGCCTGTCCCTGCCACAAGGCATGCGGGTCGAATCAAGTAAGCGGTGGTGCCAGGGTGCAACGCCGTCGTTGTGAAAAATCGGGGTGAGGGGTGTGCAGGTCCGGCCTTGGGTCGATCGCTATCCTTTCATCGTCGTCCATATACGAATTTATCTGAGGGCATGCGACTGGCGTTTGATTTGTCAGTCGTTCGAGCCACACCGGTACTGGAGATATAAAGCATGAGCAACTGGTTGGTAGACAAACTGATCCCATCGATCATGCGTTCCGAGGTCAAGAAGAGCTCGGTTCCCGAAGGCCTCTGGCACAAATGCCCGTCCTGTGAGGCGGTGCTGTATCGCCCTGAGCTGGAAAAGACCCTGGACGTCTGCCCCAAGTGCAACCACCACATGCGTATCGGCGCGCGTGCCCGCCTGAACATTTTTCTGGATGTCGAAGGCCGCGAAGAGCTGGGTGCCGATCTTGAGCCGGTCGACCGTCTGAAATTCCGTGACGGCAAGAAATACAAGGACCGCCTGACCGCTGCGCAGAAACAGACCGGTGAAATGGATGCGCTGATTTCCATGAGCGGCACGTTGCTGGGCATGCCGGTGGTGGCTTCAGCGTTCGAGTTCTCGTTCATGGGCGGTTCCATGGGTGCCATTGTCGGCGAGCGTTTCGTGCGCGCCGCCAACTACGCCCTGGAAAATCGTTGCCCGATGATCTGCTTCGCCGCTTCCGGCGGTGCACGCATGCAGGAAGCACTGATCTCGCTGATGCAGATGGCCAAGACCTCGGCCGTTCTGGCACGTCTTCGTGAAGAAGGCCTGCCCTTTATCTCGGTGTTGACCGACCCGGTCTACGGCGGCGTTTCCGCCAGTCTGGCCATGCTGGGCGATGTCATCGTTGCCGAGCCCAAGGCGCTGATCGGTTTCGCCGGTCCTCGCGTGATCGAGCAAACCGTTCGCGAGAAGCTGCCAGAGGGCTTCCAGCGTAGCGAGTTCCTGCTGGATCACGGTGCTATCGACATGATCATCTCGCGTAGCGAGCTTCGTCCGCGTCTGGGTAACCTGCTGGCGCAGATGATGAACCTGCCGACGCCTCGTTTTGTAGCGCCGGTCATCGAGCCTATCGTCGTTCCACCGGCACCGACCACGATATGACCTCTACATCCCTGAGCGACTGGCTCGCTTACCTGGAACAACTGCATCCATCTGCCATCGACATGGGGCTGGATCGTTCCCGGCAGGTAGCGCTGCAGTTGGGGCTGACGCGTCCGGCCCCCAGGGTGATCACGGTGACGGGCACCAACGGCAAGGGGTCAACCTGTGCCTTTGTCGCTGCCTTGTTGCAGGCTCAGGGCTTGAAAGTCGGTGTCTACAGCTCCCCACATTTGATTCGCTATAACGAGCGGGTGAAAGTGCAGGGTGTCGAGGCAACCGACCTGGAGTTATGCGATGCGTTCGCGGCGGTTGAAGCGGCGCGTGGTGATGTAACCCTGACTTATTTCGAAATGGGCACGCTGGCGGCATTCTGGCTGTTCGAACAGGCCCGGCTGGATGCGGTCGTTCTGGAGGTCGGTCTGGGTGGTCGCCTGGATGCGGTAAATCTTGTTGATGCGGATTTCGCGCTGGTCACCAGTATCGGTGTTGATCACGCCGAGTACCTGGGTAACACCCGTGAGTCGGTCGCCTTCGAAAAGGCCGGAATCTTTCGTGCCGGTTGCCCGGCGTTGTGCGGCGATCCTGAACCCCCCGAGCCGCTGCTGGCCAAGGCTCGCGAGCTGGGTTGCCCGCTGCTGATGCGTGGTCGGGATTTCGACCTTACGATAGGCAAGGACAGTTGGGACTGGCGTGGTGTTGCTCACGGCGAACAGGTTGAACTGCGCGGTCTGCCACTGCTGGACCTGCCTATGCAGAACGCAGCGTTGGCACTTCAGGCGTTTGCCTTGCTGGGGTATCCGTTGCAAGCGGATGCAGCAGGGCAGGTTCTGGCGCAGACCCGGCTCGCCGGTCGTCTTGATCGCAGAACCTTCTGTTGGCAAGGCAAGCGGCTCAATCTGCTTCTGGATGTGGGCCACAACCCCCATGCGGCGCAATTTCTGGAGCAATGCCTCGCGCGCCAACCGGTTGCCGGCAAGCGTCGCGCCGTGTTCGGCCTGTTGAGTGACAAGGACCTTGAAGGTGTAGTCGCGCATCTGGTCCCGGTCATCGATGAGTGGGCGGTTGCGCCGCTTCCTACCTCGCGCAGCCGACCCGCAGAAGAGTTGCATTCGGCCCTGCAGAACCTTGGCGCCTGCGTGACGTCCTATCAGAGTGTTGCGTTGGCGCTGGAAGCTCAGTGCGCGCACGCCACGCCCGATGACGAGATTCTGCTGTTCGGATCATTTTACTGTGTTGCCGAGGCCCTGGAATGGTTGGCCCGGTACACCGATGAGGACGCTGCAAATGGCTTTGCTGGATAACGTATTCAAGCAGCGAATGGTTGGCGCACTGGTACTGATTGCTGTGGCGGTCATCTTCTTGCCCATGCTCTTCACACGTGAAGATGAAACGCGTCAGGTGCGGGTCGATGCACCGTCCGCACCCCAGGCACCTGCTGCTTCGCAGATCCGTGTCGACCCGGTGCCTGTTCCGGAGCCTCAGGCCCTGCCTCAGGAGCCTGTGCCCAACGACGATGACATGAGCAGCAGCCAGCCGCCGTCTATGCCGATCGCGCCTGCCCCAAGCACTCCGGCTGCACCCCCGGTTGCCAGCGCCCCGGCGCCGAAGCCTGCTGCCAAGCCGGCACCTGCGCCTGCGGCAGCCCCCGCAGCGCCCGCAGCCCCGGCGGCACCCGCCAAGCCAGCAGCACCTGCTGGCGTCGATGCCAACGGGCTGTCGATCAGCTGGTCGGTTCAACTGGCAAGCATGTCCAACCGTGCCAACGCCGACAACCTGCAAAAGACCCTGCGAACTCAGGGTTACAATGCCTACATTCGCACTGCCGATGGCGTTAATCGGGTATTTGTCGGCCCGCTTATCGAGCGTGCCGAAGCTGATCGTCTGCGTGATCAGCTCGACAAACAGCAAAAGCTCAAAGGCATTGTGGTGCGCTTTCAGCCTGAGCGGGGCTGACCGTTCGGCACCTTGTGCCCTTGCATCAAAGGAAAATGCCTCGCGCCGGTAATCGCTGCTTACCGGCAGGCGGGCGCTCTGCTAAAATGCGCCGCCTTATCCGTCTGCAGGCTGCAACGTGCCATTTACTCCGGTTGACTGGGCAATTCTGGGAATTGTCGCCATCTCCGCCCTGATCAGTCTGAAGCGCGGCTTCGTAAAAGAAGCACTGTCGTTGACGACGTGGATCATTGCAGGCGTTGTTGCCTGGATGTTCGGCGCAGGGCTGTCGCAGTATCTGGTCAATTACATAGAAACACCCTCGGCCCGCGTGATTGCGAGCTGCACCATTCTTTTTGTCGCCACCTTGCTGGTAGGCGCCATGGTCAACTTTCTGATAGGCGAGCTGATTCGCGTCACCGGGCTTTCCGGGACCGATCGTTTTCTCGGCATGGTCTTCGGCGCAGCGCGCGGAGGCCTGCTTGTCGTTGTGGCGGTAGGGCTGTTGAGCCTGGGGCCGGTGCAACAGGATCAATGGTGGCAGCAGTCCAGGCTGGTGCCGCAATTTCTCATGGTCGCTGACTGGTCGAAAAACCTGATTCTCGGGATGTCCAGCAAGTGGCTCGCCAGCGGCATCAGCGTACCCGCTGATCTGCCGTTCAAGGAACAGATCCTGCCGTCTACAATGCCGCAGGATGTGCTCGGTAAATCCAGTTCCACTAAGTAGGGGTTGTGTCGCATGTGTGGCATCGTCGGTATCGTCGGCAAGTCGAACGTCAATCAGGCGCTGTATGACGCGCTTACCGTCCTCCAGCACCGCGGCCAGGACGCTGCCGGTATCGTAACCAGCCACGATGGCCGGTTATTCCTGCGCAAGGACAACGGATTGGTGCGTGATGTGTTTCATCAACGTCATATGCAGCGCCTGGTCGGGCATATGGGCATTGGTCATGTGCGCTATCCAACGGCGGGCAGCTCGACGTCTGCAGAGGCCCAGCCGTTCTACGTCAACTCGCCTTATGGCATCACGTTGGCGCACAACGGCAACCTCACCAACGTCGAACAACTGGCCAAGGAGATTTACGAATCCGACCTGCGCCATGTGAACACCAATTCCGATTCGGAAGTGCTGCTCAACGTTTTCGCCCATGAGCTGGCCGTGCGTGGCAAGTTGCAGCCGACCGAAGAGGATATCTTCGCCGCAGTGACCGACGTGCACAATCGCTGCCGTGGCGGCTATGCGGTCGTGGCAATGATCACCGGCTACGGCATTGTCGGCTTCCGTGACCCGGACGCCATTCGTCCTATCGTGTTTGGCCAGCGTCATACCGACGAAGGCGTCGAATACATGATCGCGTCGGAAAGCGTGTCGCTGGACGTGCTCGGCTTTACCCTGATTCGCGACCTGGCTCCGGGCGAAGCGGTCTACATCACTGAAGACGGCAAGCTGCATACCCGTCAGTGTGCGGCCAACCCCAAATATGCACCGTGCATCTTCGAACACGTTTATCTGGCACGTCCTGACTCGATCATCGACGGCATTTCGGTCTACAAGGCGCGTTTGCGCATGGGCGAGAAGCTGGCCGACAAGATCCTGCGCGAGCGTCCGGATCACGATATCGATGTGGTCATCCCGATTCCGGACACCAGCCGTACCGCTGCGCTGGAGCTGGCCAACCATCTGGGCGTCAAGTTCCGCGAAGGTTTCGTCAAGAACCGCTACATCGGCCGGACCTTCATCATGCCGGGCCAGGCAGCACGCAAGAAATCCGTGCGTCAGAAGCTCAACGCAATCGAGCTGGAGTTCCGCGGCAAGAACGTGATGCTGGTGGATGACTCCATCGTGCGTGGCACGACCTGCAAACAGATCATCCAGATGGCCCGTGAAGCCGGTGCCAAGAATGTCTACTTCTGTTCGGCGGCCCCGGCCGTGCGCTACCCCAACGTCTACGGCATCGACATGCCGAGTGCTCACGAGCTGATCGCCCACAACCGTTCCACTCAGGACGTTGCCGACCTTATCGGTGCCGACTGGCTGGTTTATCAGGATCTGAATGACCTGATCGAAGCGGTCAGTGGCAGCAAGAAGATCAAGATCGACAACTTCGACTGCTCGGTTTTCGATGGCAAGTACGTGACCGGTGACATCGACGAGCATTATCTGAACAGGATCGAGAGCGCGCGTAACGACGCCTCCAAGATCAAGACTCAGGCCGTGAGCGCGATCATCGATCTGTACAACAACTAAATTGGACAAGGAGTGGGCGGCATGACTCAGGAATGGGATGCAGGTCGGCTGGATAGCGACCTTGAAGGTGTGGGTTTCGATACCCTTGCCGTACGTGCCGGGCAACACCGCACCCCGGAAGGTGAGCATGGCGATCCCATGTTCTTCACCTCCAGCTACGTCTTTCGCACGGCTGCCGATGCGGCCGCGCGTTTTGCTGGCGAGGTGCCCGGCAACGTCTACTCGCGTTATACCAACCCGACCGTGCGCTCTTTTGAAGAGCGCATCGCCGCGCTGGAAGGCGCCGAACAGGCCGTTGCTACGGCCACCGGCATGGCGGCGACCCTGGCGGTCGTGATGAGCCTGTGCAGTGCCGGGGATCATGTGCTGGTGTCGCGCAGCGTCTTTGGCTCGACCATCAGCCTGTTCGACAAGTACTTCAAACGCTTTGGCATCGAAGTGGATTACGTTCCGCTCGCAGAGCTGAGCGGCTGGGACGCGGCGATCAAGCCCAACACCAAAATGTTGTTTGTCGAGTCGCCGTCCAACCCATTGGCCGAGTTGGTGGACATCGCTGCACTGGCTGAAATCGCTCACGCCAAAGGTACGATGCTGATCGTCGACAACTGTTTCTGCACGCCGGCCTTGCAGCAGCCGCTGTTGCTGGGTGCTGATATCGTCGTGCATTCGGCTACCAAGTTCATCGACGGCCAGGGTCGCTGCATGGGCGGCGTGGTTGCCGGCCGCAGCGAGCAGATGAAGGAAGTGGTCGGTTTCCTGCGTACTGCCGGGCCTACGCTCAGCCCGTTTAATGCGTGGATCTTCCTCAAGGGTCTCGAAACCCTGAACCTGCGGATGCGAGCCCATTGTGCCAATGCCCAGGCGCTGGCCGAGTGGCTCGAGCAGCAGGACGGTATTGAAAAGGTCCATTACGCAGGGCTCAAGAGCCATCCGCAGCATGAACTGGCGCAGCGTCAGCAAAAGGGTTTTGGCGCGGTGGTAAGTTTCGAAGTCAAGGGTGGCAAGGATGGCGCATGGCGCTTCATCGATGCCACGCGGCTGATCTCCATTACAGCCAACCTGGGCGACAGCAAAACCACGATTACCCACCCGAGCACCACGTCTCATGGTCGTTTGGCGCCTCAAGAGCGTGAGGCAGCGGGTATTCGCGACAGTCTGATACGGGTTGCTGTGGGCCTGGAAGATGTGGCTGACCTGCAAGCCGACCTGGCTCGTGGTCTGGCGGCGTTGTGAGTGACAAGGCCGGTAACAAAAACAGTGGCGAGACGGGCGAAGAGTGGGCGTTGAAATTTGCCAGCACCCACAACGGCCGTGTCGCACTGGTGACGGGTGCCGCGCGCGGCATCGGGCTTGGCATCGCGGCTTGGCTGATTGCCGAGGGCTGGCAAGTCGTGCTGACCGATCTGGATCGTGCAAGGGGCTTCAAGGTGGCGGGTGCGCTGGGTGAAAACGCCCTGTTCATTGCCATGGACGTTGCCAGTGAAGAGCAGGTTGCCGCAGGTGTGGCCGAGGTGCTCAGGCAGTTTGGCCGTCTCGATGCGCTGGTGTGCAACGCAGCGATCGCCGACCCGCATAACACTACGCTGGAAAGCCTTGAGCTGTCGCACTGGAATCGGGTGCTGGCTGTCAATCTTGGTGGCCCGATGCTGCTCGCCAAGCATTGCGCGCCTTACTTGCGCGCGCACTGTGGCAGCATCGTCAACCTCACATCGACTCGCTCTCGCCAGTCCGAGGCCGATACCGAAGCTTACGCGGCCAGCAAGGGCGGCCTGATGGCGCTGACGCACGCACTGGCAATCAGTCTGGGGCCGGAGATACGTGTCAACGCCGTCAGTCCCGGCTGGATTGATGCGCGCGACCCATCGTTGCGCAAGGCCGAGCCGTTGTCCGAGACCGATCACGCCCAGCATCCTGCCGGCAGGGTAGGGACGGTGGAAGATGTTGCCGCGATGGTTGCGTGGTTGTTGTCCAGAAACGCCGGTTTCGTGACCGGGCAGGAATTTGTGGTCGACGGTGGCATGACGCGCAAGATGGTCTACGCCGAATAGTTTTGTGCAGTCTGCCGACATTGACTCTTTGTTGTGCTTTTGATGTGTGGTAGCGGTTTTGCGATTGAGCCTGTTTTTTAAAAAACTTCAATCAGGCTATTGACTTAGGTTCGTTAGGTGCGTAAATTTCGCGGCCTCAACGAAGCAAAGGGTGATTAGCTCAGCTGGGAGAGCAGCTGCCTTACAAGCAGCGGGTCGGCGGTTCGATCCCGTCATCACCCACCATCGTTGAGTTTGAAAGCTGAAGTACGAGGGCTTTCAAAGTATCAAAAGGACGCAAGTCCACAATGCGCAGCGGTAGTTCAGTCGGTTAGAATACCGGCCTGTCACGCCGGGGGTCGCGGGTTCGAGTCCCGTCCGCTGCGCCATATTTGTACAGATCGGGTTCGCCGGGTCTGCGATTGAAAAGCCCAAGGGTCTTTTAATCAGAAGTACAGGAAGCAAACTACCGAAGGTTTGTTTCAAACAGGTTTACAGCGATACGCAGCGGTAGTTCAGTCGGTTAGAATACCGGCCTGTCACGCCGGGGGTCGCGGGTTCGAGTCCCGTCCGCTGCGCCATATTTGTACAGATCGGGTTCGCCGGGTCTGCGATTGAAAAGCCCAAGGGTCTTTTAATCAGAAGTACAGGAAGCAAACTACCGAAGGTTTGTTTCAAACAGGTTTACAGCGATACGCAGCGGTAGTTCAGTCGGTTAGAATACCGGCCTGTCACGCCGGGGGTCGCGGGTTCGAGTCCCGTCCGCTGCGCC
>NZ_JAWHOO010000017.1:0-140774 GCF_032586855.1 Pseudomonas syringae group sp. J254-4 | reverse complement strand
GCGCCCGACACGCCGTTCTTCACCCACACCATGCCAGCGCGTTGCTGGTGCAGCAACTGGTGGTGCCGCGCAGTATTCGCGGTCAGGAAAACCCGCTGCATGCGGCGATGGCCAAGCTGCATGAGCCGGGCAGACGAGCGATCAACCAATGCACGGCCACGGTCCAGCGCGCGGTGGTCTGGCGGCACATGCTCAGTGCTCAGGACGCGCTGGTCGCCAGCCTTAAACAAAGGGCCACGGAGCAAATGCTGGCGGATCACCTGAGCCTTGAAGGTTTCGACTACGTGGCGGCGATGTATGAGTTGAGTCGGACGCTGGCGACTCTCGCGCTGCTGCCATCCAACGTCGATCCGCTGGCCCCCGGAGGCGACATGGTGGATGCGGTCACGGGGGTTGGGCTATGGGATCAGGCCGTGAGCCTTGGGCAGAAATTTTTGAACCAGACCGCAAGCGATGACACATCGCCACTGCACCTCATGCTCTGGCCCGAGTGCGATCTACAGACCGCTTGCGCGCCTTATGTCGTGCCGGTTACAGATGACGAGAACAAAGGCGACGGCCGTTTTCGCGCCACCGAACTGGCCCGTTTCGAGACTCAGCCAGCGCCTGACCCCATCGCCCAAGTCACACTGGACGCCACCACCCTCGCTAACTTGCTGGCGGGCGAAAGCCTGCAGAACTTCTTCCTGATCAACAACGGCAAAGCCACAACAGCGGCGCTGGTCGGGATCTTTGAAAACCTGCAAAGCGCCGCAGATGGCGCTGCGAACGCCGTCGCCAAAGCCAGCCAGACTCTTGCGTCAGCCAAAGGTAATGCAAACAGCGCCAATGCCAACGTCCGGTCGGCAAACGACCGACTGGCCCAGATGCAAGAACGCCTCGGTGCAAACGCCGACAAGATCAACGTCAACCGCCAGGGCCGAGGCGTACAACAACTGCGCAGCATGATGCCCGAGCATTTCGGTGCGGCCTTCCTGATCCGCCGTAATCAGGTCACGCCGCAACACTACATATTCGGTCTGGAAGACCTGCCCGGCCGGGAGTCGCTGCCAAAAACACGTTACGGCGAATACCTGAGACCCGACGGAACGCCCTTCGGCGACATTGCCCCTCCGCATCCCTCTTCTACCCGCCTGCCCAAGGGCGACCATCTGGTGCTGGTGATCCCACGCGGCCACAAAACCGCGCAGGTGATCGGCGACATGAACCGAACGCTTAAAAAAGTTCGGGAAGCAGCAGGCGCGGTGGGTGACGCGGAGCTGGGTCATATTCGGGCGAAGAGCGGGCTGAGTGAGGCCATTGAGGGGCTGGATTCGGAGAAGAACAAGGCGGCTTATCGGGTGCTGGGGTCGACACCGTTCTGTCTGGCGGTGTTGATGCTGGAGGTTTGGAATGTGAGTTCGGAGAGTGAGGCGTTTGCGCAGTCAATACGCGAAAAAGGATTTCTGAGAGCTGGCGCGGGATTGGGAGGAGCCTTATTGGATTTAGCAATTGCGGCTGAGGCCTTGGCGGTCAAGCTGGCCAGTCAAAAAACATTATTTTCTTTAGGGCGGAAAACTTTATTCAACATCAATTCAAAAAAGACAGCGATTTTCTTTGGTGAGTTGCTAGCCAAAAAACTCATTCATTCAGTTACGGGTCGGATAATAGGTATTTTTGTTTCCGGAGTAACTCTATCCGCAGTGAATGCAATAGATGCGTGGCAAGCATGGCAATGGAACGATAAAGCGCTGTACGGATATTTGCTGATATCTCTAGGTGGTCTAGCAGGTTCGCTGGGAACCTTGTTCGGGCCGGCTGTAACTCTCCTTAATCTCACCGCTTTGGGTTGGGCCGCATTACTGTTGGTCGGAGTGGGCGTAGGCCTGGTCATCTTGCTGAGTTCAACGGCGCTGGAATCATGGTTGGCCAACGGCCCATTTGGCGAGAGCCGTTCGATTGACCATTATTTACAGGACCCTTCGGAGTCCTTTTACCGACTGACCAGCCTGCTTGCCGGCATCAGTATCTCAATACAAAAAAATCCGGCTTACGAACAGAACGCCAAATTTGATACTCATGCAGACATCCCGCATGCCGTACGCAGCGCAGACACGATAATTCGCTTGCAGAGTCGCTTGCCAGGGCTTATCGGCAGTCTCGGCAGCCTGAGCATTCAGGCGGGCTGCAAGTTATGCCGCGTTACCGAAAGAGCGAATATCCAAGGCGTACCTTATCGTGCAGAAATTGAAATCGCTGACAGACTTGAAACCCCTAAGGCACAGCGTCTTCACGTGGACGCATTGGAGCTATTTTTTGCCACGCCCGCTAATCAAGGATCATCTACAGGCAGCAGCAGACACTATTACCAATGGGCCGTGAGGGCACAGTTCATCGTGGACAGCGGAGGTAAAAAACTCTATTTCCCTGCCCCTCCGGTCAAAGACCCGACTCAATACAGTCGAGATTGGGCAACGCCCAATTTCAACAAAATCAACCAACCATTCTGGGCTGATGAAGAAGCTCATAAGACCTCTTCCAATGACTGACTCAAACAAGAGCGCCTATTACGGGTCGCAGACCTTCCGGCCTGACACTATTCCTGAACAGATATCAACGTTGCGAGCGAACTCCTCCCCAGCATGTTCTATACGCATGCCTTGGGGCTGCACACAACAGACAGCGTCAATGAAACTCTTTGAGGACTCTACCCCGGAAAGCATGAGATTCTGGGAGAAAGTCGCAAAAGAAAAGGAGGAAAAGCAGGCAAACGGTACCTATGTACCCGCTATCTTTGAAGGCGTTAATCTACACAGTAAGTGCGACAATGAACGTTTCAGATTCGCGCCACTTCCGTCTACATCACAGTTCTGGCTGATCATGCTGCAATTTTCAAAAGGAAGTTTAATCGTACTTTTTCTACCATTGCTCATCACGCATCTGGTAGCCATTGATGCATCTCATCTATCTTGGCAGAATGTAAGCGTTGAGCTTTTGCTAAGCGTCTATCCTGTATTCGTAGGTATCCCATCACTCCTCTGGCTCATCAGCCATGTCGTCATTTACCACTTCCCTCGCGTTTGGTTTCGTGCACCAAAGGGACCAGACTGGGAACTTAATCGCAGAACCGGTCTGGTCACGATATTCGACTATAAACGCCATCGAAAAGAAGGTGTGATCGAGGAATTCGTTGCGCCTTTTTATGAGTTCGATGCCTACATGACCACCACCCATAATCTTCACGGTCCTACATACGGGCTACTGCTTCAGCATCGCTATGAAGACCGTAAGATCAATTTTCATATGCTGATGAACACCGACGACGTCCAGCAACGCCCCTGCGCACTCTGGGACTTCCTGCAAAACTATATGGACACCAGCGGCCCGATTCCGGACATCCCCCTCTTTGAACCATACCGGCACCTGGACCCGGTCACTGCCAGCTACGATCAGCAGCGCGGCCGCAACCCTCGCTACTGGATCGACATGGATGACGCCACGTTCAAGGCCGAGGTTGATGCCATGTGGCAGCGGGTTTATGCGATCGATACGTTTAGCCGCCCTAACCTTATGGCGCGGTATGTGGATTACGGATCTTGAGGTGCCATCTCACGCCTGCGGTGGTTCTACGCTCAATGTCACAAGCTGAAGAGGCATAGCGCTTTCGGCAAGTGCCCAAATGCGTCGCGGCAGTCTGCATGTCAGCAGCATCACCTGAACAATCCAGACACCACCAGTTTCAAAACAACTCCGAAGGCGGCGGCGTGCCTTTCAAGTGCAATGCCTCCGCCGCTGCTGCTCGCGCACGGTTCAAGCTCTGCGTGCAACGCCAACCCTTCGACTGGCTGCCCGCCGGTGCAACAGCGCAACCAGAAACAGCGCCGTAACCGACAGCCAGACACTGACCAGCAGCACCGGTTGAGCGTTGTCGCCAGACACCCACTGCGACGCCAGCAACGGTCCGAATGCGCAGCCGAGCAGTTGCATGCCCGGAATGAGCCCGGCGATGCGTCCCGAGGGGTCGATTTGAAGCGCGATGCGCACCTGAAACGGCGTCAGCATCAGGTAGATCAGGGCAAAAAGACCGCACAGGCCCAGAAATACATTTACGCCCCGATCAGCCGTTATGTACATGCCCAGCGCAATGCTCGCCAAGAGCAGTGCTGCGGCGGCCAGCATCGAATAGTCAGGCACCCGGCGCACCAGCAAAATGCCCAGACAGCCGCCCAGGACCTGCATGAACAGCATCGCCGAGACAAGCAATTGAGCCGAGTGCGCATCCAGCCCTGCGTGAATGCCCAGCGGTTCCAGGTACGCCCAAAGACCGCCTACCGCCGAGAGCTGCATGAACACCAACATCAATAGCAGCACCTGCTTCAGGTTCCATTTGAAGCCTGATACTTCCGGTTGCTTGTCAGGCTGTTGCGGCAACCGTTTGGGTAGCCAGGCAACGAACAGCACGGAGCCTGCGGTCAGGATTCCAAGAAACACAAAGCCTGCGTAAACGCTTTGATCAGGCAATATCAGGTATGCAAGTGCTGCGGCTATCAGTGCCTGAGCCAGTGTCTGAACCACCATGAACACTCCTGCCACCCGATCCGGCGCAGGCCCCTGAACGATCAGGCTCACGGCCCCCCATAACAGTAGCCCCTCGGCCAGTCCCGCCAGCGAGCGGGCCGCCGTTAACGGTCCGTCGCCAGTGACGTTGGCCGTAACCAGGTCCATTCCGGCTGCGCACAGAATGGCAATGACCGTAAGCAGGCGCAGGTTGAGCATTGACCGCAGCAAGTCACCCAGTACCACGCCCAGCCCCAGCGCCACGATTTCGCCCATGGCGACCAGCCCTACGCCCTCAAGCGACACATGGTTTTGCGCGAGCAATTCGCCCAGCAGCAGCGGCTGCAGCCCCACCATCAATACCGCGACAGAGCCCAGTGCCAATGCGGCACTCAAATGCCTGCGAGTTACAGCGGACGACGTTTGCATGGCATGCGCCTCTTGAGAAGTTTTAGTAACCGCGGGTTTCTGGTGGGATCTTGCCTTCGGCAAAGCACTGCGCCGCCCGCTTCTCGTCTTTCATCAGCCTTCCGTTGGCGACCAGCACCACCCACCAGGGCAGTAGCGTGAGGTGTGCGCCGCACGCCTTGGCCAGGGTGTAGGCCTTGGCGCACTTTTCGAACAATTCTGCGTTGAGCACCATTCGAGGGCCTGTGGTGCCCATCACAGCAGGGATTCCATCGATAACCGCGGCATTCCCGCCACGCGTCAATGCATGTGCCAGGGGCCTATCAGCACTGGCGGGCGAACCCATGTGGCCTATGTGACGTGCCTGCTCATCAAATAGAATCGGCAGGACACCTCCAAAATCGACAAGGCTTTTTGCAAAGGCCCCACCGCCGATCAGGATTGCGCCGACATCGGCACGAACCCTGTAGATAGCTGCGTGGGTCTGGCGCTCATCCTCTGCGGAATCGGCAAACGCGACAGCCTGCGGTGCCAGATCGTCGAGTTTCCCTAGCCACATGCCCTGCTCGCCTGGCAAGCGCAATGAAATACTGCTGTGTGAGTCCACCTGGCCCATCATCCGTTCGCGCAGCTCAAACCACTGCTTTCGAAGTAAATCGCGCATGGTGCTCACCTCACACCAGTTGAAAAACGGCGTCGAACCGCTCGAGCGCGTCATCAATGACGTCGTCGGTGTCTGCCAGGCTGGTGTAGATACGGCTGCCCGCGAGGGTGATCAGGCCATGAGCGGTATACGCGGCCCCCATCTCCTCCATCATGTGCTTGCGGGTCTTGGCCTCATTGCGTGCCCTCAGCAGCTTGAGCGGATTACTGGTGTCGAGCAGCAGCACACCGGAAGTCTGCAGATGCACGATGGAGCCCATGTTGTAGGCAACATAAGGCAAGCCACGTCGATTGATGATTTCATCAAGTCCTGCGCGCATGCGGTCGCCCGCCCTGCCCGCCAGCGCCGGCGCGTTCAGGCGGCGCGCCTCCAGCAGCGCGTAATAACCGGCGACGCACGACAGCGGGTTGGCCGACAGCGTCCCGCCCACGAACGCCCTTCGCGAGGATGTGCCAATGCCACCGGCAAGCAGTTGCATCACGTCTCTGCGTCCGCCAATGGCACCCGCCATCGGGTAGCCTCCCGTCAGACACTTACCCAGTACCGTGATGTCCGGCATGACATTGAAATAAGCTTGTGCGCCGCCCAGCCCCGCACGGAACCCGGTGACCACTTCGTCGAAAATAAGCAGTGCGCCAAATTCGTTGCACAGCGCACGCAACTGTCGGTTGAAGTCGGCGTGTACCGGGCGTGTGCCACTTTCCGGGCCGAAGGGTTCGACCATAATCGCTGCAGTGCCGCCACGAAGGCGATTGATCTGCAGCCTGCGGCGTAATGCATCCAGATTATTGGGCGGGCTCTCCTGGGTGTTTGCCGTAGCGCCTCGCGGAATACCCACCGCCTCCATGCGTCCGGTGCCCGGCAGGCGCATGCCGTAGACCAATTGGTCGCTCCAGCCGTGATAGGCGCCGCCGATTTTGATCACCCACTTCTTGCGGGTGTAAGCGCGTGCCAGGCGTACCGCTGCCATCACCGCTTCAGTGCCCGAGCCCAGCAAGCGCAGCATGTCGACACCGGGCATCACTTCACAGACCAGTTCGGCCAGCTTGACCTCGTATTCATGCAGCAAGCCGGTCACCGGCCCGCATTCATCAAGAATACGGTTGACCTGTTCGCGAATGGCCGGGTGATTCGAACCCAACAAGGTGGGGCCACCTGCCTGTAGAAAATCGGTGTAGCGATTGCCGTCGACATCCGTCAGGTGCGCACCTTTAGCCTGGGCGAAGGCCAGCGGAAACGGATAGTTGAACGCGAGATTGTGTTGCACACCTCCCGGTATGACTTTTTTGGCTGCCTCGGAAAGACGCTTCGAGCCCTGGCAGCGCTCGTCGAAATAGCCCATGACCTTGCTCATTGCTTCGCGTTTGATCGGGCGAATGGGCTGCTTCACCAGTTCGTCGAACCGGCGGTAGAGGGAGTCGACGTCCGGCCATTGCGATACGGCCGATTCGGGAATTGCAGGCATGCTGGCAGGATCAAGAGGTTTGTTCATGATTGAGTCTCTGAAAAAGTCTGAGGGCTGAGTGCGTGCGAGCTGGAACTGGTCAGGGCGTCGATCAGGCGGGCTATTGCAGCGCGTGACTCAGGTTTTCCACGGGTATTGACTTTGATCTGGTTGACAAGGTGATCACGACAGAATGTTTCCAGGTCCTCCAGGCGCATCAGGGTTGTCTCGATATCCGCACCGCAACACAGAACGCCGTGATTGCGCATCAGGTAAACGTTGTGATCCGGCCGGATTGCCCTGCCGAGCTTGCCGGCCAGCCAGCCGGAGCCGGACGGCGCGTAACCCACCAATTGAATGCGTTTGCCCAGCGATTTCCATAGCGGCGGGTAAGGCACGTCCAGCGCTTTGCCGAACAATGTGCAGGCGCTGGCCAGGGGTTGGTGGGTGTGGATACTGCAATTGACATCCGGGCGACTGCGCAGGACTTTGGCGTGCAACTCGCTTTCCACCGAAGGCGAACGTTCACCCGACAGTTGCTGCAGATCCTTGAGCCGCAGGACGCAGACATCCTCCGGTCGCATGCTGAAATAGTCGGTGGCCGACGGTGTAACCGCGATGTGCAGCGCGTCGATACGCAGCGCCAGGTTGCCGCCGGTGGCGGCGAAGAAGCCGCGGCGTGAGAGATGCCGCGACAGGTCGACGATCTGTTGTTGGACATTGTTCATGGTGTCGTCTCCTGCGATGGGTTCAACCTGCGATACAGCGGTGCCAGGCGTTTGCGGACTTCCTTGAACGTGGCGAAGCGGTCGTCATACAGGTTTCGGGTTGACCGGGATGGCTCGTACAGTCGATGCGGCCTTTGCAGTGTCGGAAGATCGTTGAACTGCAACTTCCCGAGCGCTACTGCAGCAATGAATGCCGCTCCGCGGGCGTTGGTCTGAATGGGGTTGTGCGGTTGCTGAATGACCCGCCCGCAGACATCGGCCATGATCTGGCACCACACATCCGATTGCGCTCCGCCGCCGGTGGCGACGATGATTCCGCTCGACTGGCCGATAAACCGCGAGAACGGCTCCAGCATCCAGCGTGTGTTATGGGCAACGCCTTCCATGAAGGCCCGGATAATGTCTTCCCTGGAATGTTCGAGTTTCAGGTTGATCAAGCCGGCACGCAGGCTCGGATCACCGACCGGGGAGCGTTCGCCACACAGCCATGGCGTGTAGATCAACCCCCGCGAACCCGGAGGCACGCGCGCTGCGATACGGTCAAGCAAGGCATATACATCCGGCTGTTGTTCGTCGCTCAACAGCTCGTCCGGGTGGTAAAGCACCTTGTCACGCAGAAACGACAGGTTGGCGCCTGCAGCCGATTGCATGGCCATTGCCAGATAACGGCCCTTGACCGCACTGGGAACCGCAGCAATATGGTGGCGAACACTGGATTTCTTGAACGGTACATGAGCACCTACCCAGGACGAGGTGCCCAGGTAAAGGTGCGGAGCAAAGTCCCGCACCGTGGCACCAACAGCCACTGCCGAAGTGTCTACGGCACCTGCAACCACTGGCGTTGATCGAGGTAGCCCCAGCACATCTGCCAGCTCGGCTTTCAATGTGCCGATGACTTCGGTCGAGCCCACCAGCTCAGGCAGTTTGCCGGCGTCGATGCCCAGTGCCCTTATCAGCCCGTCATCGTAGCGAATGCGGTGAGGGTCCCGATTGTCGGTAATCCAGGCGGTCAGCATCGAGTCGCCTGTCGCACAGTAACGACCCGACAACCGCATGTTCATGTAGTCGAGCACATTCAGGAATTTGTGGGTCTTTTCATACCGTGCAGGGTCATGATCAAGGATGTAGGCCATGTGCCCGGCCGAGTCCATCCCGGACAGAGACGCCACCCCGCCTGTCAGTCGCAACGAACGCCAGAGCTTGAGTGGCCCGTAGCCGCCCAGATTGCACCAGCCTCCGCCCATTCGCTGCTTGATGGAGTCGGCGCCGCGCTTGTCCAGCCACAGCAGTGCCCGGCCAATCGCGGCGCCATTGCGGTCGACACAGACCGTGCCTTCGCTTTGCGTGGAGCAACAGATGGCCACCACCTGACGGCGCCTGAGCGGGTCAGCTCCCAGCAACTCGTTGGCGCCAAGCATGAAAGCATTCCACCAGTCCTCCGGCTCCTGCTCTGCACTCAGGCCACTGACATGCAACGGCACACCGTGAAACGCCCAGGCCCGGATGTCTCCCTCCATGGAGACCAGTGCGCACTTGCAGCCGGACGTTCCCAGGTCAATCGCGAGGACGAGTTGCTCCAGGCCGGTAACCGCCTCAGGCGTCCGGGAAATGAAAAGCGAAGTCATAAAGGTCTACTCAGAATGTGCGGGAAATCGACGCCACCCAGCGATTGCCATCCGTGGTTCGCACATGTCCGTCGTCTTCGGCCATATACAGCTCACGCGCCCGGGTCTTGGTTGTCACCCAGTCGAGTCCCCAGTCAAAGCCCCACCAGTGATGGACCAGACCTACGCCGTAGTCAGCGAAGTTCGCTTCCGAAAAGTTGGCGATCTGCTGATAACCGGCGTGCAGTTTGAGGTTGGTATTGATGCCCAGCGCGTATTTATAATCCAGGTCATACAACATGCTGCCTCGGGAGTTCTGGTCACCCTTGGCATAGCATTCCAGGCCCTTGGTCGGGTCTTCACGGAACTGCAATTGCGCACCGCACACGCCACCGCTGTTGGCACCTCGGTAGTTCTTCGACAGCACCCGGGCAATTCGGCCTTCAAGTGCGCCATAACCGATTTCCAGGACGGCAAACTGACTGTTGTAATTGGTCGTATGCTCATCGCCCGGCGTGAAGGTCTCGAAGTCGAAGCGATTGGGCGCTTTGAACTGAGCCCCCGGAAACATCTCCGCCGCCAGCCCTACACCATAGTGCCAGGCATCAGGATCGCCAAAGCGATAACCCCCTGCGAGCAGCACTCCCAGACCATCACCGTCGAGGAACTGCTTCTTGCTGACCGTAGAAAATTCGGCAAGCGCCACCAGGCCTGTTTCATGAGCAACCTGAATGGTTACTCTGGCCCCTGGGCGATTCAGGGAATCGGAAATGCCGCGGGTGCGAATGTCCGAGCTGGCCTTGGCGGTGATATCCACCGCGTAGCTCGACATTTCATCGGCGATAGCCAGGGTGCTGCCTGCTGCGGAGCACAATGCTGCAGCCATTACATAGCGAATTGTATAAGTGCGCATGATTCTCTCCCACGCTGAAGGGCCGGATTTACAATTTGCAAACCGGGGCAGGAGGCAGTGTTGCGATACGCTCGAATTGCTCTGTCTTGCCGAGAACTTCGGTGCCGACAAAAGCCCTTACATTCAGGCGTCCGTCCTTGACCCGGACGGCGCCCTTATATTTTTTCTGATCACGGGGGTCATACACCCAGCCATCGCGCCAGGCATCCTGGTCATAGCGGGTCAGTTGTAGAATCTGTACACCGCAGTCACTCGACGTCGAGGCAACATCCTTGACCCAGACAACCTGCCCGCAGATGGCGCCTGCCTTGTCTGCGCAGTCGTCAAGCTTGACCACGGCGTCTTTTTCCGCCGTCAACCAAAGGCCCTTTGCCTCCAGCGGACCCGCAGCAGCGTGAATACCGGTGGAGCACATCAGAAGAGAAGAGAGGAAAAGACATTGCCGTGCGTTCATAGCGTCACCTTTTTTTATTTTTTGTTTTAACAAACCGTCACACTAACGACGCTTCAGTTATGATAGTCATCGCTACACGATAGTTATAGCTATCATTTTATCGTGGAGCAACTGTTTTTTTCGACCGTCCTGCTGGCGCCCCACTCTTTTTTGACAGGTACTTATGGCCAGGCTGAAAACTGAACCCTCTCCTGCGCAGGTCGCAGGAAAAACCCTCGAGCGCAAGAAGCTGCCTGCGCAGCAACGCGCCACTGAAACCTACGAACGCATTCTGGTCGCCACGGCAAATACCTTGTGCGAGGTCGGCATAGAGCGCTTGTCGACCAATCTCGTGTGCGAACGGGCAGGCCTTACACCGCCAGCGCTGTACCGCTATTTCCCCAATAAATACGCGCTGTTGACGGTTCTTGGTGAGCGTCTGCTGGAGAAGCAGAACGGGCGGATTGATCACTGGATCACCCCCGAGCTGATCGCAGGTACGCCGCAGGCTCTGGAGCAGGCGCTTGCCGAACTGATTCTGGATACTTACCGGGTTACCGACGCCACGCTGGGCGGCATGTGGACGCTGAAGGCTTTAAGGGCAGTTCCTGCGCTGGAGCATGTGCGGCTCGACTCTCACCGCAGGGTGTCCAAGGCCCAGGCCGCGATCATTGCCAGCGCTATTCCCGAGGCTGATCCCAAGCAGATAGCCATGGTTGCCCGTGTGGCGGTCGAGATGATTCACGCCACCATCGAATTGCTGTTCGATGAGCCTCTCGACCCGGCGAAGACCTGCGCCATGGTAGCGGCGATGATCGTCAGCCATCTGGATCGCCTTGATCCCGAACCTGCACCTGACAGATGAATACGCGAGACCAGATTGACCGTTTCGGCCACTTGAACCGGCCGGATCGCCCCTTCATAGGTTGGCGATGGCTCTGTACGGTTACGTGAGCCAGAACGTAATCGCAACACTGCATCTATCTTATAAAAACACGCAGCCACAGGAGCAGCTTCATGAATCAGCCCGCAAGGATCACGCCCACTACGCCGTCTCCCGCTCCGGGGCTAACCGAGCTGTTCGAGGCGCAGAAAGCTGCAGTTCGCGCGCAAGGGGTGCCCTCCTACGCTCAACGAATCGCCGACCTCAACGCCATTTTGCGAGTGGTCAGCGACAATCAGGACAGGTTGCTTGAAGCGGTCAGCGCAGACTTCGGCAACCGCTCCTTCGCTGAAACCAGGCTCGGCGAGCTGATGCCTGTCATCAATGGCATCAAGCACATTCGTTCGCATCTCAAGGCGTGGATGCGGCCCTCCCGACGCAAGGTGGGTATTGTTTTCAAGCCTGCGACTGCCAGGGTCATTTATCAGCCGCTGGGCGTAGTCGGTATTCTCGCGCCCTGGAACTATCCGCTGACGCTGACACTGGTGCCCTTGATAGAGGCACTGGCAGCGGGCAACCGGGTAATGATCAAACCTTCGGAATTGACCCCCAGAACCTCTGAGCTGCTCCAGCAATTGCTGGGTGAAACGTTCTCTGCCGAGCAGGTCACAGTAGTCACTGGAGATGCCCTGCTGGCAAGCCGGTTCAGTGAGCTGCCCTTTGACCACCTGGTGTTCACCGGGTCGACCCACGTAGGTCGCCATGTCATGGCGGCGGCTGCGCGTAACCTGACGCCGGTGACACTGGAGCTGGGCGGCAAATCACCGGTAGTGATCTGCGATGACTATTCGATTAAAAAAGCGGCACGGATGCTTGCTATCGGCAAACTGTTCAACGCCGGGCAGACCTGCGTGGCACCCGACTACGTACTGGTCCCGCGCGAACATGTAAACAGTTTTGCCGGCGAGTGGCTGGCTGCTGCGAAAAAACTTTACCCGACACTCGAAGGTAATCCGGACTACACCTCGATCATCTCCCAGCGCCACCACGACCGGCTCGTGAGCATGGCCAACCAGGCCCTCTCAAAAGGGGCGAAGGCATGGCAACACGGTGCGCCGGTGTCGACCCACGAACGTAAGATTGCGCCCATGGCGCTCACGGATGTACCGCTTGACGCCGACCTGATGCAGGAAGAGATTTTTGGTCCGCTGCTGCCGATACTTGCCTATGACTCCCTGGATGAAGCCATTAGCTTTATCAATGATCGCCCCTCGCCTCTGGCCCTCTACTGTTTTTCCAACAGCCAGACGTCCGTGGACCAGGTGCTGAACCGGACGCAATCCGGCGGTGTGACCATCAATGGCACCATGCTGCACGCCACTCAGGATGATCTGCCGTTCGGCGGCGTCGGGCAGAGTGGCACCGGGGCCTATCACGGCTATGAGGGCTTCGTTCGTCTGTCCCATGCTCGCGGCGTTCTCAAGTTGAGTCGCTTCAACATGTCTGACAAGGTCTCGGCACCTTATGGACGGCTGACACGCCTTGTAACCCGCCTCATGCTCGGCAAATAGACGTTTTCCGAGCAACCGCGTCAGGTGACAGGATGTCGCCCCGCCACGATATAGCTCCTGCCCTGCCTTCCAGGCAGCCAATGATGATCACTGTTTGTGATGATCCAGTATTTATGTAACATCAGAGCGTTATTCTCTGCGCACTTCAACTAGCCGTGTTCTAAAAGGCATCTAACGCAGGCATCTAGCGGCCACATCACTCACAGCCAAGTTGATGTGACCGCTGTTTGCGTTTGACGTCTAAGCTAGTGTCAGCATTTCTGAAATCATGGATGACTCAATGCCACACACATTACTACCCCACATAGGCAGGGCCATAGCCAGCATCGGCAGCGGCCATTTTTCCAGCATGTTCCACAAGCTTATCGATACTCAGCTTGCCGTGGATGCCACCCACCTTTCCTCACTGCCACAGCCCTGGCAAACGCTGCCCGCGTCGGAACCCACAGTCTTCAACGAAACGGTGACGTCCTCACGCGGCACCTTGCTGCTCAGCGACTCGATCCATCTTTATCCTGCGCAGGCCTCGGAGAACTTCAGCTGCAAGATCACCGTCTTCAGGGCGCTGCCAGCGCATGAGTTTTCGGACAATGAACGTCGTCAGCTAAGCACTATCTCACCGCTTTTGTTCTCGATACTCGAAAGGCATGTCAATGCCTTGCAAATGACAATGATCACTGTCGAACCGAAAAAAACCGAAAGCGTCGAAGAGCGTTTTCATGACCGGTTGCGCGAAACAGGTATGACATTGTCCGAGCGGGAAATGCAGGTGTGCATCGGTCTGCTCGCCGGTCATACCGCAATCGAGCAGGCCGAACGGCTTGCGCTCAAGGTCAATACGGTAGGCAGTTACCAGCGCCGCGCCGCCATCAAACTGGGCATCAGCGGTCGGCACTCGCTGATGCGCTGGATGTATGGCTCATCGGAAAGCGCTTGTTCAGCCTGCTGAACGCCGTTCAAGAGCACTGTTTGAGTAACAGACAGAATAGGTAGCCAATGCCACAGGACGGGGTGATATCGATCACCCCGCCCATGCGCCTTACTGCAGGTAGCGCTGGCCTGGCTTGTCGCCTGCCTGACGCCTGCGTCCTGTCAAACGGTTCATTGCGCTTCTCCCACGCCAATTGCCAATCCGTCGTACCACCAGGCCGCCAGACTGTATACGTCTGGTGCCTTGAGGACGCTGAAGTGATTGCCCGGTCCCTGCCATGGCGTCAGTTGCGGCATCAGGTGTTGCCACCCTGTTGCAGATGACGCCTGCTCAAGTTGATTGTCCAGAGCATCCAGCTGCGGATCATCCACCAGTACCAGGCTGGCCCTGCCACTGTAGCCTCCGGGCTCTGGCCGATAGACAGTCCTTATGGCGCTGGCAAACGTACGAACAATCCCTTGCAGTGCCTGTGCTGCCAGGCGCGGTGGCAACAACCCGACGCGCACCATGGCCTGTTGCAGCAGGTGCAGTTGAGTGTCTCCATCGCTGTCGGCAAACATTTGAGGATCGATTTCCAGGCTTCTGCCAGCGGACAACTGCAGCGCTTCGATCAGCCGCTCCAGCACTGCCGTCGCGGTATAGGGCTTGCTGCGCAGTCCGTCGCCACCAGGCGCTTCGCTGTCTATCAGGGTCAGCGAGACAACCTCGCGACCACGAGCCTGAAGCTTGACGGCCATGGCATGCGCCGCCCAGCCACCAAAGGAATGCCCAACCAGATGCAATGGGCCGTGTGGATACATTGCTTCGATGGCTTGCACATGGCTCTGCGCTGCAGCTTCCACCCTGCTGTGCGGAGCACTGCGGCCGTCCAGACCGCGCGGCTGCAGGCCGTAGATAGGCCAGTCCGGCCCCAGCGCTTCGGTCAGTCCGATGAAACTGGTGACGCTGTCACCGGCACCCGGCACGCAGAACAATGGCGCATGCCCATCCCGCCCGCTCTGGATGGCCAGCAGCGATTGATAAGCCGGTGTCGACGGTGGTGTATCGGGTACTCCATGCAACGCCGCACTGATGCTCCGACCGAGTGTGTCCACGTGAGGCGCCTGCATCATTGTCATGTGATCCCCAGGCACGCTGACACAACGCAACTGGCCTTTTGGCAGGACTTCGCCCCAGCCCAGTGTAGGACTGGTGCCTGGCGGTGCCATTGGACGCTGCTCTGCGCAGAACAGGTGGATCGGCAAACCGAGCGGTTCCAGCTGGTAATGCGCCAGGGCGTGACCGTGCGCCACTTCCCGGTCCAGGTAGTGATGCAATTGTTGATCGCTGGCCTGCGCCAGTTCCTCGTACAGCAGTTCCTCGTCGCGGCAAAGTTTCAGTAGGGTTTCAAAGTCCGGCAGGGTCGCCTGTCCGCTCAACGAGGTCAGACGCGCCAATGCAGCAGCACCCGCCACGCCCTGGGTTTTCCAGTGCGCGATGCAGTGCGACAGCAATTGCCGCTCAAGCAGGTCAGGTCCTTGCCAGCGTGCCTTGCCCTGATCAGTCAGGCGCGGCACGTAGCTGTCGATCAGGCCGAGGAATGCAACGGGCTCGTCCATACCGAGCAGTTGAGTTGCCACTTCATAGGCCAGAACCCCGCCAAACGACCAGCCTGCCAGCCGGTAAGGACCGCGTGGCTGGACCTGCCGAATACGTTCCACCAGCCGCGCCGCCAGGCATTCCATGGTGCGCAATTGCTGCTGGCCCAGGCCAACCCCCGGCAAGCCGTAGATCGGGAAGTCGCCCTGCAGGTGTTGTCCAAGGACCGGAAAGTAAGCGTCCAGACCGGTGAAGTCATGAATCAGGAGCAGAGGCGGTTCGCTGCCACCTGCCCGTACCGTGACGACCTCTTGAGCTTCGACCGAGGGGGTCGGACGCTGGTCGAGCAATCCGGCCAGCGCTGCGATGCTCGGGTGCTGGAACAACTCGGCCAGGGACAGTGGCAAGCCTGCTTTTTGCAGCAAGCTGACCAGACGGATCGCCGACAGCGAATGGCCACCCAGCTCAAAGAAGCTGTCGTGTCTGCCGATTCGGCCCACTTCCAGAACGTCGGCCCACAGCTGCGCCAGACGCTTCTCCAATGCCGTAGTCGGCGCTTGATAAGCAAGGTTCGCCAGCGCGGCCATGTCCGGGGCTGGCAAGGCCTTGCGGTCGACCTTGCCATTCTGGGTCAACGGCAGTGCATCCAGACCGACAAAGACTGCAGGTACCATGTATTCCGGCAATTGCCCTAACAGGTGCGCTCTCAATGCAGCGCTTTCGAGCGCAGCGTCGCGACGAGTGAAGTAACCCACCAAGCGCAACGAGCCATCTTCCAGATGTTGCGTAGTCACAACGGCTTCGCCAACGCCCGGGCATTGCGCCAGGTGCTGTTCGATCTCGCCCAGCTCGATGCGCACCCCACGGATTTTGACCTGATCGTCGTTGCGGCCCAGGTATTCAAGGGTCCCGTCAGCCAGCCAGCGAACCAGGTCGCCGGAGCGGTACATTCTGGCCTCGCTGCTGTCGCTGAACGGATCATCAAGGAAGCGCTCGGCGGTCAGGTCCAGGCGGTTCAGATAGCCACGTGCTACGCCTGTGCCGCCGATATACAACTCGCCGGGCACCCCGAGCGGCACTGGCTGGCCCTGCGAATCCAATACATAAAGCCGCGCATGGGAAACAGGCTTGCCGATGTGCAAGACCTTGCCCGGCTCCATCAGGCCAGAGCTGGCAACGACCGTAGTTTCCGTCGGGCCGTAGTTGTTGACCACCGCGAAACCAGGGTCCCGATTGAAGTGACGCAAACGGTCGCCACCAATCAACAGGGTTTTAAGGGTCGGGTGACGCAACTCACGGCTGAATGCATATTCGGCCACCGGTGTCGGCAGAAACGCGACTTGCAGAGGTTGCGCCAGCCACCAGTCGAGCAACACATCCAGCTGTTCGTTGCCAATCTCCGCAGGCGGCAGATGCAACACTGCACCGGCACACAACGCAGGCCATACTTCCCAGGCCATTGCGTCGAAACCAAACCCGGCAACGCTGGCGGTATGACTGCCTGCACGCAGATCGAATGCCTGACAGTGCCAGTCCACCAGATTGTTCAGCGTCCGATGCTCGACCATCACGCCTTTGGGCAGCCCGGTGGACCCCGAGGTGTAAATCACGTAAGCCAGGTGACACGTGGCCATATCCGCAATATGCGGGTTGTCGGTGCGTTGCGACCAGTCCGGGCGATCTAGAACAACCACCGGTACAGCCAGGCTGGGCAGACGCGCCAGCAGGCCGGACTGAGCCAGCACCACCACAGGCGCGCTGTCTTCGAGCAGGTAGCCGATGCGCTCGTCCGGATGTGCCGGATCGACCGGGACATAGCTCGCCCCGGCTTTCAACACCGCCAGCAAGCCGGTGAGTGTTTCGAGCCCGCGCCGCGCCACTACCGCCACACGGTCATCCGGACGTACGCCCAAGCCCATAAGGTGATGGGCCAGTGCGTTGGCGCGACTATTCAGCTCCGCGTAGCTCAAGCGCTGGTCACCTGCCTGGGCAGCCACAGCGTTCGGCTGATCAAGCGCTTGTTGCTCAATACGCTGATGAATGGTCAGCGAGTTCTCTGGACTGAGCGCTTGGGCATTGAAGCCATCGAGCAGTTCGTTTCGTTCAGCGCCCGGCAGAACATTCAGCGACTGAATCGGCGCGGTAAGTTTTTGCTCAAGGGCAATGACCAGGTTCTCTACGGCGCAGGAAAGGTAAGCGCAGACACGCCGGGCATCGATGCCCGTCGTAGTCAGCGCCGACAGGTCGAACGCCTCGCCCAGGTCATCGACGCTGAGCGTCAACGGGTAGCTGCTGCGCTCACCGGCCTGCAACAGTTCGATCCCCTGCCAGGCTTTTTCGGCAGCCTCGTCGTGTTCTCCGGGCGCAGTGCTGTGGCGGTAGTTCAACAACGCGCTGAACAACGGCGCGCCCGCAGGCAAGGCGCTGCAACGCTGGGCAATTGCCAGCGAGGCATGCTCGTGGGCAAGCAATCCGGTCAGACGCAGGTGGGTCTGCAACACCGCGTCGCGTGCAGTCTGACCGGAGAGGTCAATCCGCAGCGGCAAGGTATTGATGAACACCCCGAGCGTACGCTCTGCCCCCTCGGTGCCGTTCAGGCGCCCGAGCAGTACGGTGCCGAACACCACTTTGTCGCGTCCGGACAACCGGCCCAATACCTGAGCCCAGGCCAGATGCATCAGGCTGGCAGGGCTGACGCCCAGTTGCCGTACTTGATCGCGCAGCCGCTGGCTCAGCGCTGCATCCAGGCGCAGCCTGGCGTCACTCGGAACCTCCGGCCCCGGCAGCGAAGTCTGGCCATACGCCAGGGTGGGTTCGTCCAGGTCACCCAATTGCTCGCGGAAGAACGTTTCATGCGCGTGCTCACCCGCGCCCAGCAAGGTCTGCGCGATGTAATTGCGGTAAGGCACTGGCGCGGGCAGTTGCGCCTGCTGATCCAGCAGTACTGCCTGCAATTCCCGGCTCAGCAGGTCGAGGGCGACGTGGTCCATGATCAGGTGATGGAACAGCAATACCGCGACGATACGCTGGTTGTCCGGGTCGTCAGCGTGCACCAGACGCAGCAGCGGTGCACGGACAAGGTCCAGCGGTTCGGGGTCGGCCAGTGCCGCCAGCGGCAATTCGATCACCGGCAGGTCGGCATGACGCCATACCACTTGCACAGGTGTTTCCAGGCCTTCCCAGCACAGCGAAGTACGCAGCACGTCGTTACGCGCGATGACCTGCTGCAGCGCCTGGCAAAAGGCATCCAGCCGTGAGCGGTCGGCAAACGCAAAGCGCGCTTGCAAGCGATAAGGGTCATCCTCACCGGCTGACAGGTAATGATAGAAAATACCTGCCTGCAAAGGCCCCAACGGGTAAATGTCCTGAACATTGGGCGCACCGCCGGTCACGCTGGCGACGACGCGATCAATGCCTGCCTGGTCCAGCTTCACCAAGGGCAACAGGTCCGGGGTGATCGAGGTGCAATCCGTACCAATCAGGTTGGCCGGAACCTTCACCTGACTGCCGTTACCGATGGCGCGGGCCAGGGCCGCCAGGGTTGGCTGGGCAAACAACACGCGAATATCTGCGTCCATGCCGCGACGACGCATGCGAGCGATCAGGGTGACGGCGAGTAGCGAATGGCCGCCTAGTTCGAAGAAGTGATCGTTGCGCCCTACCTGCTCGACCTGCAGCAAATCGCTCCAGATCTCGGCAACGGCTATTTCCAGTTCGCCTTGCGGCGGCTCGTATTCACGCCCCGGCAGAGCGTCGCGGTCCGGTACGGGCAAGGCGCGGCGATCCACCTTGCCATTGGCGGTCAACGGCCAGGCATCAAGGCGTACAAAGGCGCTCGGCACCATATAGCCTGGCAGACGGGCCAGCATCTCGGCACGCAGTCCGGCGACCTCAATGGCTGAGGCAGCGGCGTGTTCGATGAAGTACGCCACCAGACGTGGTTGCCCAGGCTCGTCTTCGCGGGCCAGAACCAGCGATTCTTCGATACCCGGCAAGGCCGCCAACTGCGCCTCGATTTCGCCCAGCTCGATGCGCACACCACGAATCTTCACCTGATCATCGTTACGGCCCAGATAATCCAGCGTGCCATCGGCATTCCAGCGCGCCAGATCGCCAGTGCGGTACATGCGCGCTTGCGGCTGCCCACTGAACGGGTCGTTCAGGAAGCGCTCGGCAGTCAGTTGCGGCTGGTTCAGATAACCACGCGCCACGCCTTCGCCGCCAATGTACAACTCGCCGGCAACACCCAATGGCACCAGTTGCTGCTGGTCGTCGAGCAGGTACACGCGAGTATTGGCTATCGGTGTGCCGATATCCAGGCTGCCATCCGGCAGCAGGCGACCCGAGGTGGCCACCACCGTAGCCTCGGTCGGCCCGTAGTTGTTGATGACGGCGAAGCCCGGGTCACGGTGGAACTGACGCATGCGGTCACCGCCGATCAACAGCGTGCGCAGGGTCGGATGATGCAGCTCGCGACTGAACGCATATTCAGCCACCGGGGTCGGCAGAAAGGCTACTTGCAGCGGTTGAGCCAGCCACCAGTCAAGCAGCGCGTCGAGCTGCTCGTTACCGATGTTTGCAGGCGGAAGGTGCAGCGTTGCACCGGCACACAGTGCCGGCCAGATTTCCCAGGCCATCGCGTCAAAACCGAAACCGGCAACGCTGGCAGTGTGGCTGCCTGCGTGCAGATCGAACGCCTGGCAATGCCAATGCACCAGATTGGCCAGGGTGCCATGCTCGACCATCACACCTTTCGGTTGCCCGGTCGAGCCCGAGGTGTAGATGACATAAGCCAGTTCGCGGGACGTCAGCCCCGCCACCAGCGGATTATCCGCCTGAGTAGGCCACTCGGGTCGATCAAGCGCAATCACCGGCACCGCCAACGCTGGCAGACGCGCGATGAAGGTCTGTTGAGCAAGTACCACCACCGGTGCGCTGTCGGTCAGCAGGTAGCCAAGGCGTTCATCGGGATGCGCCGGATCCACCGGCACATAGCAGGCACCGGCCTTGAGCACTGCCAGCAGGCTCACCAGCGTGTCCAGCCCGCGGCGCGCAACCACCGCCACCCGATCATCCGGGCGCACGCCAAGGCTGATCAGATAATGGGCAAGGCTGTTGGCCTGGCGGTTCAACTCTGCATAGCTCAGCGACTGTTCGCCAACCCGGGCAGCGACGGCTTCAGGCAGACGTGCGGCTTGAGCTTCGATCAGGCCATGAACGGTCTGGCCTTGCGGGAAACTCACCGCGCTGGCATTGAGGCTTTCAAGCAGATACTCGCGTTCCTGAGGGCCCACCAACGGGATATCACCCAGCACCGCGTTTTCGTTATTCACCAGCGCGTGCAGCACCTGTTCGAAATACCCGTAATAGCGCTGCACCGTGGGCTCATCGAACAGCGCGGTTGCGTATTCCAGCGTGCCAAACAGCGCGTCACCCTGCTCACCGAGGTTCAACGACAGATCAAACTTGCAGACCTGACTCCCCTGCTCGACCACGCTCAGCGACAAACCGTCCATGTCCGGTAACGAGGTTTCCCCGGCCAGCCAGTTGAGCGTGGTCTGGAACAACGGGGAGTGAGCCAGGCTGCGGGTCGGCCGGACAATTTCCACCACCTGCTCGAATGGCAGGTCCTGATGATCCTGAGCCTCCAGTACCCGCTCCCTGACCTGTGCCAGCAATGCATTACCGGTCAGCGCCGAGGCTGTATCGATGCGCACGGCCAGCGTGTTGACGAACAGCCCGATCAGCCCTTCCAGCTCCGCACGACCGCGTCCTGCAATCGGGCTGCCGACCACCACTTCGGCCTGACCGGAAAGACGCGCCAGCAATGCGCCCCATGCGGTCAGCAAGGTCATGTACAGCGTGACGCCTTGCCGTTGCGCCAGCGCTCGCAAGCCTGCCGTCAGTGGCCCGTCCAGCCGCACGTTCAGGCTGGCACCGGCGAAGTCCTGCTGCGCCGGGCGGGGCCGGTCGGCAGGCAGCGTCAGTAGCGTCGGTGCGCCTTCCAGCGCTTGTCGCCAATAGGCTGCCTGATGTTGCAGGCGCTCGCCGCTCATCCAGCCCTGCTGCCATACCGCATAGTCGGCGTATTGAATAGCCAAAGCTGGCAGGGGATCGTCCTTGCCTTGATGCAATGCCGGGTACAACGCGAGCAATTCGCGAGTCAGCACGCCCAGCGACCAACCGTCAGCGACGATGTGGTGCACCGTCAGCAACAACACATGCTGCTCGTCTTCCACCTGTAGCAGGCAGCCACGAATCAGCGGCCCACGCGTCAGATCAAACGCTGCGGTGGCCTCTACAGCAACACGTTCGGCCAGTGTTTCCGGCATTTGACGCAGATCTTCAACATGCAGGACCGGCATGGCCGCAGGCGCAGTAAACACCACCTCTGCGCCCTCTTCGCAGGCGATGAACCGGCTGCGCAGGGTTTCGTGGCGCTCGACGATCCGCGATACCGCAGCGGTCAGCGCAGCAACATCCAGCAAGCCCCGTATGCGCAGGGCCAGCGGGATGTTATACGCCTCATTGCCACCCTCCATCTGCGCCAGGAACCACAAGCGCTGCTGGGCGAACGACAGCGGTAACGACTGATCACGCGGTGCAGGCAGGATCAACGACAGTTCACTGCGCCCGGCACCGGCCAGCGCACTGGCGACGGCGGCCAGCTCGCCCAGCGCGAAGAGTTCGCCCAATGGCAACTCCATGCCCATCTGTTGACGCACCTGCGACACCATGCGCATGGCCAGCAAGGAATGCCCGCCCAGATCGAAGAAGTGGTCGTGGCGGCCTACCTGTTCAATCTGTAGAACTTCAGCCCAGATCTGCGCCAGAGCCACTTCAATCTCTCCCTGCGGTGGCTCGTAGGCCAGCCCCAGCAGCGACGAGTGATCCGGTTTGGGCAGCGCACGGCTGTCGAGCTTGCCGTTGGCAGTCAGCGGCAGCGCGGTCAGCTCTATATAGGCTCCCGGAACCATGTATTCAGGCAGGTTGGCCTGCAGATGAGCACGCATTTGCTCAGGCCCAGGGGCATCGGCCTCCTGTTGGCTGGTGAAATAGGCAACCAGACGTACATTGCCCGGCTCGTCCTCACGAGCCAGAACAACGGCCTCTCTGACCCCCGGCAACTGGTGCAGACAATTGACAATTTCGCCCAGCTCAATACGGAAACCACGGATTTTCACTTGATCGTCGTTGCGTCCCAGGCATTCCAGTTGGCCGTCGTCCAGCCAGCGACCCAGATCGCCGGTGCGGTACAGCATGGCGCCAGGCTGATCGCTGAACGGGTCGGCAATAAACTTCTCGTCGGTCAGATCCTGGCGGTTCAGATAACCCAGCGCCACACCGTCGCCACCGATGTAAAGCTCGCCGATGGCTCCCAGCGGTGTCAGGCGCTGATGAGCGTCGAGCACGTAAACACTGGTGTTGCCGATGGGGCGACCGATAGGCACGTATTCGGCCTCATCGGCCAGCGTTCGTACTTGGCAGGCAGTGGCGAAGGTAGTCGTCTCGGTGGGGCCGTAAGCGTTCAGCAGGTGTAGACCCGGTGCCTGGGCAAGCAGTTTGCGGAAGCTGGCCGGGTCTGCGCGCTCTCCGCCTGAAAGCAGCAGGCGCAGGCCCCCAAGTGCCTCTGGAATCAGTTGCACGTACTGGTTGAACAGCGCGGTGGTCAAAAACAGCACGCTGACATTGCCCTGACGCAGGGCCGCGCTGAAACGCATCGGGTCAATCAGCGTGGTGTGCTCGATCACCAACAACTGCCCGCCGTTGAGCAATGCACCCCAGACTTCCATGGTGCTTGCATCGAACGCCGGATTGGAGGCAAAAGCGATGCTGTCCTGCTGATTGAAATCGGCATAACCGTTGTTCAATACCAGTCGGGTTATGCCGCGATGGGCGACACGTACGCCTTTTGGCGCCCCCGTCGAACCGGAGGTATACATGACGTAAGCCGCTGTATCAGAGGCCTGTGGCAAGCCCGGATCATGCGCAGGTTGATCGTCGAGAGTCAGGCGGTCCAGATCGATACGCCGCACGGATGAGGCAGTCGACATGGCGCTCTGCGTCAACACGTATTTCGCCATGCAGTCATCGAGCATGTAATTCTGCCGCTCGGCAGGCGCGTTGACGTCCAGTGGTACGTAGGTCGCTGCACATTTACCGATCGCCAACTGGCTGATCACCAGTTCCAGCGAGCGAGGCAGCAGAATCGCCACATGCTCATTGGGCTTCACACCTTGCCCCAGCAGGTAATGGGCCAGGTGGTTGGCACGTTCGTTCAGCTCTCCATAAGTCAGAGAACGGCGGCCATGCACGGCAGCCACTGCATGCGGATGCAGCGCAGCACGGCGCTCAAACAGGCGATGCACGAGCTGCTCGCGGGGGTATTCACGACGGGTGTTGTTGAACGTGGCCGACAACAGCGCGTGTTCAGCCTCCGGCAGCACCGATGATTCGATCAAAGCCGTTTCCGATTGCTGCTCCAGTGCCTGCACCAAATGGACAAGGGCTTGTTGCACATAAGCGCAAATCCGTTGCGGATCAATACCCGGCGCAGTCTGGGCAGTCAGGCTGAACGCATCGCCGAAGTCATCGATACACAGGGTCAGCGGGTAGTTGCTGCGCTCTTCTGCATGCACGACCTCAATCCCTTGCCATGCAGCGTTGCTTGCCTGGTCATCGACCTCAGGCACAGCGCTGTGGCGGTAGTTGAGCAACGTATTGAACAGAGGCGCGCCAGCCGGCAAGGCGCTGCATCGCTGGGCCAGTGCCAACTGAGCATGCTCGTGGGTGAGCATGCCGACCAGACGAGCGTGCAGGTCGAGCACCGCACTGCGCGCGCAATGCCCGCCCAGGTCCATGCGCAGCGGCAAGGTGTTGATAAACACACCCAAGGCACGCTCGCCGCCTTCGCCACCGCGCAGCCGTCCAAGCAGTACGGTGCCGAATACCACGCTGTCGCGCCCGGACAACTGCCCCAGGACCTGAGCCCAGGCCAGGTGCATCAAAGTAGCGGCGCTGACGCTCAGTTGCCTTGCCTGATCACGAACCTGATGGCACAGGTCGATGTCCAGTGTGAGTCGGGCCTCGCCAGGAATCTGATCTTCCGATGCCATTACCAGGCCGTAAGGCAGGGTCGGCTCATCGACATCGCCCAACTGCTCGCGGAAGAACGCTTCATGGGCCTCGTCGCCAGGCCCTTGCAGGACGTGGGCGATGTAATTTCGGTACGGCACGGGCGCTGCGAGCGACGCTTCGTTGCCCAGCAGTACGGCCTGCAATTCGTGGCTCAGTACATCAAGGGCAATATGGTCCATGATCACATGGTGGTAACGCAGAACCGCCGCAATCCTGTGGTTGGCGGGGTCATGGGCATAGACCAGATGCATCAGCGGAGCCTGAGTAAGGTCCATGCGTGGAGCATTGAAAAGGTCGTGCAACGCTGTCTCTTGAACGTGCATGGGAGCCTGACGCCAGACCACCTGCACCGGCGTTTGCAAACCTTCCCAGAACAACGCGGTGCGCAGCACATCGTTGCGTTCGATCACCCGCTGCAATGCATCGCAGAAAGCGTCCAGCCGCGATACGTCGGCGAACGCAAACTGCGGCTGCAACAGATAGGGATCGCTGTCCCCGGCGGTCAGGTGGTGGTAAAGAATGCCTGTCTGCAAGGGGCCCAGCGGATAAATATCCTGCACATTGGCGGCACCGCCCGGCACCTTCGCGACGATACGGTCGATGGCTGGCTGATCCAGCGCTACTAATGGCAGCAGTTCGGGTGTAATGCGCTGGCAGTGCGCATCGATCAGGTTGGCCGGCACTTTGACTTCAGTGTCGCGACCGACGGCGTCAGCCAGTGCTGCCAGTGTTGGCTGAACAAACAGAACACGAATGTCGGCACGCATGTCCAGACGACGCATACGCGCAATCAGGGTCACAGCCAGCAATGAGTGGCCGCCCAGTTCAAAGAAGTTATCCTGACGCCCAACCTGCTCCACATGCAGCAATTCGGCCCAGAGGCTGGCCAGGGCGATTTCGATCGTACCCTGCGGCGCTTCATAGGCTCGGCTGGCGATACTGTCGCGATCCGGTGCCGGCAAACTTTTGCGGTCCAGTTTGCCGTTCGCCGTGACTGGCAGGCTGGCCAGCCTTACAAAAGCCGCAGGCACCATGTATTCGGGCAGCAGCCCCGACAGCCAGGCACGCAACTGCTCGATATCCAGCCCGGTTTTATCTTCACCGCAGGTGTAATAGCCAACCAGTCGTTTGTCGCCCGGCACATCCTCGCGTGCCACTACCACCGCGTCGATGACATCCGGATGATCGTTCAGGCGAGACGCGATCTCACCCAGCTCAATACGGAAACCGCGAATCTTGACCTGTTCGTCGTTACGGCCCATGTATTCCAGGCTACCGTCGGCCATCCACCGTCCAAGGTCGCCGGTACGGTACATGCGCGCATCCGGTGCAGTGCTGAACGGGTTGTCGAGGAAACGTTCGGCCGTGAGCGCTTCACGGTTCAGATAACCCCGCGCCACACCGGCACCGCCAACATACAGTTCGCCGACCACGCCTACCGGCACCGGCTCGCCGCGGGCGTCGAGGACATACATCTGCAAATCGGGAATACGCTTGCCGATAGGACTGGCACCGACACGCATGGCGTCTTCGGGCTGCAACGGGTAATAGGTCACATGCACCGTGGTTTCGGTGATGCCGTACATGTTCACCAGCTGTGTTGCGGCGTTCACGTTGCGGGCATACCACGGCTTGAGCATCGCTGTTTCCAGTGCTTCACCGCCGAAAATCACCTGGCGCAGCGAGTGCGCCTGCTCGTTCTCGCTTTGGGCAGCGATCAGTTGCCGGAACGCGCTCGGCGTCTGGTTGAGCACCGTTACCCCGGCACTGCACAGCAGGCTGTAGAAGTCTTCCGGCGAGCGGCTGACCAGTTGCGGCACGATCAACAAACGTCCGCCATACAGCAATGCGCCCCAGATTTCCCAGACCGAGAAATCGAAGGCAAACGAGTGGAACAGTGCCCAGACATCCTGTTCGTTGAAACCGAACCAGTCATCGGTGGCCGAAAACAGTCGTGCAACGTTGCGGTGTTCGATCATCACACCCTTGGGCTGACCGGTTGAGCCCGAGGTGTAGATGATATAAGCCAGGCTCGTGGGCTTTACCGGCACCTGCGGATTAGAGGCGGACTCGTCCTGCAAATCGGTATCGTCGAGACTGATTACCGGCACGTCTGACACCGGCAGGGCGTGCTGCACTGACCGCTGACTCAACAACGCCACTGGCGCGCTGTCGCCGAGGCTGTAGGCCAGACGCTCGAGTGGGTAAGCCGGGTCCAGCGGCACATAGGCGCCACCGGCCTTGAGAATGCCCAGCAGGCCCGCGATCATTTGCAGACTGCGTTGCGTGCAGATGGCAACACGGTCATCCACACTGATGCCCATGCCGATCAGGCGATGTGCAATTTTATTGGCCTGGGCGTTGAGTGTCGCGTAGCTCCAGGATGTATCCTCGAACGTCACGGCAATCGCATCCGGCGTGCGCTGCACTTGTGCTTCAAACTGGCTGTGCAGGGTCAGCCCCTGCGGGTAAACCGCATCGGGTGCATTGAAACCGTCGGTCAACTGCCGACGCTCGCTACCCGACAAGAGCGGAATGTGGTTCACGACCGTCTGGCTGTCGGCGACCATGCCGCTCAATATCGCCTCCAGGTAACCCAGATAGCGTTCGATGGTGCTGCGGTCAAACAGCGCTGTCGCATATTCCACGATGCAGCGGAAACCATCGGCGCTGTCGCCGACGCTCAGCGCAAGGTCGAATTTTGCGAAAGCGGCCTGCTCTTCCAGCGGTTCCAGGTGCATGTCGCCCAGTTGCAAATCCAGACCCTGGCTGCCGTCCCAGGTCAGTGATGCCTGGAACAAAGGGCTATGCGAAAGACTGCGAGGCGGTCGCAAGCGCTCCACCACCTGCTCGAAAGGCAGGTCCTGATGGTCCTGCGCTGCCACAACGCGGGCCTTGATGCGGGCCAGCAGCGTCACAGCATCCGGCTCGCCCGAGGTATCGACACGCACGGCCAGGGTATTGACGAACAGACCGATCAGGCCTTCGATTTCGGCATGGCGGCGGTTGGCAACCGGCATGCCGACGACGACTTCCTCCTGGCCGGACAAGCGCGTCAGCAATGCGGCCCAGGCCCCCATGAACAGCATGAACGGTGTCACCGACTGCTCATGGCAGAAGGTCCTGAGGTCGCTGCTCAGGCGCGGATCGAGATCCAGCGTGACACTGGCCCCGGTATAGTCCTGATGCGCAGGCCGTGGACGGTCAGTGGGCAAGGTCAACAGTACCGGCGCACCCGCCAGTGCCTGCTGCCAGTAATCGCCCTGATGGCTCAACCGTTCGGCGTCCAGCCAGTTACGTTGCCACACTGCGTAATCGCCATATTGCAGCGTCAGCGCAGGCAGCGGATCATCCTGACCTTGACTGAACGCCTGATAAAGCGCGGTAAGTTCACGGGTCAGAACACCCAGCGACCAGCCATCGGCAACGATGTGGTGTACGGTCAGCAGCAAAACGTGACGGTCTTCAGCCAGGCACAGCAAGCGACCACGAATCGGCAGGTCGCGGTGCAGATCGAAGGGCTGCGCTGCCTCTTCCTTTACTACCGTCTGTAAGGTCCCCGCGTCCTGGCCACGCAAATCCTGCCAGCCAATATCGGGCACTACAGTGACGGACGCCGCCTGCACCCAGGCCTTGTCGTCTTCCTGGCTGAATTGGCTGCGCAGGCTATCGTGGCGGGCGACAATGCGTTCCAGAGCATGCGTCAAGGCACGGCTGTCCAACGGGCCGCTCAGTTTCAGGCCCAATGAGATGTTGTAGGCGCTGTTGGCATCTTCCATTTGCGCCATGAACCAGATGCGCTGCTGAGCAGAAGACAGCGGAACAGGGCCGGTGCGTGGCTGCACGTCGATGGCAGGCAACTGGCTGCGCGCGGCAGCCGTCAGGCAGTGCGCCACCGCGATCAGCGAACTGTCGGCAAACAGGTCGCCAAGGGCAAGCTCAAGTGACAGACGCTGGCGCACCTGAGAAACCATACGCATGGCCAACAGCGAATGGCCACCCAGATCAAAGAACCGGTCATGACGCCCTACCCGCTCGACCTGTAGCAATTCGCTCCAGATGAGGGTCAGTGCGTTCTCCAGATCACCTTGCGGTGCCTGGTATTCCCCGGTCGACAGCGCATCGCGGTCGGGGACTGGCAATGCACGGCGGTCGACCTTGCCGTTGGCCGTCAGTGGCCAGCTTTCAAGCCGTACCAATGCGCCGGGCACCATATAACCCGGCAGGCGGGCCAGCAGCGCGGTACGCAGTTGCTCTACTGTGGTGGTGGGAGCGTCTGCACGTTCAGTGAAGTAACCCACCAGCCGTGGTTGCCCCGGCTCATCTTCGCGAGCCAGGACCAGCGCTTCCTCGATGCCTGGCAATTGGCCGAGCTGGCTTTCTATTTCACCCAGTTCAATGCGCACGCCACGAATCTTCACCTGGTCGTCGTTACGGCCCAGGTACTCCAGCGTGCCATCTGCGTTCCAGCGCGCCAGGTCGCCGGTGCGGTACATGCGCGCCTGTGGTTGTCCGGAGAAAGGGTCGCGCAGAAAGCGCTCAGCAGTCAGTTGCGGCTGATTCAGGTAACCGCGAGCGACACTGTCGCCGCCAATGTACAGCTCGCCTGCCACACCCAGCGGGACCAGTTGCTGGCGGTTATCCAGTAAATAAACCGAGCTATTGGCGATGGGCTTGCCGATGTCCAGGCTGCCATTGGGGAACAGGCGGCCTGAGGTAGCGACCACCGTGGTCTCGGTCGGGCCATAGTTGTTGATCACTGCGAAGCCTGGATCACGATGGAACTGACGCAGACGGTCGCCGCCGATCAGCAGCGTGCGCAGGGTCGGGTGACGCAGGTTGCGACTGAAGGCGTACTCGGCAACAGGCGTGGGTAGAAATGCGACCTGCAACGGTTGGGTCAACCACCAGTCAAGCAGCGCATCGAGCTGTTCATTGCCGATCTCGGCAGGCGGCAGGTGCAAGGTCGCCCCGGCGCACAAGGCTGGCCACACTTCCCAGGCCATGGCGTCAAAACCAAAACCCGCCACACTGGCGGTGTGACTGCCCGCGCGCAGATCGAAGGCGGCGCGGTGCCAGTCGACCAGATTATTCAGCGTCCGGTGCTCGACCATCACGCCCTTGGGCTGACCGGTCGAGCCCGAGGTGTAGATCACGTAGGCGAGATGAGTCGAATTGAGCCCGTCAATGTGCGGGTTGCCTGGCTGTTGCGGCCAGTTCGCCAGGTCAAGGTCGATCAGCGGTGCTTCCAGCCCTTGCAACCCTGAAACCCCGTTGAGGCGTTCCACAAATGCCTGTTGCGTCAATACCGCAACCGGTGCGCTGTCAGTCAGCAAATAAGCGACACGCTCATCCGGATGCGCCGGGTCAACCGGTACGTAGCCCGCCCCGGCCTTGAGCACGGCCAGTAAGCCGACCAGCGTCTCCAGACTGCGTCGTGCAACCACGGCAACGCGATCGTCGGGCTGTACGCCGATGCCGATCAAGTGCTGGGCGAGCGCATTGGCGTGCGCGTTCAGTTCGCTGTAACTGAGGCATTGCTCGCCCACTTGCGCGGCGATCGCATCAGGCTGTTGCTCTGCCAGGTATTCGATGCGCTGGTGAATCGTCAGCCGGCGTTCATAGTCGGCCTGCCGATCATTGAAGCCGAGCAGAAGCTGCGCTCGCTCGCTGGCGGGCACGATATCAAGCTGATCGACGGGCATCTGCGGCGTCTGCTCCAGCGCATCGAGCACACTTTCCATGGTCCATTGCATGTAAGCGCAAATGCTTTGCGCACTGATACCTGCGGTGGCTTGTGCGGTAAAGCCAAACGCTTCGCCCAGATCATCGACGCTCAGTACCAGCGGGTAGTTGCTGCGCTCCTGAGCATGCAGCACCTCAATGCCCTGCCATGTTTCACCGGAAGCCTGCGCTGGTGAACTGTGGCGATAGTTGAGCAAGGCGTTGAACAACGGCGTCGGCGCTTGCACCCCGCTGCAGCGCTGAGCCAGTGCCAGTGGTGCGTGTTCATGGCGCATCAGTGCGGTCAGACGCTGGTGAGTTACCCGTACTGCGGCTTGCACGCCTTGATCGTCCAGATCGAGACGCAGCGGCAAGGTATTGATGAAGATGCCCAGCGCCCGCTCCGTGGCCTCGGCACCCAGCAAGCGCCCCATCAGTACAGTGCCGAAGACGACTCGCGATTGTCCGGCAAGGCCTGCCAGCACCCGTGCCCAGCCCAGGTGAAACAGGCTGGCGACGCTTACTCCCATGGTCCGCGCCTGAGCGCGCAAACGCTGGCACAGCAGCAGATCAAGCGTGACACTGTGCTCTTCGAGCTCATCGCCGTCACCGCTCAAATCCTGCAGGCTGTACGCCAGGGTCGGTTCATCGAGGTCGCCGAGCATGTCGCGGAAGAACGCTTCATGCTGTTCTTCGCTGACGCCCAGCAACGCCTGGCCGACATAGTTGCGGAACGGTACCGGTACACCCAGCAGCCCGGCCTGCCCCGACAGGCACGCCTGTATTTCATGACGCACTACTTCCAGCGCACTGTGGTCCATGGCGATATGGTGGAACAGCAGCGTGGCCTGTACCCCCTGACCTTGCGCCGGCTCATGGCAGACCAGACGCATCAGCGGTGCCTGGCCCAGCACCATGGTCATGCCTTCGGCGCTCGGCGAGGTATCGACCTTGAGTTCAGCGTGACGCCAGACCACTTGCACCGGGGTTTCCAGACCGTTCCAGTGCACTGAGGTGCGCAGAATGTCATGCCGGTTGATGACGGTTTGCAGCGCCTGGGCGAATGCCTTCAGACGCGCCTGATCAGAAAAGGCGAATTGCACCTGCATCACATACGGGTCGCCCTGAGTGGCGGTAACGTGATGGTACAAAATGCCTTGCTGCAGCGGAGCCAGCGGGTAGATGTCCTGCACATTGGCGGCACCTCCCGGTATTGCGTCCAGCAACTGGTCGATGGTTGCCTGATCAAGCTCCACCAGCGTCAGCATCTGCGCAGTGATTTGCTCGCAGCCCTGAGGGATGCCATTGGCGGGCAACGTCAGTGCGCCGCGTTTGCTGTTCTGGTAGTCGCCTTGTTCGATGAGTTCTATCAGCGCCGGCTTGTGCTCGCGCAGGTGCTCCAGCAGACCGTTTTCGGTCAATGCACGGCGATTGCCCTGCACCACCAGTTGTCCGTCCTTGACCGTCAGGTGAATAGCGTGAGCTTTGAGTGCCGCCAATAGTTCGTTGATGCTCACAGTATTATCTCCATGCTCTCTGTGATGGCTGCATAGCCTGCCAGCGTAGGTTGTTCGAACAGCGCCCGGACATCGGCCTCGATGCCTTCCTGGCGCAGGCGCGCAGTCAGGTTCACCGCCAGCAGCGAGTGGCCGCCCAGTTCGAAAAAGTTGTCGTGTCGTCCGACTTGCCCGACTCCGAGCAGCTCGCTCCAGAGCCTGGCGAGCAAGGCTTCGGTTTCGCCTTGCGGTGCTTCATAAGGGCGGGTCAGTAGCGCATCGCCGCCGGGCGCAGGCAGAGCCTTGCGGTCCAGCTTGCCGTTGGGGCTCAGCGGCATGGCGTCCAGGTGCACGAACAGTGCAGGCACCATGTAATCCGGCAGCTGCGCACGCAGCGCCTCACGCAGTGTCTCGACCGGCAGTGGTGTGCCGGTGTAATAGGCCACCAGCCGCTGGCCGCCCGGCTGCTCGTCGCGAACCAGCACGACGGCCTGTTCAATCCCCGGATGACGGATCAGGCAGGCTTGAATATCGCCAGGCTCGATACGCAGCCCGTGGATTTTCACCTGATCGTCATTGCGGCCGAGGAACTCGAGGTTGCCATCCGCCCGCTGACGCACCAGATCGCCACTGCGGTACAGCCGGTCGCCCGCCACGAACGGGCTGTCGATAAAGCGTTCGGCGTCAGCTTGCGGCAGGTTCAGGTAACCGCGGGTTACCCCGGCACCACCAATATGCAACTGACCGATAACACCCAAGGGCACAGGCTGGTCATAGGCATCGAGTACATACAATCGCGTGTTGCTGATCGGGCGACCGATAGGCAAAGCACTTTCCGGCACGGCCTGGTCGGGTTCCAGTGTCCAGACACTGCAATCCACCGTGGTTTCGGTCGGGCCATAAACGTTGTGCAGGCGTGCCTGCGGCAGTTGCTTGCGTAACTGCTCGGCCAGGGCGATGGTCAGCTCGCCACCGCCGCAGACGATATCGGTCAGGCTAAGGCACTGGCTGCTTTGCGGCAGGTCGAGAAACTGCTGCAACAGCACCGGAACAAACTGCACAACGCTGACCTGACGTTCCTGAATCAACTGCGCCAGATACGCAGGATCGCGCTGTCCGTCAGGGCGGGCCAGCACCAGCGGGATACCGCTGCTCAACGGCCAGAAAATCTCCCAGACCGAGGCGTCAAAGCTGATCGGCGTCTTTTGCAACAATACGCTGGCCGCTGTGGGTGGGCACAGTCGCGAACTCCACTGCACCAGATTGCTGACGTTACGATGCTCGACCATCACCCCTTTGGGCGTGCCGGTGGAGCCCGAGGTGTAAATCACATACGCCAGATGACTCGGCATCAGGCCGGGGACACGCGGGTTATCACCGCGCTGCATGTCCCAGGTCGAGCTGTCCAGGTCGACCCGCAGGGTGTGTTCATCGTCGAGCAGATTGCGCGTGCCTGCATGCACCAGCAAAGCCACCGGCGCACTGTCCTTGACCATGTATTGCAGGCGCTCGCGCGGGTAGCCCGGGTCAAGCGGCACGTACGCGCCACCGGCCTTGAGAATGGCCAACAGGCCAACGACCATCGACAGGCCGCGCTCGACACAGATCGCTACGCGATCATCGGGCCGCACACCCAGATCGATCAGGTGATGGGCCAGACAGTTGGCCTGTTCGTTGAGCTGTCGATAGCTCAGTTGCGAACGCCCGGCGCGCAGGGCAACAGCCTGCGGCGTGCGCACTGCCTGCGCCTCGAACAACCCTTGCAGGGTTTGTTGAAGATCGTGATGAACCGTCGTAGCGTTGAAGTCGACCAGTGAGCGCTGGCGCTCGTCGGTGTTCAGCACAGAAAGATGCTGCACAGGCAGATCCGGCTGGCATTCAAGCGCGTCAACGATGCCTGTCAACGCCTGTTGCACATAACCACAGATACGTTGCGCACCCACCTGAGGTGGCACGGTGACACTCAGGCGCAGGCTATCGCCCAGGTCATCGACGTTGAGGCTCAACGGATAGTTGGTGTGCTTCTCGCTGGCCAGAATCTCCAGACCGCGCCACGCGTCGAGCTGCGCATCCTGACGGGCCTGGCCTGCGGCGTTTCTGTAGTTGAGAATCGCACTGAACAACGGCAAGGGCGCGGCCACCCCGCTCCAGCGCTGGGCCTGAGCCAGAGACGCATGTTCGTGACCCAGCAGCGCCGCAAGCCGGGCGTGAGTAGCGCGTGCACTTTCACGTATACCGACGTTACCCAGATCAATTCGCAGCGGCAGTGTGTTGATGAACATGCCCATGCCGCGGTCGGCACCCGCACCGCCCTGCAAACGACCCAGCAGGACAGTGCCGAATACCACCCGGTCAGTGCCGGTGGCCGCAGCCAGAACGCGCGCCCATGCCAGGTGAAGCAGGCTGGCGACACTGACCCCAAGTTGCCGAGCCTGGCCGCGCAGGCTTTGCAGCAGCGCGTCAGGCAGCACCTGCTGCGCTTGTTCGATGGAGCGGCCGTCACCCTGCACGTCGCGCAGATCGAATGGCAGCGTCGGCGCGTCGATATCGCCCAGTTGCTCGCGGAAGTAAGCTTCGTGCTCCGCTTCGCTGACACCCAGACGCGCCTGCGCCACATAGTTGCGATAAGGCACGGCGGGCTGCATTGGACCGGGTTCGCCGCGCAGATGGGCGAGCATTTCCTCACGCATGACCTCAAGCGCAGTGGCGTCCACCACGATGTGATGGAACATCAGCGTTGCTGAAAGGCCAGAGCCCGTCTCGTCCGGGCAATAAGCCAGGCGAATCAGCGGCGCGCAGCTCAGGTTCAAGCGTGCCGAGCCTGCGGGCGCATCGATTTGCGCTGGCGATACACGCTCGACAAGCAGATCAGCCTGACGCCAGACGACCTGTTGCGGCGTGTCGAGTCCTTCCCAGACGATTGCCGTGCGCAGGCTGTCATGCCGGGCAATGACCTTGCGCAGCGCGTCGGCCACCGCCGCCAGGCGCTCCGGGCTGTCGACGTTGATGCGCAATTGCAGCAAGTACGGGTCGCCCTGCTCGGCGGTCAGGTGGTGATAAAGAATGCCTTCCTGCAACGGTGCCAGCGGGTAGATCTCCTGCACGTTGGCCGCGCCGCCAGGCACCGTGGCGACTATACGCTCGATGGTCGTCTGATCGAGCTGTGTCAGGCTGAGCAGATCCGGCGTGATGTACGTGCAACCGGCTGGAACGCGGTTGGCAGGCGCAGAAATTTCACGGCCTTTGCCTACCGATGCGGCCAGAGCGGCAACGGTCGGTTGGCCGAGCAACACCCGTACATCGACGCTGAGGCCCGCATTGCGCAGGCGCTCGACCAGGCTGACCGCCAACAGCGAATGACCGCCCAGTTCAAAGAAGTTGTCGTGCCGTCCGACTTTCTCCAGACCCAGCACCTGCGCCCAGAGACCGGCCATGATGGTCTCTGTTTCGCCTTGCGGTACCTCGTAGGCCTGCCCGCTCAGTTCTTCCAGTTCAGGGTCCGGCAAGGCACGGCGATCCAGCTTGCCATGACTGGTCAAGGGCAGCGTGTCCAGGCGTGTAAAGGCCAGCGGCACCATGTGCGCGGGAAGGCGCGCGCGCAGCGCTTCACGCAGGACATCGGGGGTGACGGGTGAGTTTTCGGTAAACCAGGCCAGCAAACGTTCGCCGCGCACCAGCACCACGGCATCCTGGACCTGCGCCTGACTGGCCAGGGTCGCCTCGATTTCGCCGAGTTCGATACGCATGCCGCGAATTTTCACCTGATCATCGTTGCGCCCCAGGTAATCCAGACTGCCATCGGCGTTCCAGCGCACCAGGTCGCCGCTGCGATACATACGTGCCTGCGCCTTGTCGCTGAACGGGTCGGCAATAAAACGCTCTTCGGTCATCTGCGGCCGGTTCAGATAGCCCCGTGCAACCCCTGCTCCGCCGATATACAGCTCACCGATGACACCCACCGGTACGGGCTGTAACTGCCCGTCCAGTACGTAAACACGGGTATTGGCAATCGGACCGCCGATGTGCAGCGCGCCACCCGGCTCTACCACGCCCGAGGTGGCCACCACGGTGGTTTCGGTCGGGCCATAGTTGTTGATCACGGCGAACCCCGGGTCGCTGTCAAACTGACGCAAACGGTCGCCGCCGATCAACAGCGTGCGCAGCGTCGGGTGCTGACGAGGGCGTCTGAATGCCTGTTCAGCCACCGGAGTCGGCAGGAAACTGACCTGAAGTGGCTGTTCCAGCCACCAGTCGAGCAACTCATCCACGTGTTCGTTGCCGACCTGTGCCGGCGGCAGATGCAGCACGGCACCGACACACAATGCGGGCCACACTTCCCAGGCCATCGCGTCAAACCCGAAACCCGCCACGCTCGCCGTATGACTGCCAGCCTGCAGATCAAACGCCTGGCAATGCCAGTGCACCAGGTTGACCAGCGTGCAATGTTCAACCATGACGCCTTTGGGCTGGCCGGTTGAACCGGAGGTGTAGATGACGTAAGCCAGATTATGCTCATCAAAGCCCGCTACCGACGGGTTGCTGGCGCACGCCTCAAGCCAGTTTATCTGCTCGATGTTCAACTGCGGTGCATTGCCCGCCAGATCGCGCGTCGAGTCTTCGGTCAGGACCACGCGAGGTGCGCTGTCCTCCAGCAGATAAGCAATTCGCTCCGCCGGGTAGACCGGATCTACCGGCACGTACGCAGCTCCGGCCTTGAGCACCGCCAGCATGGCGACCAGCCGCTGCGGGCCACGGTGCAGGCACAACGCGACCCGCTCATCTGCTGTGACACCCAGGCCGATCAGATGGTGAGCCAGGCGATTGGCTCGCTCGTTCAACTGTGCGTAAGTCAAGACGTTGCCGCCCTGAATCACCGCAGGACTGTCGGGGCGGCTGGCTGCCTGCGCTTCGATCAGCTCATTCACCGTGCAATGCTGCGCAAAGCCCTGTTCGCTATCGTTGAAATCGAGCAGCAAATGGCTGCGCTCTTCGGCGTCGAGAATCGAAACGTTTTCCAGCTTCAGTGGCCGCGCCTCTTCCAGCGTCTCCAGCAAATGCGCCAGCGTATTGAGCACCCAGCCAGCGATGCGCTCGGCACCCATGCCTTGCAGCGCCAGCACATGCAGGTCGAAACCTTCGCCCAGATCGTCCACGCTGAGCGTCAGCGGGTAGTTGCTGCGCACATCGCCGCCGAGCACCCGTACGCCTTGCCAGAGACCTTCACCGTCCTGTGGCTTTACGTCAGCACTGTGGCGGTAATTGAGCAGTGCGCTGAACAGCGGCGAACCTGATGCAACGGCACTGCAGCCTTGAGCGAGCACCAGCGAAGCCTGTTCGTGAGCGATCAGTGCAGACAGCTTCGAATGGACGGCTTTGACGGCCGCCCGAGTGGTCAGCGCCGTATCGACCCGCAGCGGCAGGGTATTGATGAATACGCCGAGCGCCTGATCAGCCCCCTCGCCACTCATGCGCCCCAACAATACGGTGCCGAACACCACGTCCCGACGGTTGGCAAGCACACCGAGGACCCGCGCCCATGCAAGATGCATCAGGCTTGCAGCACTCACACCGAGTTGCCGCGCCTGTTCGCGCAGTCGCAGGGCAAGGGCGTGATCAAGTGACCGTCGATCCTCCTCGATGCCACTGCCGTCGGCACGCACGTCCTGTATGCCAAACGGCAAGGTCGGCTCTTCGACATCACCAAGCATTTCACTGAAAAACGCGCTGTGACCGGCCTCATCGCTGGCCAGCCGCACTTGCGCTACATAATTGCGATAAGGCACCGGCACCCTGAGGTCAGAACGCTGGCCGAACAGCAACGCCTGCATCTCGCGGCTGACAATTTCCATCGCGGTGTTATCAAGAACCAGATGATGGAACAACAAAATGGCGACTGTTTCTCCGCTTACCGGTTCATGGGCATGCACCAGACGCATCAACGGTGCCTGTGACAGGTCCAGTCGATGGTGACGGGCGTCAAAGCGCCGTTGCAGGCGGTCGATGACCGCCATTTCTGTCTCTTCGGCATCGAACTCGATAGCCTGAACGGTCAGCTCGGCGTTGCGCCAGACCACTTGCTGCGGACTTTCCAGCCCCTCCCAGGCCACCGAGGTGCGCAGAATGTCGTGCCGATCGATAACGTGCTGCAACGCATCGGCCCACGCGCACAGACGCTGCGGCGTGTCGAATGCCAAACGCCATTGCAACAGGTACGGATCGCCCTGCTCGGCGGTCAGATGGTGATAAAGAATGCCTTCCTGCAACGGTGCCAGCGGGTAGATTTCCTGCACGTTGGCCGCGCCGCCCGGTACGCTGGCGACAATCCGATCAATGGCCGATTGTTCAAGCGAAACCAGGCTCAACATCTGCGGTGTGATCCGGGTACACGCTGGCGGGATAAGGTTTGCAGGTGCCTTGAATGCCTGAGCATCGTTTTGCCAAGCGGCCAGCGCAGCCAGTGTCGGCTGGCTGAGCAGCGCATGCACATCTGCCGTCAGCCCCGCCTTGCGCAGTTGCTCGACCAGGTTCACGGCCAGTAAGGAGTGACCGCCCAATTCGAAGAAGTTATCGTGTCGCCCTACCCGCTCCACACCCAGCACTTGCGCCCAGATGGCCGCCATGGCGATTTCCACCTCGCTCTGAGGGGCCTCGTAAGCTTGACCCAGCAGGTACGCCGGGTCCGGGTCAGGCAGTGCGCGACGGTCAAGCTTGCCGTTGGCCGTCAACGGCAGTGCGGCCAGACGCGTGAACGCGCGCGGCACCATGTAACCCGGCAGTCGTGCTCGCATTGCGGGGGCCAGTGCGTCGGTGTCGACCGCAGACGTTTCAGTGAACCAGGCCAGCAGGTGCAAGTCGCGAACCAGTACCACCGCATCCTTGACACCCTCCAGGCTGGCCAGCATCGCCTCGATTTCTCCCAGCTCGATGCGCATGCCACGAATCTTCACCTGATCATCGTTGCGCCCCAGGTAATCCAGGGTCCCGTCGGCGTTCCAGCGCACCAGATCACCACTGCGGTACATACGCGCTTGTTCGACATTGCTGAACGGGTCGGCGACAAACCGCTCTTCGGTCAATTGCGGCTGGTTCAGGTAACCGCGCGCAACGCCTGCACCACCGATGTAAAGCTCACCGGGAACGCCCACGGGCATCGGTTGCAACTGCTCATCGAGCACGTAAACCTGCGTGTTGGCGATGGGGCCGCCGATGTGCAGCGAGCCATTGGCCAGTACCTGGCCCGAGGTGGCGACTACCGTTGTTTCGGTCGGACCATAATTGTTGACCACGGCATAACGGCGGTTATGAACGAATTGACGAAGGCGGTCGCCGCCGATCAGCAGAGTGCGCAGGGTCGGGTGTTCTTCGTCCTGACTGAAGGCGTACTCAGCCACTGGGGTCGGAAGGAAGCTGACGTCCAGTGGCTGGGCACGCCACCAGTTCAACATCGCTTCAATGTCCTCCCCGCCGTCCTGAACCGGGGCCAGATGCAGGGTTGCGCCCGCGCACAGGGTCGGCCAGACCTCCCAGGCCATCGCATCGAAGCCGAAGCCGGCGAGGCTGGACGTATGACTGCCCGCCTTCACGTCGAACGCATCGCAATGCCAGTCAACCAGATTGGCCAGCGTACGATGCTCCACCATCACGCCTTTCGGCTGGCCGGTGGAGCCCGATGTGTAGATCACGTAAACCAGATTGTCACTGCTCAGCCCCGCCACCTGCGGATTGTTGTCGGGCCCCTGACTGTCTGCGCAGTGGTCCAGCTCGATCAGCGGCATTGCCAGCGGTGGCAGACGGTCGATCAGCGTTGATAGCGTCAACACCACCACCGGCGCACTGTCGCTGAGCAGGTAATGCAAACGTTCGCGTGGGTGTGACGGGTCGATGGGCACATAGGCAGCGCCCGCCTTGAGGACCGCCAACAGCCCGACCAGGGTTTCCAGGCTACGGCGGGAAACGATGGCAACGCGGTCGTCAGGTCGGACGCCCTGGTAGATGAGGCGCTGAGCCAGCGCATTGGCCTGCCGGTTGAGTTGCGCGTAGGTCAGGTGTTGCCCCTGATAAACCGCTGCCACCGCATATGGGCGGGTCCGTGCCTGTTGCTCGATGCGTCGATGAATCAATTGCTCTTCGGCAGCATTTTTTTCAGTCTGATTCCAGGCCTGTATCTGCAATTGCTCAGCTGGCGCTGAAATGTGGAAGTCTTGAAGCTTGAGCGTCGGGTTTTCAAGGCCCTGCTCCAGTATGTGTAGCAGACGCCCGGCGATGGCCTGGGCCTCGGTATCTTCGATCCAGGCGCGATGGTGGACCAGATGCAGCGCTGCATCGTCGTTGTAGCTGTTGGTGCGCAAGTGGATGGCCAGCGGCGTCGCCTCATAGCCATTGGAGACTTTTACCGTGTGTGCCTCAGCCTCGCCGTAGCAGTAACCGTGGTCTTCCAGCTCGTAGGACACCGAGACTTCGAACAACTGCGCGCGCTCCTCGCGGGATAACTCCAGGCTGCGATTGAGCTCGCTCAGGGGGAAACGTTGATGACGGAAGTCGCGTTTCAGCGCGTCACGTACCTCGACCACCAGAGCACCGAAGTCCAGCCCGTCGGCGAAGGCCATGCGCACCGCACTGACCTGGGCGAAGTGACCAAGGGTGGCCTTGAAGCGCGCGCCGTTGCGGTTGAGTAACGGCAAGCCCACAATCCATTCTTCGCGTTGCGCCGTACGCGTGAAATAGACATGCAGAACCGCCAGCAACACATGAAACGCCGACGCATTGTGGCGCTCGGCAAATTGCTTCATACGCGCATGCAATGCCTGGGGAAGTGCCTGCACCCAGGCATGGGACGGCGCCGGGTCTGTCGCTCGGCGGTTGTGATAGCGCGATACCAGCAACGGTTCCGGCAGGTTACGGTATTTTTCCAGCCAATAGGCCTTGTCCAGCGAATAGCGCTTCGACGCATGGTACTGCGCATCGTCAGCAATGAAGGCGCGGTAGCCTGGCGCACTGAGCTCAAGGCGCTCACCTGCCATCAATGCGCTGTAAAGCTCGCCAAGGGACTTGAACAACTGGCCGAAGCCCCAACCATCAAGAATAAGATGGTGGGCCTGGCCCACCAGCCAGTGCTGATCCTGGGCAAGACGGATCAGGCGGAAATCGATCAACGGGCTGCCATCCAGTGCGTATGGAAGCCGCATGTGGTCATTGACCAGCGCTCGCGCTGCACGGGTCGGCTCGGGGTGATCACTGAAGTCGTGTAACGGTAGGGTCAGCGGCATGACAGCAGCGTATGACTGAAGCGGCAAGCCATCCGCCCCTGCTCCCGGCATCAGCACTGTGCGCAGGCTTTCGTGAGCGGCAACCAGTTGTTCCAGCGCTCGATGCAGATTCGCCGGGTCAACCGGCCCGGTCAGTTGCAGGTAGCCGCCGATGTTGTAAAGCGGAGAATCGCCACGGCTGATCTGGTCAAGCCAGATATCACGCTGAGCAGCGGTCAGAGGGAAAGTTTCAGCGGCTGAGGCAAACATGGCTCAAGGTCCTTCTTGACAGGTAGGCCGCGGATTAAGCACTGCCGACCTGCCTATGTATGGCCCCTTAAACCCGGACAGACCCCGGAGACTGGCTTATAGCCACTCTTCATCGCTTATACATGTTTGGCAGGTTGAAAATCTGTCCCCGTTTTCCGTTACAGACGCACGACAAAAGCTTTGGCTGAATACCAAAGACCCAGTCCAGTCATCAGGCTTGTCAGTTATTGCAATCAGTAGTTACCGCGCGGCAGTCGACCAAGGTCCTTTTTGCGCGGTCGGAATCAGGAAAGCTCAAGATGAACACGGCGCAACATTTCGAATACAGCGACGATCCACGCTTCTATCTGCAATTGGCTCAACTGGTTTCCAGTACCGGTGCCGCCACATTTTCCGAGCAGATGTTGCAATTGGTGGATGCGCTGGTGCCTATTCACGGGCTTGACCTCAGTGAATGGACACTGGACGTGCGTCAGAGCAGTATCAGTCGCATCAATCTGCTCGGCAGCGCCGGCCTGCAGCACGATCCTCCGAGCCCCGAAACAACAGACCATCCTCTGCTATCAAGCATTCTGGACATGCAGGCACCGTTGCTGGTCCAGCTCAAAACCCCGCTTGACGCGCAACGCCCACAGCAAAACACTCACCAGTGCAATCTCGTTTCCAGCAGCGGTGACCGTCGACGGATCATCTGCGTTTATCGGTTGACTTACCTGCGCGCGTTTTCCCTGACCGAGCTTTCATTACTCAAGAGTCTCTCCGACACACTGTTGCCGCTGGTCGAGCATCATGCGCAAATCCTTGCCCAGGCAGGCCATCGCAAGCCCCGTATCGAGCCGGAGCCCGGTTCTCTGGATCAAGCTTTCAGTGGCAGGCTGGCGCAGGATTCGGTCACGCTGTCGGCACGCGAGCAGGAGGTGTGCCTGGGTTTGCTGACCGGTGGCACTGTGGCCGAAATGGCGCAGCGCCTGAAGGTGAAAAACAGCTCGGTGGAAACCTACCTCAAGCGCGCCACCGCCAAACTCGGCGTCAGCGGCCGGCACGGTCTGGCACGCTGGATGGCAGGCGGCTGATACTGCCTGACGCGATGCAGATGCATCATGCAAATGCTGAAAAGGGCCTGTTCCGGCCCTTTCCCCTGCCCTGACCCGATCTCAATCAAGCCGGAAGGCAATCACACTGTCACCCAGTGTCGTACCAAGGGATCCGTGGCCGCCAGCCGCAATGATCACGTACTGTTTGCCATCACTGCCGGTATAGGTCGAAGGTGTCGCTTGCCCTCCAGCCGGCAATTCATGCTCCCAGAGCACGTCTCCGTTATTCACATCGTAAGCGCGAAAGAAGTTATCCGCTGTCGCCCCATGGAATACCAGACCGCCTGCGGTAACCAGCGGACCGCCATGGGCGACCATGCCCATCGGAAAACCGACTGGAAAACGCTCCTGCATGAAGCTGGTCTTGAGGTTTTTGGTGGTGCCAACCCTGCGTGTCCATTCGGTTTTTCCGGTGGCCAGATCGACCCCTGCCAGGGTTCCCCATGGTGGCGCAGTGCAGGGAATGCCAAGGCTGGAGGCGAACCTTGAGATGCGGATGGCGTAGTCACCGTTGAAGTTTTCGTTCCAGTACGGCTTGCCTTCCTGAGTGAACAGACGCTTCTGCGCTGCCTGATCGGGTCGCTTGATCAGGTTGTAGATGTAAGCAAGGCGCACCGGTGTTGCCATCAACAATTGGCGGTCAGGATCAACCGCCACCGAGCCCCAGTTGAACACACCGATGTTGCCGGGATAGATCAGCGAGCCCGCCTCCGTGGCAGGTGTCCAGGGATTGCCGTCATAACGAAGTGAGTTGTAGGTAATCCGGCAGGCCATCTGATCGAAAGGCGTAATGCCCCACATGGACTTCTCGGTCAACGCCGGGGGGATGAAGTTAAGCCTTGAGACCGGCTGGGTCGCCGCGAAACGCTCGCCCGCAACTCCGCCTTCGGTGCGAACGCTGACCTGGTCAACAGGCACTATCGGCTCGCCGGTCAGGCGGTTGAGCACGAAGATATTCCCGACTTTGGTCGGCAACAGCAACGCAGGCTGCCTGTTGCCTTCTTTTCCCACGGCAAGCAGCGACGGCTGTGAAGGGTTGTCGCGATCCCACAGGTCATTGTTCGACGACTGAAACTTCCAGCGCAGCGCACCTGTTTTCAAGTCCAGCGCCACCAGTGCATCGCGAAACTTCTCGGTATTGCTGCCGGGGTCACGCCGGGTGCCGGTTTCGTCGGGCGAGGCATTGCCGAAGGGAACGTACACGAGACCGTTTTCAACATCGGCGCTCAGGGTTGCCCAGGCAACAGGTGTGTCTTGTGGGTAGTTCTGGTCGGCCGCTATTGGCTGGGTAATGTCCGGGTTTTGCGGATCGAAGTTCCACACCAACTGGCCAGTCATGACGTTATAGGCGCGGATGACGCCGGACGGGTTGCCGTCGTCGTAGCCGTTATCCATCACCGAACTGCCAATCACGATCAATTCGCCTGCAATCAGTGGCGCAGAGGTCTGCATCAGCGCGTGTGGACGAATCTCGCCCATATTGACGCTCAAGTCGATCACGCCACCATTGCCGAAATCGCCGCACAATTTACCGGTGTCTGCATCAAGCGCGACCAGCCTGGCATCTGCGGTGGCAGTAATGATGCGTTTTGCGCATTGAGCGGGCTGTGGCACCTGGCCAGTCGAGCTGGATGCAGCGGAATAATAGCTGACGCCCCGGCAGGTCTGATGCTGCTGCAGGTAAGAGCGTTTTTTCTCAGGCGTGTATTTCCAGGCCAGTTCCCCGGTCTGCGGGTTCAACGCGTGCACTTCGTTATGCGGCGTACATACATACACCCGGTCGTTGATCTTCAGCGGCGTCGCTTCAAAGGTGTACTCGCCCGCATCCTTGCCTGCGTCACGCAGGTCGCCGGTGTGGTACTCCCAAGCGACCGACAGCTTGCCGACGTTCTTCGGAGTGATCTGATCAAGACTGGAAAAACGCTGACCGGCAGTAGTTCCGCCATACGCTGCCCAGTCCTTGCCTGCCGACTCGGCGCTACGGGTGGGCGTTGCATTACTGATCTGCCCTTGAAGCGGGTACGGGTCATGAAACATGAGCGCAACCACGATCACCATCATCACCCCCAGCGTGCTGCCAAGGAAGGGATGAAAACGACGGTTATCGAAGCTCGAGCCAGCCTGATAAAGCGGCCGCACCACCCAGGGCAGCGCCAGCCAGAGGCCGATCAGCGCAAACAGGTCACCGCGGGGGATCCATTGCCATTTGTCAAAGCCGACTTCGTAGATGATCCAGATCAGAATCCCCCACATGAGCAATGCGTACAGGGTCAGCGCCGACTTCTTTTTCAGAAAGATCAGGGTTGCCGTGGCCAGCAAGACCAGAGCAATGATCGAGTAGGCGGGAGAGCCCCCGGCAGCGACCAGTTGCGCACCCATGAACAGCAGAATAAAACTCAGTATCGCGATCACGATACCTGTCACTTTCAGAATCATCGTCCTTGTCCTTTCTTGTTATGACCTTGCGCTGCAGAGGTTTTTCGACGCCACGCCATCCTGCGTGTCGGTTCAGTTTTTGCGCGTCGCGTCATCCAGCGCAAGGATGGTATGGGCGTTAGTGACAGTGGTCGCCAGGGTATTGATCACACCTGAGCGCAATGCACCCAGCGTGGCGGCTGCTTTGGTGTTTTCGCTGGCGATGGCCACTACATCCGGGATACGAAACAGCTCTTGCACGGTCAGGCCGATAACCCTGCCCTGAATGGCATTGACTGCCGGCTGGCCGTGAATATCGATGAAATCATAGCCCATCATGTCGCCCACGGTACCGGACAATCTGGCCTGGGCAATCTCCTGCGGGGAAAACCAGCCCATACGCACCATGTTGCTGTTTTCGCTCATGTCACCGATACCAATCAGCGCCATGTCTGCGCGGCGGGCACGGTCCAGTGTGGAGCGCACAGTGTCATTGCTGATCAGAATGCTGCGCAGCTCGGGGTTGGCCACCAGGGCAGGCGCGTACAGGCTTTCACTTTCGCCACCGAAGCGCAGCGCCAGACGGCGGCAGATATGATCGGGGTTCATGTATTCGCCAGCCTTGAGCGAACCGCCAATGGCGCAGACAAATGTGCAGTTGCGCGTGACCGGCAAAAACACGTTATCCGCCACTGCGCCGACATTGCGGCCCATACCCACGGCAACGATCATTCCATCGCTCAGGGTTTTGTTCAGGTAGTTGGCAACCAGGCTGGCGACCGCCGAGCGTTGGGTGTCGGGGTCGCTGTGGTCGACTGCAATCAGCGCCCTATCCAGCTGAAAGCGCTCTACCAGCGCCAGCTCCAGCTCGTTGTTCATTGCCGGGTGCTGCAGCACGCGCACTTCGACAATACCTTCATCGCGTGCGCGCTTGAGCAGTCGGCTGACTTTTGCGCGCGACAGGTCAAAGCGTTTGGCGATGGCTTCCTGAGTGACGTTCTCAAGGTAATAGAGCATCGCGACTTCAGTCATCAGATCGATGTCGCTGGCCATGCGCTGGGTACTGTCACTCATGTGGACGAGCTTCCGTTTCGACGTCAAAGGCGCATTCTCTCTACTCCCGCCCTGTGCCGTCTACTCACTATTGGTGCCCGTCACGCTCTATCGCGTTAATACGCTCGACCTTGGCGCCGGAGCGAGCCGCCTCGAACTCCGACTCCAGAAACGATTTGACGATGCTTTTCGCCAGTTCCGCACCGATCACTCGTGCACCGACGGAAAGAATTTGCGCATCGTTACTCTTGCGTGCGCGCTCTGCCGAGTAAGTGTCGTGAGCCTGAGCTGCACGAATGCCAAAGACCTTGTTGGCAGAGATGGCCATACCTATTCCAGTACCGCAGACCAGCACGCCAAGCCGCTGCTGGCCAGCATTGATCGCCGTGGCGACCGCCAGAGCAATGTCCGGATAGAGCACTGGCGCAGTGGAATGCGTGCCGAAGTCAGTCACCGGATAACCCAGTGACTCGATATGGCGCTTCAACAATTCCTTGAGTTCATAACCCGCTTCATCACATCCGATAGCCACCGGGAAAGGTGTGTTCATGGCATCAGGCTCCGCTGCCGAGTTCTTATTGTCTGACCAAATGTTCAATCGGTGAAATTCCGATCAGTCATTTCTCGGGCATTAGCGACGTACTGTCAAGCGGCTTTTTTGCCTGAACACTGAGCAAAAGCTCTCATTTACGATAGGAGGCGCCAAAAATCGATGCTCCAAAACTTTTATATGAAAGAGATTGACTGATCAGAATTTCATTTGATACACATATGCTCACTGAGCAACGCATCAGTGCATCTAATAAGAATTCACAGCACGAGGACACGCCAATGGCTACGCCATTACTGCTCCAGGCTGAAAATGTCACCAAGGCTTACGCCGGTATCCCCGCCCTGCGTGACGGGCGTCTGTCATTACGAGCCGGGAGCGTGCATGCCCTGTGTGGCGGCAATGGCGCGGGCAAGTCCACCTTCCTGAGTATTTTGATGGGCATCACCCAGCGCGATGCCGGGACCATCCTGCTCAACGGCGAACCGGTGCAGTTCAGCCGTCCTGGCGACGCCCTCGCAGCCGGAATCGCAATGATCACCCAGGAACTGGAGCCGATCCCCTTCATGACCGTCGCCGAGAATATCTGGCTGGGCCGCGAACCACGCCGGGCCGGGTGCATCGTCGACAGCAAGGAACTGAATCGGCGCACCCGCGAGCTGCTGGAAGAACTGGAGTTCGATGTCGACGCTACCAGCCCCATGCACTTGCTGAGTGTGGCGCAGATACAGCTGGTGGAGATTGCCAAGGCATTCAGTCACGACTGTGAAGTGATGATCATGGACGAGCCCACCTCGGCGATTGGCGAGCGCGAGGCGCAAACCCTGTTCAAGGCCATTCGCCGACTGGCTGCCCGAGGCGCCGGCATCATCTATGTCTCTCACCGCCTCAGCGAGCTGGCGCAGATTGCCGACGACTACAGCATCTTTCGCGATGGCGCTTTCGTCGAAAGCGGGCGCATGGCTGATATCGACCGGGCACACCTGGTGCGCGGTATCGTGGGCCAGGAGTTGCAGCGTATCGACCACAAGGTCGGTCGTGAATGCGCCGCCGAGTGCTGCCTGAATGTCGAGAGCCTGAGCCGCAACGGCGAATTCGAAGACATAAGCCTGCACGTGCGTCACGGTGAAATTCTCGGCATCTACGGGCTGATGGGCTCGGGTCGCAGTGAGTTTCTCAACTGCCTGTACGGCCTGACCATTCCCGACTCGGGCAGCGTCACCCTGCAAGGCAAACCCATGCCGGTCGGCCTGCCCAAGGCAACCATCCGTGCAGGCGTTTCACTGGTCACCGAAGACCGCAAGGACAGCGGCCTGGTACTCAGTGGCAGCATCCTTTCCAACATCGCCTTGTCGGCTTACAGACAGCTGTCGAACTGGTCGCTGATCGATGCGCGCAAAGAGCACAAGCTGGCCGAAGACATGGTCAGACGCCTGCAGATCAAGACCGCATCACTGGACCTGCCCGTTGCGTCGATGAGCGGCGGCAACCAGCAGAAAGTGGTCCTCGCCAAATGCCTTTCGACCGAGCCGGTCTGCCTGCTCTGCGACGAGCCGACCCGAGGCATTGACGAGGGCGCCAAACAGGAAATCTATCACCTGCTGGATCAGTTCGTACGCGCTGGCGGGGCCGCCATCGTGGTTTCGTCGGAAGCACCGGAACTGTTGCGCCTGAGTGACCGAATCGCTGTGTTCAAGGGTGGCAGGCTGGTGACCATCAGCAGCGATGCCGATCTTTCCCAGGAAGTCCTGCTGAGTCTTGCCTCATGAATGCCAAAACCATTATCGCCCCTGCTACCACTGCGCCACGCAGCCGCCTGCGTTTGTCCGTCGATCGCTTTGGCCTGCCGCTGGTGTTTATTCTGCTGTGCCTGGTGATGGCCTTCGCCAGTGAGTATTTCATGACCTGGCGCAACTGGATGGACATCCTGCGCCAGACCTCGATCAACGGCATTCTCGCGGTCGGCATGACTTACGTGATTCTGACCAAGGGCATCGACCTTTCCGTCGGCTCTATTCTGGCGTTCGCCGGGTTGTGCAGCGCGCTGGTGGCGACGCAGGGTTACGGCCTTCTGGCTGCGGTCAGCGCCGGTATGTTCGCCGGGGCCATGCTCGGCGTGGTCAACGGCTTCATGGTCGCCAACCTTTCAATCCCGCCGTTTGTGGCCACCCTGGGCATGCTCAGTATCGCCCGTGGCATGACCTTCATCCTCAATGACGGCAGCCCGGTGACGGACTTGCCCGAAGAATATCTGGCGCTGGGCATCGGCAGGGTCGGCCCGATTGGCGTGCCCATCATCATCTTTGCCGTAGTCGCGCTGATTTTCTGGATGGTCCTGCGCTACACCACCTATGGCCGCTATGTGTACGCCGTCGGCGGCAACGAAAAGAGCGCGCGGACCTCCGGGATCGGTGTGCGCAAGGTGATGTTTTCGGTGTACGTGGTTTCCGGGCTGCTGGCGGGACTGGCTGGCGTGGTGCTGTCCGCCAGAACCACCTCCGCCCTGCCCCAGGCCGGTATGTCTTATGAGCTGGACGCCATCGCCGCGGTGGTCATCGGCGGCACCAGCCTGTCGGGAGGCACCGGCAGCATCGTCGGCACGCTGTTCGGCGCATTGCTGATCGGGGTGATCAACAACGGCCTGAACCTGCTCGGCGTGTCCTCCTATTACCAGCAGGTCGCCAAGGGCCTGATTATCGTGTTTGCGGTGTTGATTGACGTGTGGCGCAAGAAAAAACGCTAGGCCTTTTCCTCTGTATGAACGACTGATTACAACAATAACGAGGTTCTCATCATGAAATTCGGTACATCCCTGGCCGCTGTTGCGGCGCTCTCCCTGCTCGCCAGCAGCATCACCCTGGCCGCCGATGGCAAAACCTACAAAATCGGCGCGGCGGTATACGGCCTCAAGGGGCAGTTCATGCAGAACTGGGTGCGTGAGCTCAAGGAGCATCCGGCGGTCAAGGACGGCACCGTGAAAATCACCGTGTTCGACGGTAACTACGACGCACTGACCCAGAACAACCAGATCGAAACCATGATCACTCAGCACTACGATGCGATCATTTTTGTGCCCATCGACACCAAGGCAGGCGTCGGCACCGTGGCAAGGGCGATGGAGAACGACATTCCGGTGATCGCTTCCAACACCCGGGTTGCCGGCAACAAAGTGCCCTACGTCGGCAACGACGATGTCGAGGGCGGTCGCCTCCAGGCACAGGCCATGGTCGACAAGCTCAAAGGCAAAGGCAATGTGGTGATCATTCAGGGGCCGATTGGCCAGTCGGCACAGATTGATCGGGAAAAGGGCGAGCTGGAAGTCCTGAGCAAACACCCGGACATGAAGATCATCGAGAAGAAAACCGCCAACTGGTCACGTGCCGAAGCCCAGACGCTGACCGAAGACTGGCTCAACGCGCATCAGAACGGCGGTATCTCCGGGATCATCTCGCAGAACGACGACATGGCTCTCGGAGCCCTGCAAGCGGTGAAATCCCGCAATCTGAAGCCTGCGGACGTGCCGATCACCTCCATCGACGGCATGCCTGATGCGATTCAGGCGGCGAAGAAAAATGAAATCACCACCTTCCTGCAAGACGCTCAGGCGCAATCCCAGGGCGCACTTGATGTCGCCCTGCGCGCCCTGGCCGGGAAAGACTACAAGCCGCAGTCGGTGATCTGGCAACGCTACGCCAAGGACGTCAAATGGGGCGACGGCACGGACAAGAACTACATCCTGCCCTGGGTGCCGGTCACTGACGCCAACGCCGATGCGCTGTATCAACAGGTCAGCGGCGGCAAGTAAGCCAAGCGTCGTAGCGCAGATTTGTGACGCGGAGCGTCACGAAAGGCATTCCCACGCGGAGCGTGAGGAACGAGAGGTGTCCCTGCCGGCACCGTTCGCTCCAGCGTGGGAGCGCAGCTCTGGGCGCTCTGCGTCCCATCTTGCGTGTGCGGCAACACGCAGAGCGTGACGATTCATCAATCAACCAGCGCTACAGGAGTCATTTTCATGTCTGAATTCTGGAACAAGGCCTTCGATCTCAATGGCCGTTGCGCGGTCATTACTGGCGGGGCCGCAGGGATTGGTCTTGCCTGTGCCCGCCTGCTGGTCGAGCGAGGCGCGCGGGTCGCACTTCTGGACCGGGACCTGGCAGTGGTCGACGTGGCTGCCAGCCTTGGCAGCGGGAACATCGGCATCACAGTCGATCTGCGCAGGATCGATCAGGTCAACAGCACCATCGACACCGTGTTCGAGCACTTCAAGCGCATCGACTATCTGGTCAACAGCGCCGGTGTTGCCGTGCTGGACAAGGCTGTCGATGTCAGCGAAGAGGCTTGGGACACCACTCTGGATATCAATCTGAAAGCCAGCTTTTTCGTGGCGCAGGCCTGCGCCCGGCACATGCTCACCCAAGGCAGCGGGCGCATCGTCAACCTCGCCTCGCAGGCCGCCGTAATCGGCCTGGACCGGCACGTCGCCTACTGCGCAAGCAAGGCTGCCGTGGTCGGCATGACCAAAGTACTGGCCATGGAGTGGGCACCGCACATCAACGTCAATGCCATCTCGCCCACCATCGTCGAGACCGCGCTGGGCAAAAAAGCCTGGGCGGGCGAAGTCGGAGAGCGGGCCAAATCGCAGATCCCGGCAGGCCGCTTCGCCCAGCCGGAGGAAATAGCCGGGCTGGCCCTGTACCTGCTCAGCGATGCCGCCAGCATGATCACCGGCGAAAACGTGGTGATCGACGGCGGCTACAGCATCCAGTAATTCACTTTTCTGTTGCGAGGTTTATCGTCATGTCCACCGTCATTGAACGCACCGCCGAACAACTCTCTCCCGTGATTCCGTCCACCATGCAAGCGGTGGTTTGCTATGGCCCGGAAGACTACCGGCTGGAGACCGTCGATGTGCCGACGCCAGGCCCCGACGAAATCCTCACCAAGGTAGAGCTATGCGGGATTTGCATGGGCGACATCAAGACCTATCGCGGCGCTCCGTCATTCTGGGGCGATGCCGAGCAGCCCCGTTACGTTAAGCCACCGATGATTCCGGGCCATGAATTTGTCTGCCGGGTGGTCGCACTCGGCCCAGGTGCAGAAAAGCGTGGCGTGCAGATCGGCGACCGGGTGATTTCCGAGCAGATCGTCCCATGCTGGGGCTGCCGCTTCTGCAACCACGGACAATACTGGATGTGTCAGAAACACGACCTGTACGGCTTTCAGAACAACGTGCAGGGCGCGATGGCCCAGTACATGATCTTCACCAAAGAAGGCATCATCCATAAAGTGCCGGATTCGATTGCCCCGGACGAAGCGATCCTGATCGAACCGCTGGCCTGCTCATTGCACGCGGCAGAACGAGCCAATGTCGATTTCGACGACATCGTGGTGGTCGCCGGTGCGGGCACGCTGGGCCTCGGGATCATTGGCGCAGTGCGTATGCGCAACCCGAAAAAACTCATCGTGCTGGACATGAAACCCGAGCGCGCCGCCCTCGCCTTGCGCATGGGCGCTGACGAGGTGTGGAACCCGGCCGAGGTCGATGTACTGGCGAAGATCCGTGAGATCACCGGCGGCTACGGCTGCGACATCTATATAGAAGCCACCGGGCATCACAAGGCGGTCAATCAGGGCCTGGCGATGCTGCGTAAACTCGGGCGTTTTGTTGAGTTCAGCGTGTTCAACGACGAGGCCACGGTGGACTGGTCGATCATTGGCGACCGCAAGGAACTGGACGTACTCGGCTCCCATCTGGGGCCCTACATGTACCCGCGTGCCATCGACTTCATCGGCAATCGCAAGATCGACATGCGCGATGTCGTCACGCACAAATTCCCCCTGGCGGAGTTCAAGGAGGCGTTCGCGGTCATGGAGCGTGGCGACAAATCATTGAAGGTCGTTCTGCAACCTTGACCCACCCGATCCTTATAAAAAGAACACAGGAAATCGCGTTATGAACCGAGTGATAAACGACCCGGACCAAGTGGTCGAGGACATGCTGCGCGGCATTCTGGTCGCGCACCCCGAACTGACGCAGAGTGACAATAACCCTCGGGTTATCAGCAAAGCGCGGCCTTCCGTGCAAGGCTCCGTCGGCATTGTCACGGGTGGCGGGTCGGGCCACGAGCCGGCCTTTCTCGGCTACGTCGGCCCCGGTCTGGTGGACGCCGTAGCGGTCGGCGAGATTTTCTCCTCGCCCACTGCGAAAAGCTTTTTCGACGCCTTCCGTGCCGCCGATCATGGGGCTGGAATCGCCTGCCTTTACGGTAATTATGCGGGCGACAACATGAACGTGAAGCTGGCGATGAAAATGGCCGCCAGCAAGGATCTGCAAGTCCGCACCGTGGTCGCCAACGATGACGTAGCCTCGGCACCAAAATCCGATATCGCCAAACGTCGTGGCGTGGCCGGGGAAATTTTCATGTGGAAAGTCGGTGGCGCTGCCGCCGCACAAGGTTATGACCTGAATGGCGTAATTAGAGTCGCGCAGAAAGCCGTGGATCAGTGCCGTTCAATAGGTATCGGTCTGACGCCCTGCACCATTGCGGCGGTCGGCAAACCCAATTTTCAGATTCCGGACGGCAAGATGGAGCTGGGTATTGGCCACCACGGCGAACCGGGCATCGAGGTCATTGCCATCGAGTCGGCAGCCGCGATGGCCGAGCGCATGCTGGCACCTATCCTCGCCGACCGCGACTTCAGTGCTGACGACAGCGTTGTCGTGCTGGTATCCGGTCTTGGCGCAACACCTGTCATGGAGCTGTATATTTTTTACGCCGAAGTCGAAAGCCAGCTCAAGGCCAAGGGGTTGCATATTCATCGCTGCTACGTCGGCAATTACTTCACATCGCTGGAAATGATGGGCGTAACCCTCACCGTACTGGGCCTGGACGCCGAACTGAAAACCCTGATCGACCACCCTTGCCGCTCCATCGGCATGACCCAGACGGAGTGAACCATGAGCCAGCATTTCTCCACCCATGACGGCACTGCCATCGTCACTGATCTGGTCAGCGTGATCGTCGCCAATCGCGAATACCTTAGCGAGGTTGATGGCGCGATTGGTGACGGCGACCACGGCATTAACATGGCCAAAGGCTTTGCCCATTGCGGCCGGACCATTGAAGGCCGGCAACTGAGCCTTGCCGAAGCACTGGATGAACTGACCCTCAGCCTGATGGAAGGCATCGGCGGCTCCATGGGGCCACTGTACGGCAGCCTGTTTATCGGCATGGCCGATCAGGTGCGCGGCTGTGAGCAGATCGACGCTGCCACCTTCGCCAGACTGCTGCGCGGTGGCCTCACTTCATTGCAGGACATCACCGAAGCCGGCATCGGCGACAAATGCCTGATGGACACCCTGATTCCAGCCGTCGAAGCTTTCGAGCAGGCCCACGCCCGGGGTGAATCATTCAGCGCAGCCCTTGACGCGATGAAAAGCGCCGCATCACAAGGGCGCGATTCAACCCGTGACCTGGTAGCGAAGATCGGCCGAGCGAGTCGCCTGGGCGAACGATCGCTCGGCGTGCTGGATGCAGGCGCGGTGTCGTGCTGCCTGATACTGACGCAACTGGCGGATTCAGTGCAGCCGAGGCTGAAAGTCAGTTAAAGCATCGCGGGATCAAAGCTCGAATCGAATCCGCCGCTCGCGGCGCTGTGCTTGCGGCAGCGCCTCGCCGCGCCGGACCGCAGCAAGCAGTTGCTCGACGCCGACGTGGATTGCATCGGCAGGCACATTGCACGGCTTGAAACCGGAGGCGTTGTCGAGCCCTTCGCGATGCGCTCGAATGATTTTGACGTCTTGTTGAATGACGATGTGCGTGTACAGATGGATGAACGGACGCAATATCCGTAGAACCCAGGCCGGCATTGGAAAACGGTATGCAATATAGGTGTAAACGCGCGACTGGCGATCATCGACTGGCGTGATCTGGCTCACGATCAGAAAGCCTGAGCGTGCCCCCCAGAGGTAATCACAAAACGTCACATTAGGCGCGAGAAAACGATCCGTATGCACAAGCGGCTCGGCGTCCGGGTTGGTCAGCCATTGCATCATCCCGATCTCGTCGACTTCGTCGTGATAGACAACCTCAATGCTCTGCGCCTTGCAGGAGAGCGTCGCTTCCATGGTTCGACCGCTGCTGGAACGAAAAATACCCTCGTGAACGAATACCGTGTGCGGCACGTCCAGAAAATTCTGCACCAGACTGCCGACATCGGCGTCGAAGGTGTTGATCATGAAATAGGATTGCCACGGCCGCTCGCCATAGGCCGGAAGCCGAAACATCGGTGTTTCGCGAGCATCGCGTGTGCCGGTGTAAACCCAGACCAGGCCGTCCTGCTCGCAGACGGCAAAATGGCGCTGCCGGTAGCGATAGTCAGGCGACTTCGCTGCGCCCTGCCTGGCGTCTACGCTGGGAATATGTACCACTTGACCGTTCGCGTCATAGCGCCAGCCGTGATACGGGCATACCAGACAATCATCCTTGATTTTGCCGGCTGACAGCCTTGTGCCACGGTGCACACATTGGTCCAGCAGCGCAGCGGGCTGCCCATCGCGGCGGCGAAACAGAACGATATTCAGGCCGAGTATCGTGGCCCGGTATGGCTTGCCTTTACGCAGCTGCTTTTGCGTGCACGCCACATACCACTGCTCACGTGTGCCGTCGCTATGGGTATCGGTTTCACTGCTCAACGTTGTGTGCATTCAGATCCGTCCGTGATTGCAAGAAGCGCCTCAGCCGTGTCCAGACGGCTGATCAATGCACGCGGCTTGACGTCGCCTGCACGAATGCCCGTCGACTCTGCAGCGCGCTGCAGCAAGTCTGCGAGTTTTTGCGCCCCGCCACAGACAAAACGCATACGCACCGGACCCAGCTGACCCAGTGTGCGCGCGTGTGCATAGTGAAAGGAACGCTGCAGGGCCATTTCAATATCGTTGGCCAACGCAGTGCGGCAAATGCTTGCCAGCGTCGTCGTTGAGGTGCACAAAAGGACCACATAATGCGGCAGTGTGCTGCTGGAGTCGGGTATCAGGCATGCGCTGTCGGCTGCGTCCATGCATTGCGCAAGGGCTCGCTCGACCACTTGCTCATCGAGCTTCTCGCCCACCAGGTCACAGGTACTTGCGCAGCGCCCGACAAACTCCACACGCGGCGTTCCGGCGAGTTTACCGACTACGCGCACCCGGTCACCCAGTGCATATCGGTAAAGACCTGCACCGGTAGTCAACAGCACTTGCGCGGTTTCCCCCATGCGCAGGGAGTGAGCCTCTTTCGGCACCCCGTCGTCCCCGATGAATTCCAGATAATGACTGCCTATCGCCAACGGGCAGCCAGCCCCTTCCCCGAACGGGAGGCTGACCACACCTTCGGTCGCGAACAATCCTTTGGCTAACCAGCGCGCCTGAGGAAAACGCACAGCCAGTTGCTGGGCGTACACGCGACTCGGCCCGTCCATCCAGGAACTTACCGCCGCCAGACGAGGCCACAACTCGGTGAATACCCCATGAGCAAGCGCGTGGCGCAAGGCTTTCTGGCGGGGTACCGGCAACCTTTCTTCAAGCCAGGCAACTATCTGCCGACTTTCGAGCATTTCAGTGTCGAGCAACGGTTGTAGCAGGCTGGTAAGAAACGTCGGGCTCCACACGCTGATAAAGCTCAACCCGGCATCTGCAATCAGGGCGAGCAGCGTTTGCCTGCGCCAGTGCGCCACGTCGCTGGCCAGTTCAGGAATCAGCAATGTGCCGGCCAGCCCCGCGATTGCACTGCCTTGCAGATATTGCAGATCGCTGACACTGCCGATCGGTATGCCGTTGGCCGTCATTGCAGGCTGCTGCAAGGGCGGCGACATGGACCAGTACCCGCTGCCATGGCTGACCTCCGGGACCTGGCGGTACATATCCGCCAGCCATACCGTCAACGAACCCTGCAATTGGCCAAGGAATTCCTGCGTATAGGGGATGTGTTTCTGCAGTGCACTATTGCCACTGCTGCGCTCGAAGAACAGCGGCGGACTGGCGGTCAGTATCGGCCCTTGTTCCTGCTGCGCACGCTCGATCCAGGGCTGCAGTTGAGCATAGGTATGAATAGGTACCCGCTTGCGAAACTCTTCAGCATCGCGGATTCCGGCAAAATCATGGGCTTGGCCGAAGGCGCAGTCACGGTTGGCCGACAACATACGCATCAATAAACGCTGCTGAGATTGCTCGGGCTGCTCGAACAGACCTTGCCAGTGATCGAGCGTGGCGTGAGCACTGTCCATGAACGAGCGCCACAAGGCCCTTTTCACCTCTTCACCCGCCTGCATCAAAAGTAGGTCTTGTCGAGCTGAGTCAGGTCATCGGGCAGTCGCTGCGGAGGCATGAACACCTGCAGCCAGCCGAACCATAGAGGGCGGGTTTCCTTGAGACTGGATGCCGCATGCATGAGCTGCCAATGCATCTGTGAGTGGCGGTGGTGAGTCAGGTTGTAGTTGAAGTTGAGGAATGCCCAGCGGACCAAGCGTGGCGCGCGCATGTTGTAGGCACCTTCGACGACATCTATCGGGGTGCGCATGTGATAGACCCATTGCAGCGATGACCAGGAAAAACCGAATGCGATATAGGCAATCAGTACCACTTCCCAGGACCAGCCAAACAGGTAGGCGCACGTCAGCCAGACGGCAATGCCGGTAATGACTTCCTTGCGGATGCGCTGAAAGTCGCTGATCGAGAAATCCTTGAATGCCGCAGCGTATGTATTGACCTCACCGCTCTGCGACCATCGATCTGCTATACGTGGCGGCAGCAAGGGCAACAGCAGGCTGCCGACGAACGCCGCCAGCCAGATACCGCCGAGCACCGCAAAATAGTATTCCAGCCGTTTACGCAGCAGCGATTCATCCGGCATGGCAAAATCGGCCAGTTCGGCACGTGTGCGGTTCCGTGAGTGGTGCCCGAGGTGATTGATGTGGATCAGCGTCGCGGACGCCCCGAACAGGGTCGAAGCCCACCACATCATCAGGTAATTGAGGGTTTTTTCGCTGTGCGCAAGGCTGTGAAACGCCTCGTGCATCATCGAGAACACACCCTGCATGACCAGACAGAACGGAATCAGGACCAGCCATTTCCATGAACCTGCGCCGGTGTGGGACAGCCAGGTGAGCGTAGCGCCCCAGAATAGCGTCTGAAGCGCCAGTACAGCCAGGTTGGCCTTGTCGAAGCGGCGTGCCGGGGAAATATCCATATATATCTGCGCCTGAATGACCACATTCGAAAGCCCCGAAGTATACCTGCCGGAACGGCAGTATGGTTATTCGGCAGTTTCAAGCCTGCCGGAGTCTGGCACACTGTGCGCCTTGACATCACGCTAAGCCGAGCCCCATGTCGCTCTTCAAACGAATTCTGTCCAGACGCTCGGCGGCCATGCTTTCCCCGCAGGTAATCGCGCACCGATCAATACGCTTCACCTTCGATGCCAGTATCCCCCGCTACTGGCATGACGGCCGGACGCACACCACGCGCTTTTTCGATTGTCTGTCGTTCATGTTTCCCCAAGGGGAAAAAATCTTCATCGAGAGTGTGGTGCATTTTCGCCACAAGCTCGACAAAGGCAGCGCTCTGGAAAAGGCCGTCGACGATTTCGTCTATCAGGAAGCGTCGCACATCCGCGAGCACCGTGCCTATAACCTGCTTCTGGGCGCACAGGGCGCACCGGTCGAAAAACTGGAACGCATGCTGTTGCGGCGCAGAAAGGAAAGCGAGCGATTACCAGCCAGCTTTCGTCTGGCACTGACGGCCAGCCTTGAACACATCACAGCAATACTGTCCGAGCAGATTCTGCGAAACCCGGCATTCATGGCGGGCGCCGACCCAACGATGGCCCGCCTGTGGCGCTGGCACGCAATGGAAGAGATCGAGCACAAGGCAGTGGCCTATGACGTGCTGTGCAAGGTGGAACCTAACCCGCTGCGGCGTTACCTGCTTCGCTGGGTAGCGATGACGAGCCTTTCGGTGTACTTCACTTTCGACCTTACTTACTTCACCTATCACCTCGTGCGCGGGGACCGGCAACACCGCAACTGGCGCGAATGGCTGCGCCTGCAGTGGTGGTTGTTCGTCAATCCGGGCCTGCTTTCGCGCATCGTGCCTGCCGGGCTGTTCTGGTTCGTGCCTGGCTTCCATCCTGACCGAATCGACACACGTGAGCTGCTCGACAACGCTCGCCAGGCGCTTGATGAACAGCGCTGAAGGCAGCTTCCGGGATCGGCTCGTATGAGGACGATCTGGGAACCCGAGGGCTTCGAGGAATGGCAAATGCATTTCCCGGCTACAGCGTTCGTGCGTCATCCTGCGGAGCTGGACTGGACCGATCTGTTCCTGCAGCGCTGGCAAGCGCCCTTGCCCGCCCTGCCAAAAGACACCCTGGTCGTGCTGGTTGCAGGTCTTTACTCGGAATTCATCCTCTACTGCAATCGCGCCTGTGCCCGGTCCCTCACCTCTGCGGGGCACGATGTCCTGCGCATGCCGGTGCGCTCTTCGCGCGGTGTGATTGAGCAAGGCAGGCACATTGCGACCCTACTCGGCAGCAGACTCAAGCCAGACCAGCGCTTTGTGGTGCTGGCTCATAGCAAGGGTGGTCTGGATACGCTGGCAGCGCTGTCACAGAACAAGAACCTGCTCGACGCCTGTGACGGCATCGCTCTGGTGCAGCCGCCCGCAGGACCATCGCCGATCATTGATACGCTGCTGGGCCACGGTGCCGCCGGCGCTGGCAGAAGTTACCGAATGGACAGATTCCGTCAGGCGATGATCAACAGCGCTCCGCTGGCTGCTGGCACCCGGGACATCAGCAGCAGTCGCGATCCACAGGTTGCCAAAATACTCTCTGCCCTGCCCGACAAGCTGCACTGCCTGCATGTCGTCAGTTGGTCCGCTGCGCGCCGCTCGCAATTCGATACTCACCATCAGCGCCTGAATGCGTTGCGTCCCGGGCATGCGCATGACGGTCAGTTCTATATGGAAAACCTGTCGTTGCCAGGCGTACCGCAGATCTGCCTGCCGGATCTGGATCATGGTCAGCCAATACTGGGCGGCGCAGGCTTTGACCCGGCGAGATTCTGGCGAACATTGCTGGACGTCCTGCACCAGACACGTGCGCCAGAACGCTCTACACCAGATAGATTTCGAAGCCCGGAATACTCGCCGCACAAGCCTCTTTAAAGTCGGCTGCGTGGCTGCCGCAGGGTGCCGTGTAAAGGTCCATCGGCAAGGAAAAGGCGTGATAACGATGCATTGCTTTCCACAGCGGGTCCTGGTCGTACAGGCATAATTGCATCAGCGAATAGTCGTTGCGGACCTGCTTCCAGGCAACATCCAGCAGTGCGCAAAACACCTCGGGGTCACGATGGCGAACCTGCAGATGGGTCAGGTAGATATCCCGCAGGGCCTGGCTAGGCGCGGCGATACCCGGTCGGCCTGCCAGAGGTGCGAGCGCATTGTAGCCAAGGCGCAGTAACTGCTGCGTCAGGGGCATCTGTTCGACGACGATACGTTTTATCTTCCCGGCGTCCCAGGGCGCGACGCAGCCAAGCAGGTTGTCGCGGTCATCGACAGCCAGCAGAAACGAGTCAATGCCGAAATCCGGCCACTGACTCAGCCTGCGCTCAAATTCCGCCTCGCTGAACACACAACCGAACGATTGTCGGGATGACTCGCTATCGAGAAACGCCCTCAGCGCATCCAGATACCGGGGAGCTGCGCGTACCACCCTCACCTTGGCGCTCGTACGGGGAACTCTACTCAAGCCACGCTGGCCGTACACTGAGACGTTACTGTAGCCACGCCAGTGTGCGAGTTTCAGCGGGTTTGCTCGTCGTCCTCGCAGCAGCGACCGGGTCGCCAGGGCGTTGTTACGGATGATGCAGCAATAGGCATGCTGCACGCCTGTTTCACGGGAAAGATCCGCGAGACGCGCCGCTACCTCGGCCATCCATGCCCCGGACAGTCTGCGATCCGGCGTCAGTCGCAGATCGCCCAGATATGCGACCGGCTCGACACCACCGTGCAGGTAGCCATCACGCACCACCAGGCTCGCCGCGCCGCGCAGCTCACCGTCCGGGCTTTCGGCTATCCAGGTGCGCTGATCGTCGGCATGACAGCGATGCAGGGCGAAGTAATCCGGGCTGCGGTCAAAACGCAGCGGCATGCTCCCGCGCATCGTGTGTCGCCGTTGAAAGTCGAGAAGTTGCGAATTGTCCGCCGCACCGGCCTGACGAATCAGCACGCCGAACACTGCTCGGTCATAAACAGCCGTCGAGCCAGCGGCCGCAGGTTTTCGGGGGTGAGACGACACAGGCAGACCAGTTCATCGCCCTCGGCGTAACCAGGGTTCTTCTGCAGGAAATACTCGACTTCCGGCAGCTTCGCGTGATTCTCCGAGATCAGTGCAAGCTCCGCGCTGAGGCGGCCCTGCGGTGTCTTGAATGAAAGCACACCGGTTGCCGGGTCGTAGGCATCGCCGAAACGCGTATGTGCCAGGTGATTCATCAAGGCCTGGACACGAGGCGCTGTCGAATGACCCGCACGCGGTGCGTAATCCAGTACCATTGCCCGCAGATAGCGATAGGTTCTGTGCCCCTTGCAGATCAGAAACCAGTACAGGGGAACATCGGGAGCCTGACGCCACAGGTCGCCCACCAGTCGTGACCAGGCGAATGCCAGTTGCTGGCTGCCCCAGTGTTCAGGGGTGATGATAGTGTCCCCGGAAAAAACGAATTTGCAGGGCTGATTGTCCCAGCTCATTTCAAACAGTTTCAGCGTTGTGAACCCCATAATCGTGTCATGGGTGTCACGCAGAACGACGCAATGCGTCTTGTCGTCAAGGTCCTGCTCGAATCGAGCCCGGCAGGTATCCTGATAGCAGGCAGAATAAATCTCGAACATCCGATCGATATCATCTGATCGTAAATCGGGGCGCCCAACGGCGGTCGCGCACAAACTCATGGAGGCCTTCGATGTATGGAAACACAATGACCGGATTCTGAATTGCCGGGCCGCCGAGGGCAATCAGTCTCTCCGCACAATGTCCCGTTTCTTCTGAAATCATCGCTGCGCACAGCCTGGCCTGTCCGGGTGTTCGCTTGTGCACGTACTGAATGAACCAGGCTTCGCATCCATGCATCCTCATCACTGCGCCACGTCCAGCACTGATCGCCCCGTTACCTGGCTGTTGGTCTACCTGCTGGTCACCGGCCTGCTGTACTTTCTGGTGACACACGTTCCAATGGGCGCTGTCAGGCTCGTCGAGCCAGGCATCGTCGACCTTCATATGCCCTTGCTGCCGTTCACGCTGCCGCTGTATCTCAGCTATACGCTGGTGATGCCAGTGCTTGTGTACATGGGCCGTAAGTCCTCATGGCTGCTGCCGGTTTTTTTCGCTGGCGCCCTGGCCGCCGGGCTGTGCCTGATCAGCCACCTGTTCTGGCCGACCATGATCCTGCGTCCTGAAACCGGGTCTGCGTGGCTCGACTGGCTGTACCGGCTCGATGCGCCACTGGCGGCCTCACCCAGCGGGCATGTAGCGTTGCCCGTTGCAATCAGCGTCGTCATGGGCGGTTTGCGGCTGCGATCCACCTGGGTATTTGCCCTCTGGAGCGCGGTGCTGATGCTGACGGTGATGACCACCGGGCAGCATGTCTTCACCGACATGGTCTATGGTCTGATCACCGGTCTGGCATGCGGCATGACGACTCTGGTCCTCAGGCGCTGTGCGGTGGACATGCGCACCCTATCGGCAATGCTGCTCGAATGGCTGTGCATACTGGTCACGATTCGTGTCGCGATTTACCTCGCAGACTGGCGCTTCTATCTGCTGACGGTGCTCGTCGTGGCGGCAAGACAGCACGCGTTGTTCGTGCTGTATCACGATGCAACCCACTACCACCTGACTCGACAGCGCAGTATCAACGACTTTCTGATCAATCTGGCTATCGGTGTTCCAGGCCTGGTGCCGATCGAATTCTACCGCCCCCTGCACCTGGACCATCACCAGCACGCGGGTACCGAACAGGACCCGGAACGACGCTTTCTCTATTACCGCCAGCCTTGGCATTTCCGGCCGTTAACCGCGAAGCTGCTGGCCAGACAACTGTTGGGAGACTTGCTGCTGATCAATACGCTGCGCAATATTGCCGCCTACAAGGCCGCAGGAGGCGCGCCGCCAGCGATCACCCGCCCGCTAACTGCGGCAGCGCTGATCTGGCTGATGATTGTCGCCGCGCTCATCTGGCAATGCTCGGCGCAAACGTTCGGTTTGATAGCGATGCTGTGGTTCCTGCCCTTGATTACGGTCGGCACCCTGCTGCAGAAAATTCGCAGCATGGCCGAGCATAGCGGCGGCCCCGGCGTCACACCTGGCTGGGAAGAATGGACATACGCCTGGCGCGTCGGCTGGCTGGGGCGGTTTTTCATCTGGCCCTACCACATCAACCTGCACTTGCAGCACCACCGAGCCGCCAGCATACCCTGGCATGCCTTGCCCTCTGCAGTTCGAGCCGAGGAAAAGCTCATGGCATCCCGCTCGCTTGCCTCGTTGATGTGGTCGAGGCTCAAGCAGAAATACTGATACCTGATTGTACGAGCGTCTTCTTCAATGTTTACTCATGAGCTGAGCTCATGAGCCTATACCGATAACACCCCATTGTTGACCAAATGACAGCGCTATAAGGTGATCCGGACATCACGCTGAAGGTGCGCCTACAGCGCATTTGTCCGAGTTTCACCGAGGAACTGTTCATGAAGACCCGAGAAAAGTCACCGTAGTCATCGGTGCCAGCTCCATAGGGCAAGCCATTGCCCGCCGTGTCAGCGTGGGCAGACCGTCGGCCTGAGTTACATCCCGCATGACCTTGTCGCCGAACACATCGAAGCCGGACGCCTGATTCAGGTGCTGGACGACTGGTCGCCGACGTTTGCCGGCTTCCACCTCTACTACCCGAGCAGACGCCAGGCATCGCCAGCGTTTGCCCTGTTGCTGGAGGCATTGCGCTATCGGTGATTCATTAAATAACCGAAACGCGCAGCACCGCAGCCACCAATCATTGTGTTTGCACGCGCAGCCTGGCGGGCTCGCGGCTTTTCTCGGCGTAATGCCGCGCGCGACGTAAAACATGCTGGGTGGCTCTGTGCGCTTCCTCCTTGTTGAATTCGACATGCGCTTCCAGCAACTGCTGAGCCTGCTGAGGTTGATGTTGCAGGAGGGCCTGAAGAATGCTGCCATGCTCTTCGTAGGTTGCATCGACCCTGGAGGCGCTGAACTCAAGACGCCGGATAGTCCGGGTCTTCTCGGTTATCTCGTAATGCAGCCTCGCCATTTCCCGGTTACCCACGGCCTCTACCAACGCACAATGAAACCGCTCGCCCAATCTGGCCAGGAGATCGGTGTCCCTCAATCGCTCATGTTTCGGCACCAGCCAGGTGCGTATGAGTTCGTCGATCAGCGGCTCGACGCTCAGGTCCATCAAGCCCAGCCTGGCAAGCGCCTCCAGTTCAAGCACCACACGCACGTCGTACAGCTCTTCGAAATGTCGGGGATCAAAGGGGCGTACTTGCCAGCCGCTTCGGTAATAAACCTCCACGTACCCTTCCTGTTCCAGCCTGAACAATGCCTGCCTGACCGGTGTACGACTGGCCTGAACGCGTTCGGCCACTTCACCTTCAGTAAATCGTTCGCCGGGTAATAGGCGAAACTCGGAAATGTCTTCTTTGATGCGAGCGTAAATCCGCTCCGATATGTTTTCCGGGCGTTCTTTCGACTTTTTGGCACATGCTGTCTGCATTGATGATTCGTCCTTGTAATCCGGTTACTTAACGTTGGTCATGACGATCTGCGGCATTGCCGGAGGCCCACCAGCGCGGAAAATCTGCAATGCCGTCAATCACCGCATCCACGTTTTGCCTATGGGCATCAAAAAGTGCCGGATCATATTTTCCGGTACGCACCAGCAGGCTGCTGGCACCAACGGCTTTCGCCCCGGCGCAGTCCGTCAGCACATCATCGCCCACCACCAGAGTGCGGCTGGCGCAGGTATCCAGCTTGCGCAAGGCGGCGTTGAAGAACATGGGTGACGGCTTGCCCATGACCAGCGCCTGAACCTGCGCTGCGGCCTCAAGACCGACGATGAAAGCTCCGCAATCAAGGCGTTCGCCGTCGTGATCAAACCAGAACAGGTTTTTTTGCAACGCAATAAGACGAGCGCCGCCCCGCAGCATGCGGAAACAGCGATTCAGCGTGGCGTAATCGAATGCCTCGCCAATATCGCTGATGACCACCACGTCAGGGTTTGTATCGTCTGTAAGAATGCCGTTGAAGGCCGCTCTGATCGAGTCGGGCACCAGCAGATGGCACTTGAGTTGCGCATGCTGTTGCAAGTAGCCCACACAGGCCGTTGTAGCGGTTTGAATTTCGTCGGGGGCCACCTCGATTCCGGCCCGACACAACTCTTGCGCCAGATCCACCGGCATCTTTGCCGTGGTGTTGGTCAGCAGTTGCAGGCGCAGCCCTTGAGCTCTGGCGAAACTCAGTGCCTCGGCTGCACCGGGTAAAGGCTGTCCCTTGAGGATGAGTGTACCGTCGATGTCCAACAGCAGGCTGTCAAAATTCATGGATAAGCTCCCTGTGGCTGAAATGATCGGGGCAGGTTTCACAACGCGGCGGTCAGCCATTGGCGAATCTCGGGCAATGTCAGTTCAGCGTTGGCAGGACATGGCAATGGCGTGCTGCTGGCATCCAGTACTACACCACGCAACCACGGGTCAGAGGCACACACCGTGTGGTCGCCACCTTTACGGCTGAGGCGGACACAGTGCTCTGAACGTGCCGCAACCAGTCGGGACCCTCTTGGAGCCTGCCAGTAGCAGGAGCCCGTCCAGCCTTCAGGGAAACACTGCTCGCCCGGACACTCGAACATCGTCCATTCATGTCGAAAAGGCTGCGCAAGGCTTTGCCGCCAGGCTTCGGTGACTGAACGGGGGTCATGCCCCGACATCGCGAGCCGCGCCTCATTGAACAGCAGTAGACCGTTGTCTGCCGGATGAAAGACTACTGCGCTTTTTTGCATATCCGGCACGCCCGCCGAGTCATAGACCAGCCAGCCCTGACGCTCGAAAAATGCATTCGGGTATAGGTCGTGATGGACCGGGGCCATGCCGTGATCCGAATGAGCGACGCAGCGTACCTCGCCACCCGCCGCATTCATGCAGCGCTGAATCAGCTCGTCGACCCAACCCGATACTTCATCGAACAACTGTTGCCCGACCTCGCGCATGCGCTCACTGGCCCAGTCTGGCGTAAGGTATTTGAGCAAATGATGCGAAAGTAGATCGACCACCGGGTAATAACCGATGACTCGCTGTGCATCACCCGCACGGACTGCGCCGACAATGTCGCTGCAAAAGCTTTCATGCATCTCCCGCATCAGTTCCAGCAACAGCCACTCCGCTGTGCCCTGCCCGCCTTCGTCCAGCCGCTTGCCCAGTTGTCCGCCGCGATAAAGCACGGTCAGGTCTCTGGCCACATAAGCCTTGCTTTTGTCGCTCTGCAAATCCAGCGCCTGAACCTCTTGGTAGCCGAAACTGACCACACTTATCCGGTCCTCGACACATACGGCACGCAGCGCAATCGCCTTGCAAACGTTGCCAGGCCCTTTCTCCGGCAGCGGCAAGTGCACCGTACTGCCCAGCGGCAACCAGCAGGGGGCACGGCCATCCTCCTCTGGCCAGTCGAGCATTGCGCCGCCCTCGCGCGAGCTGACCCTGGCAGCCATGTCCAGCCTCTCGATGCGCAGGTGCCCGCCGTTTTCGATCAACTCGGGAGGTACGGAAAAGCCCTCATAGACACAGCTTTGCCCGAGCAATGCGCTGCCCAGCCTGTCCGGCTGGACAAAGGGCACCGCGCACAGGCGAAAGGTGATGCCTTGGCGAGCCCATTCGTCCCAGACCATGTCGATATCGCGCGGCCAGGCCTGAAAGGCATCCGCCACGGCCAGACAGTTACGAGGTGTCGGCGCGGGGACGAGATAGCCGGTCAAACCGTGCTCGCTGACCTGTGTACCGCTGAAAATCGACAGCAATGATGGCGGGGTTTGACAATTGGGCGACAACGGCAACAGCGGGTAGAACGGCCAGCCCGCAGAGGGCTGCTCAGGTTTTCTTGCCCGATAACGGTTGACCAGCTCCCACGACAGCCCGTCGATCAATAGCCATATCAACGGATCAACACCTTTCATGAAGCTATCCGCCGTTGAGCACCGTGCATTGCCCATCGGGCCACCACTGCAACACGCTGCTTCAGTTGCGCCAACGAACCGCTATTGGGCAGTACGTAATCCGCGTCGATCCGGCGCATCTGTAGGTCAAGCGCGCTGTTTTCCACCACACTGATATCGCCGCGCTGGCCCAGACGCGATTGCCTCAAGGATGAATCGGCCAGCACTTTGATTACCTGAAAGCCTTGCTCATACAGATACGGCCAGTCGACGGTGTCATCGCGCAGGTCGTCATTGATGACAACCTGCGCACGCGACTGCAGCAACCGCCGTGCGAAGTTCTTGACCAGCGACTGACCGTCCAGAACCCTTAGTTCGCGCGCGATGCACTCCAGCAGGCGCTGGTTCTGACTGCCGCTTGCCAGCTCCACCCCGGCCTGTTCGTAGAACAGGCCTTGCAACTCATACAGTGGCTGGGCCAGCTTGATGACCTCTACCGACAGCCCGGCCTCTTCGAAATGCTCACGCAGCAACTGAGCGGTTGTGCTCTTCCCTGAGCCGCTGGGGGCCACCAGCGCCAGACGCAATTGGGTAGCGTGGTTCATGGAATCTCCTTGTCTCAGGCGCTGATGAGTTCACGCGCCACGCCGACACGACTTTGCCATTGCACGCCGAGCAGCCCCCGGACGATCTGCGCTGGCACGGTATCGGTCAGCGAAGTGGCGTCAAGCAGGCCGTGCCAGGTTGAGGTCACGAAACGGTGCGGCCACTCGAAGAGCGTGGGCGAGTGGATTTGCTCCAGAATCGCATCGCGGCCCATTGCATGGATCTGCAACTTGCCCCGCGCCGCGACATTGGGCAGTACGACTGTTTGCAGCCAGCCACAGCCTTCAGGACTGGCCTTGAGTGCGGCGCGCATGGTTTCAGGCATGCACAGGCGTTTTTCGGTGTGTGCAATCGACAGGTCATCAGCCACCGCAGCCAGATCGAGTCGCTTGGCCAGTTCGGGGTGTGTACGCAACGTGCCGACACCGACATGCGGGTAGTCCGGCCAGCCACGGGCACGAACCCGACCGTCGATACAGTCCAGCAAAAGCTTGTCACCGGAAAAGTACAGATACCCCTCGGACAGCACCAGGTCCAGCATGGTAGTGGTCTTGCCAGCTCCCTTCGCACCGCCGATGGCAACGATTCCACCGTCCGGCCCGACCACCGCCGACGCATGCATGATCACACTGCCTTTGGCCTGCTCGACCAGCAGGCCGTAGTAGCGCACCAGCTCGATCAAGTGAATGAATGCGTTTTCGTCGCCGTGAAAATCAACAGTGTGACGTGCCCGGTCAATCCGGTAGCCGACCTGCGTATCGGCATCCCAGGCGTAGTCCAGACCGGTCTGCGGGTCGTGGCCACGCAGAACACGCAGGGTAAAACCAGGGGCATAGGTTTCGCGGATGATGTCGGGGGTGACGCAGAGGCCAACCCACTCCGGTTTGAAAGCGGTGCTGTCGTGCAGCCGGACCCTTAAATCGACCGTTGTCTGGCCGTCGTCCGCGACTTCGGCAAAGTAAGGTGCCAGGAACACTCGCAGCCGCTGGGCCAGTGCGGAGCCCGAGGTCTGATCATCCAGTTCGAATCGATAGCGTCCATTGCAAAGATAGCGGCTCATGAGTACAGGCTCTCCCGGGTGGTGATAAAGGGCGATGGCGAGTGCAGAAATGCAAAACGGTCGGCCAGCGGCCAGCATTCCTGGCGACGCTCGTCCAGGAACGCGTGCAGACGCGTCATCAGCTCGTGCAGATCGGCGTTAATTGCCTGAGGGTCTATTACGCCTCGGGACTTGAGAAAGCGCACTTCACCGCGTGTCGTACTTACCGAATGCGCAGCTAGCGGCGTGCAGGTCTCGAACGTGATCACGAACAGGTTGCCGCTTTGCACCGATTCGCACGGCGCACTGAATGCATAACGTCGATACTCGCCAAGTGCCTGCAATGTGCTGTCAACGCTCATCGCCATGGCCTCCAGCGTCGGTGAGCCCAGCGCCAGGTGCTTCACCGTGCCCGACAAGCTCCCGGGCGCACTGCGAAACAACTGCACGATGGGTTCATTGACCGCCAGCTTGCGTTTGCGGCTGCAATGCTCGACCCACACATAGCCCCCGTCCTCATCCCGGGCGGCGGTCACCTGATGATCCCAGACCTGAAACTCGTCACCGCACTGACTGGTGAACGGCGCCATTGCCGGGCTGAAACTGGCATCAAACCAGGCCTCGCCGAGCATCCGCGCATGGCAATCAGGCGCCAGCTCGAAGGACTCGACATACCTCTGCTCGGTAGTGGTGTAGCGACATTCCCAATTGTTGATCGCCAGGTGGTTACGTTCGAACGCGTTGCGCAGCGCCATCAACAGGTTCTGCGGGACTGCGGGCTGCTCGATCTCAAGCGGAGGCTGTACGAAAAGCGAACGATGCACATCAATGCGATTCAGCAAGTGACTGATATACACGTGGTCCGCCTGTAACGTGATGACCGCAAGCGGGATGGCGGCTCCGGACAGGTTGTGGCAAGTTTCGTCGCCCAGATCACCGTTTTCATCATCAAGAAGCATTGCCCCATCGGCGTCCCAGCGGGCCAGAACCCGGTGGCTGCCTCGCAGGTCAGCGACCGCGGTCAGCTCGCCCAGCAATGCCGTGTCCGCAGCAATGGCATACAACGTGTGGTCATCGCTGCCGAACGGCTCCTGATGGCGGATCTTCCAGCTACCAAACACAATAGCCGTTTGCGTGGTCGTGGATTGCGACATGATTATCTCCCCGGCAAAGTGAATTCAGAGCCGACTCGCCTCACGGGCAAAGTCGAGTTTCGAATAGAGATCCTGCTGAAACGGCAGGTTTCGCTCCGCCAGAAAATCGCGCATCACGTTGGATACGGTTTCAAAGTCTTCTTCAACTTCACGTAGCGTGTGCAATGTCCTGCTGCGGCAATACTCGACCTCGACCTGAGCAAACTCTGCGCTGCCGTCAACCATGCGGCAGACATCGAAATACGCGCCAAAACCATTGCCGGTCCTCAGCGATTCGAAATTGATGTCGATCCTAGTACGCCTGAACGGCTTGAGCCGACACAGATTTGCCGAGGTCATCGAGCGGGCGTGAGTTTCGATATCGGCAAACGCCACCGGCTGATCGGTGTTGAAGTCTTCGCGGCGCAATTCGGCGTTTTCGAGAAACCATTTGCGTTTGACCGCCATCAGCCCATCGGCCTGAGGAATGAACGAGATGTAACCGGTTTCGAGCGGGTCGCCCGTCACTTCGAAAATGTGCGATTCATAATCGTAGGTTTGAAAGTCACGGTCGATTTCCAGCACCAGGTCCTTGAAAGCGCCCTCTCCGAACGCTTTGTGCATCGCGGTGGACAACTGCCACATGTCAGGTATCTGAAACGAGGTGAATTTACGTTCCAGCTCCATTTCCGGCCGCCAGCGCACGTACCAGCAGTCATCACTCAGCATCGGTTGCGAAACAGCCACACGCGCAGCAGCGGATCGGGCCAAACGTTGCCAGGCCCTCCAGGAAGCACGTTCTACCGGTTCGACATCCATAAGGTGCAGGAACAAGGCCCCGGCTTCGCCCTCATGGATATAGTGATAAACGCTGCATTTACCGAGGTGATGCGTCACCGCCAGAGTGGCCATCAGCGCCTGATCGGACGGCCGACGGTGAAGCGTCGGGTCCAGCACATGCATGCGTGAGCGACTGTCTTGCGTACGCTTGCGCTGCCCGGCATTGAAGACTTGAAAGTCGAAGTCCTTCATCGGCATGGGTACATGCATGTGATGGGCATTGGAAAGCCACTGCGCATGCAACGTACCACTGGGGATGAACAGACCGTTGTCCGAGTGACGGGCTCGAGCAGCCTCTGTGTCGACAATGGCAACCAGCGCAGAATCAAGGCTGCCGTTGAGGGTGTGCGGATCGAAGAACAGCAGTGAAATATCCGTAGTCATTGTAGCTCCCGTACTTCGTTGACAGCGTGAGGCAGCGCCTTCGGGCTCTGGCTGAAAGTGATCCGTTGTCCGGCCAGCCCCTGTTGATACAGCGCCTCGGACTCCACGGCGGGGATGCCGTGTTCACGCAAGAGGATCGAAAGATGACAAAGCATGGACGCCTGCTCGAAGACAAAACCGCGCGCGAACGGCAGCAACGCCGCCAGTGCCGCGTAGGGGCGTGGCGAGACCACAATGGCTTGTCCGTCATGAGCACGCAGTTGTCGCTCAAGCTCCTCCAGTTCAGCCCCTAGAGAGCTGGACGTGGGGATCGAGTTGATCGACACGGTGGCTGAGATACTCAGTTCTTCCAGTTGCCGACCGGCAGTTACTACAACCACCGGCCCGTCGGCATAACCTGGAGAAATGAGGCGGATTTCCGTTGAGTCCTCTACCTGCACGAACGTCGACAACGGCGAGAAATCAATCAGGTGCAACTGCTGCCCGGCTCTCACCCACTCCAGTTGCACCGAGCCCAACAGTTCGCCGGCGGCGTGAGTAATGCTGTGCAATTGCAGGGCATCTGCCGGGCCAGTCGGGTCGTGCGCTACCAGCCGGGCGCGTTGCGTCCCGGCGATGCCGCGATTGATCGCCAGCAAGCCTTCCGATGACCATTCGCAGGTCGTCGAGCCGTCATCGCACGCCTGAGTGATGAGCCCTGTTTCACCTTTCAGAAACTCGCGGACCACAAAACACACCACCCGCTCATCACTGAGCTCAAGCAGGCGCTCACGCAATGCGCCACGCTCGAGGATCTGCTGGCGTACCTGATCGGAGAAGTCCAGCACGACCTGATCGGTGTTGAGTCGGTCCAAAAGCAGCTGGCTCATCGCTGGCTCGACCAGCCCCTGACGGTTTGCCTTGACCAACAGCGCCTGACCTGCCGAAACGTCGTGGGTTTGCGCGAACAAGGCCAGCGGGCGGCGCTTGCTTCGGAAATACTGCGCGAAGGCAGGCAATGGCCGGAAATCCATCAGTGCTTCATCACTGGCAATATACAGTTCGGCCCATTCCAGGACCGGCTCCAGGCTGCGTGCTTCGCGCAGACTGGTGACGGGTCTTGCCTGGAGCAGCCAGAGTTTCTGTTCATCCGCCGCCCACTCGATATCGGCGGGCAGCCCCAACGCCGCAGACGCATTGGCAGCCAGTGTCGCCACCTCCAGCAGCAACGCCTTGTGCGGCTCCAGCGCAGGGTCACAACCCAGCAATTGCTGGTCGCTGACCCGCGCCGACATGCCCTTCTCTACCCCGGAGACCATCGCTTCGCCCAGCGATGCGACGGTTTCAATCAGCGTTACTGCCTCCCCGCTAAACGGATCATGGCTGAAGGCTACGCCTGCGAAGCGGGCCTTGACCATGCGCTGCACGATCACCGTCATCTCTACCGGCGTTTCCAGCATCGACGCTCGCAAGCGTTCCAGAATGGCCTGGCGGGAAACTCCGGAGCGCCATACATCGAGCACCGCAGCCTTGAGTGCCGGTAGCCCCTGCACCGAAAGGTGTGTGCTGAAAATCCCGGCAAAACTGTGCTGATTACCATCTTCGATATTCGCCGAAGAACGTACGGCAAGTTCGCTGCCGGCATCAAAGCCCGTTTGCTCAAGCAGCGCCTGGAGATGGCTGTCGGCAGCCTCACTCCATTCAAACTCGGCCAGCCGGGCGATTCTGTCCATGTGTTCGTCAAGGAAGGCACCTGCGGTGATCCGCACGGTTTTCAGCGTGTCTTCAATAGCCTTTTTGCGGTCTGCGAAGTCGTGCCAGAGCACGCGGTAGTCTGCATCGTCCAGTGCGCTCAGGGGCGGCACCGGCAATGTAGCGGCAAGCTGTTGCAGGGTTGAGTATTTACTGGACACGACGGCCTCCTGCTATCAGTGGAAGGTCAGTGGCCCTTCTAACAGGCCCACTGGCCAGTGCATCCGGGACTGCATCAACCTCCTCCTGGGCTGCCAGAACCGGAAACGGCGCAAGATTGGGCACCACCAGCGGCTGTGGGCGTGGCGCCTTTTCGAAATCCATGAATATGCGTGACGCAAAGGCTTCGGTCGCGCCCTGGTACTTCCCGGAATACAGCTCGATATCGCCTTTGACGTTCCAGAACATCATTTGACCGATGTTCATGCCGGGGTAAACACGGATGCGGTTCAACGCATACAGCTGCAAGGTCCAGCGTCCGACGAAACCGATGTCGCCCAGCGGGGCCGACAGGTTGATGAACATTCCCAGTCTTGCAATCGAGGAACGCGCCGCATAAGTGGGCACGAAATGGGTGCTGCCCATGGTTTCTATGGTCGAGGCCAAGTACAGCTTCATGGGCTGCAATTCATAGCCTTCGGGGCCGATTTCGATGGTTCGGGTGGCCGCCTCGGTGCGCACATCGATCACATCGTCTTCGTAGACCTTCATCTGGTCATGCAGGCGGAAGTTGTAACTGTTGGGGTTGACGTTCTCATGGGAAAACGGACTGATGACGATTTCACCCGAACGCACACGATTTTCGATTTCACTACCGGTCAGTATCATGGTCAATCCAGAATGATTTTCGAGGGCACGGTGCTCTTGGAGCCCAAGTAGCGTCCCGCATAACAGGTGGTCAGGCCGAAGTTTGCCCAGAAGCAGACCTTGGCCACTTTGGTGCCGGCATAGACCCGCACCGGCTGGGTAACGACAATCTCCAGGGTCCAGCTGATGGCCGCGCCGGTGTGGCCGAGCGGCGCACTGGTCTGAATGAAAACGCCACAGGAGGCGGTGGAAACGTTGGCGTAAAGCTCACTGGCAAAATCGATACCGCCGATCTGCTCGGCCGTGGCGCCCAGGTAAAAGCGGTTGGGGTACAACACAAAGCCTTCGGGCGGAATATGATGCTCGACCACCTCCAGCTCCCCGTGAGGATCGATGCGGTCGCTGCGGTACTCCAGAAGCAGATCCGCCAGGTGACAGCCGTAGGAATTGACCTCGACATGAATGGGGTCGAAAGGCTCGATGACGACACTGCCGACCTCGCGCATTTTCACTATTTCAGAACCGGTCAGCATCATGGGTTCAAGCCTCCTGATCCAGAGACGCCACGGCGCGTGCCTGCCCGTTCGCACCGTACAATTCGGCCCGCATGCTGCGCGCGCCCCAAAGATAGCCTTCGGTGTTGCAGGCGGCGGCCGAGCCTGGCAGGCGCTGAGCAAGGCGTCGCGACAAGGTGCCCAGGTGATAGCTGGGCACCTGTTGAAAAAGGTGGTGCTCCCAGTGCCTGTTGATATTGCACGGTGCAAACAACCCTCGTTCCAGCCAGCCCGGGCTGACGCTGCGTGCATCGCGCTTCACGCTCCGGGTCGAGAGCCCGGCATGCTCCGACAGACTGCGAATGCGCAGAATCGGCGGAAGAAAGAACACCAGCGGTGCCAGCCAGTACAACAGCACGCCCGGCCAGACACTGAAAGCGCTGATGAGCAGCACTGCACAGGCATAAAAAGCCAAAGCCTGATAGCGCTCGGTGCGCGTCGCGGGCGAAGGGCTGGTGAAAAGCCCGATCACGCTGAAACTGTCCATCGTGCGTAACGATTGCAGGGTCGACAACCCGCTGATGTCGCGCAGCAAGGCCTGCCAGAACAACCCCGAACTTGGCGGTGCGAACGCATCGGCGTAGTCCGGGTCGGTCGGCGTATTAAGGTGCTTGTGATGGGCAATATGGTGAGCCCGATAACGTGACGTGCTCAATGTCAAAGGGAACGTCAGAAAGACGTTGGAGATCAGGTCGTTGCGCCGCTTGTCACGGCTGATCAGCAAATGCGCCGCGTCGTGCATGAGCACCAGCAACGCGTGCTGTCGCGTCGCAATGACGACTACGGCGATAATGCAAACCAGAGTCGAATCGCTGACTTCAGCCAGCGTGACTGCGGCGACGATCACCGCCCACTGCACGCCTATCTGCAATGCCTGCCGCCAATTGCTGAGTTGCTTGAGATCCGAGGTCAGTGACAGGTTGTCACGTGCCAGCGTAGCGCGCTCGGAGCGTCGGTCGTAAGCGCCACTGTCCATCGTGTCGAGTTCGATTGTGTCTTCCATCTTTCATCTCCCGTTCAATCGTTGAAAGGGCCTGCTAACCGTGCATTGCCGCTGATTTCGCGACAAGCTTGTCCAGGCTGAGCCGCGCATCGGGCGCATGAGCCAGCCAGTAATCCACCGCTCTGGGTAAAAATATTTCTGCGCTGGGTGCCGGGTGCCGGACATTCAACGGGGGTCTGACCAGATCGCTTTCGGCGTACACGCCATAGATCTGTAACAGGCGCTCGAAATAGCGGAAATCCCGGGTTGAAATACCCTCCGGCCGCCATGCAACCAACGAGCGCTTGAGGAACGCCCATTGCCGACTGCGCAGGATCGGTGCCGGCGTCAACGGTGCCACGCCCGCTTCCTGTCGCGCATGGTCGACACGCGACTCGATGATGCGGATTACCTGCTCATAAGGCAGGCGCGCATCTCCTGCCGACGCCACAACCTCGCGCGCGTCTCCACCTGCGACGCAATGACTGACCAGGTGGATCAATTCGTCGACCACCCAGTCGATAGGCACCAGGTCAAACAGCCCTTCGCGGTTGCCGACCAGAAACGGCGGTGAAAAGGAATTGATGAAGCGGATCAACGGATACAGCCCATGAAAACGACTGATTGCGCCGTCGCTGGTAGCGCCGATGACCAGGCTGCAACTGAACACGGAAATCGGCATTTGCCTGCCGAAGGTTTCGCGTAACCCCCGCTCGGCAGCGGCCTTGCTTTCCTCATAACCGTTGCGATAGGTCCATCCCTCACACTGCGTGAAAGCCGTGGACACGTAGATGAAGTGCGGCTTGCGCACCAGTTTCTGGACAAAACCGCAGAACAGCTGCGCACCTTCGACATTCAGCTCATGCATCTCTTCGAACGTCTTGTCCCAGGCCACATCGGCAGCGAGGTGGACCGCCGTGGCGCTCTCGATGGCTGGCATGGTGTCCGCCAGCGCATTCAGGGAAGCGGCATCTGTAAGGTCGGCGATCCGGCACTCAAGCCGCGAGCGGCTGTCCGCCGGCAGGTCTTGCAGGCAGCGACTGGCAGCTTGCACGGAACGACACAAGGCTATGACATGCGACTCCGGATGCTGACTGAGCCAGTCGCGTACGAACCAGGAGCCCAGAGCGCCGCTGGCACCGGTGATGATCAGTGTCGAACGCATGTCAACAGCCCCCTGCCGCAACCCGCTGATGACGGCGAGCGAGCAATTGATTGCGTATACCGTCGAGCATCTGGATGTTATTGGCGCGAATCGCGCGTTCACCAATGGGGTGCAAAACCTCGGCCAGCGACGGGATGCCTAGGTCGAAGGTGACATTCAGGTCCACATGCAAGCCATCGGCGCGTTGTATCAGCAGCCACTCGCCGTACCAGACCTCAAGGTCGCCATCGGTCTGTTTGAACTCGATGCGCTCGTTCGTCACCAGCCAGTCCTGCTCGGTCCAGGTCAGCTCGCTGCCGTTAATCAATACTCGCCACGTACTGGAGACATATTCACTCTGCCGGGGGTGAACGATCACCTCCAATACATCACTCATGAAGTCGGGATAGCGGGCGAAGTCCGAGAGGATCGGCCACACTTCGCCAGGCTCGAAGTCACCAAGAAGCACGCTGGTTGATACATCAGGCATAGGAACTCTCCGTCATTGGATGGAACGATAGGCCGCGTCGACGGCATCACAGAAACTGTTGATGCCCTGTTCGAGGTCGTCCCGGGTGATGGTCGCGTCGGGATAAACCCGCAGTACCCGGGTTGCGCTCAGGCAGAAAGCCAGCAGCACATTGCGGTGTGCGGCCTCGATCAGGGTCTGCGCCACATAGTTACTGGAAGTGAACTCCACACCGATCATCAGGCCGCTACCGCGTACTTCAGCCACCGCCGGGCAGTCCGGCAGACGTTTGCGCAGGATTTCCATGGCCACTTGCCCCAGCTCATTGACGCGTTCGCAGAATGCGGGATCGCTAACCACGTCGAGCACCGCGTTGACCACTGCCCCGGCCAGGGCGCTGCCCGCATAGGACGAGGCATGCACAACCGGATCACGCGCGGGTGCGCCGAACCGGCTGCTGTCGTAAATGGCGGCGGCCACCGGGAACACGCCGCCGCCCAGGGTTTTGCCGAACACGATGATGTCGGCTGGCGCTCCGCAGACCAGCGACCCGCTGCGCCCCAGGCCTGATTGAATCTCGTCATGAATCATGAACGCGTCATGCTCGCGACATAGCCCGGCAAGTTCTCCCAGAAAGCTCAGGTCCACCGGCCTGATTCCGCCCTCTCCCTGAACAGGCTCGGCGATGACCGCAGCAATATCGCCTTCTGCCAGTGACTTGCGTGCAGCGTCCAGATCACCGGCATTGATGAACACCACATCTTCGGCATGCATCAGCGAGGCGTGGCCCCTGTAGCCATAGCTGACCGCCAGCGCGCCGCTGGTACGCCCGTGATAAGCATGAGTCAAAGCGATGATTCGCCGCTTGCCGGTCTGCATGCGCACCAGTTTGAGCGCCGCTTCGATGACCTCCGAACCGCTGTTGCCGTACAGCACGCCATTACCTGGCCGACCGACACTGGCCACCAGGCGCTCAGCCGCACTGAGGCTGGGTTCGTTGGCCAATATCCGGCTGGAAAGGCCCAGCGACGTCACCTGCCGCGTTAGAGCAGCGACCACCTCGGGGTGCCGATGGCCCAGCAGATGCAGGCCGAACGATCCAAAGTCCAGCCAGCGCCGACCGGTATCGTCGGTTATCCACGAACCCTGGGCCGAGTGCTCGGCTGCGGTAAGCCCTGCCATTCGCAACATCAGGCCTTGCTCACGGCCGAATACCGCCCCGTAACGCTCGACAAACGATGATTTGCGCAATGGCACACTTGCAGGCGCGGTCATGACATGACTGTTCATAGAGACCTCATCAAAGGAGCCAGAAAGGCAGCATCGCGTCCTGCCAGTCGGCAGGAGCGGTCCCAGTCACGCAGGGTCCGCAGGACCTGGCCCTGAGTGCCCGGCAGCAACGGGTTGAACAGCTTTCCGGGAAAGGCTTGCAGAACTTCCTTGAACAGCTCGATCAACCGGCTTGCCTCATCAATCCGGTCGGCATCGGTATCCGTGGGGACGCCCAGCCATTCGACGGCGACTGGCCCGGAGTGAGCAATGACGTCTGTGAGCCCGTATTCACTGAACAAGGCGAACTGGTGTAACTCGTTCGGGGTGTCGGCACCGGCGAGTCGGCAGTCAATGTCGACCATCAATTCAGCCAGCTTGATTCTCAGCGCATCCACCACTTGAGGCTCGTTCGCTGCGCCTTCGAGGTCTTCCAGATAGGCTTCAAGCTCGGTCATCAGCAACCAGGCCACCGATATCAGCTTTTGCGCGTAAGGCCCTGCCGGGTATACATAGCCGCCACTCAGCCGGGGAAACCACTGGCGACCGGCGGCCTGTGCTGAAATTGCACTCATGCGTGTGCTCCCTGCATCGGGTTGTGATCCTTGAGTGAGAAGCTGACGAGTCCGGCACGCGCAGCGCGCAGAAGACAGGCGGCAGCCTCGGGGGATTGCTCGGCAAGATCGATCGGGCGGGTGCTGGATAGCTCTGGCACATCCACACGTACCAATAGCGTCGCCTGTTGATCGTCGGTGAGCACAAAGTCGACCCCCGGCAAAAACGCACTGGCGGCGGAACGCTCGATACCTGGTTTTAACGCGGCATAGTCCGCTTCGCAGGCAAAGGTTTGCTCGGCGAGCTGGGTCAATTCACACAATTGCATGAGGCCTGCCCCCTGCAATCCATTGCGGCAGGCAGGATAGGCGCGTTGCCACAGCTGCCCGATGGCACGGGCAAGGCCGTCGTCATTCAGCATGCCGTGCCTGTTGAGCGCGCGGTCCCATCGCAGGAGTGTCCACTTGCGATTGGAGTTGACCCAGCCGTGGCTGGCCAGCGTCGCGTTCATCAGAAACAGTGCGGCGTTGCAGGCATAGGCGGCGGCCGCGCGGTATTCGCCACTGCGCCAGGCCAGCACTGAAAAGCAGGCGCTCTGGCGGAAGTCATCGAACGCTGCCACCGACCAGATCGAACTCAAGTCCTTCTGACTGTCCAGATAAGGAAGCGACTGGTCGGTCGAAACCGCGCAGACCAAGCGCTCCAGGTACTTTCGCGATACCGCCTGCTGCTTGTCCCACTGCTTGAACGCAACGAGTTTCTGTGCGGTAGTTTTGTGTGCGTCCGTCGCCAGTTGGGAGAACGCGTTGTGAACTTCTTCGCGGGCAAATGCCACCACTTCCATATGGTGTTCATTGTGGTAAATCTGCGAGGCCATCGATTGATCGGACTGCCGATCATCAGTCACACATATCAGGTCTATATCACTGGCCGCATTAGCGATGCCATGTACGGGAGAGCTGCTGATCAGCGCCAGTTGTGCATCGGCATACTGGCGTTTCACAACCTCTTCCAGTTCAGAAAAAGCAAGTTGGCGCGAGGCCAGAAACTGCAGGGCGTTGCCTGAATAAAAAGCACGAAAATCCATGTACACCTTCCACTCGATAACGGTGACTTCATTGGGGCTGCTATTCGGCTTGCCGAGCAACCCCCTGCCTGATCCATGACCATGAATTACTTTGTCGTCGTTAACGCGAGCGCTGACGCAATGGAACAACCCCCCATTACTTCACGATGTTGTACCCAGCAAGTGGCGTGCCACCGTTATTGATCATCGTGTATTGGCAAGGTGCCAGATAATCGCCAACGCCGGTCTGAAGCGTGACCGAAAGATCAGCAAGCTTTTAAATTCACTGACTTTTTTTCGTAAACCTTCGAAATATGACAACTTTAATATATGTATCTAATTATGTATAAGCCACTTTTAAAAGTAGCAAAGTGCTATCCATGTTTATTATTTCAGGGCACGTAAGCAACTGCACCACGCCGACTCAATAGCGTCGAAATCGCACTGTTTTGGCTTATCGTCTTGTATACATGTTTATTAGATCACTGCCGTCAAGTTTGTTCAGCCGCCTGATAAAGCAGTGGCACGAAGCTTGCTCAAACTCTGCTCACACTTCGAAGCCAGGGAAGTTCAACGTGGACACACTTCTTGCACAATTAGCCGACGACACCAACGACACCTTCTATACCGTTGACCCGCGCTGGATCACTCGGAATGCGCAGCAATTCAGTGGCTGTTTTCCAGGTACCGTGCTGTATGCAATGAAGGCCAATCCACTTGTGCAGGTACTTGAAGCCTTGAGCCAGGGCGGTATCAATCATTTTGACGTGGCGTCGCTTGCAGAGGTGCAGACGGTACACAACACGCTGCCCAACGCAGTTCAATACCTGATGAACCCAGTGAAGTCCCGCCATTGCCTGCACGAGGCCTACTATCGGTATGGCGTGCGTTCATTTGTGCTCGACAGTGAGGAGGAACTCTCGAAGTTGCGGGACGTGTTGCCCGAGCGCGACAGCACGATCAGCCTGTTCGTGCGCTACGCACCCTCCGAGTCGACGGCGGTTTATGATCTCAGAGGAAAATTCGGGGCAAGTCCGGTGTTAGCGACGCAACTGGTGCATCAAGTGGCGTCCAGCACCGACTGGTCACTCGGGCTGTCATTCCATGTCGGTTCGCAAGCCATTGAAGACGGCCCGTGGCTCGCTGCCCTCAATGACGCCGATGCCATTGTGCGCGACACCGCCGAGCACGTCAGGCACCTGGATATCGGTGGCGGGTTTCCGGGCAATTACCTGAACTCCATGGGCAATACGCCAGACCTGGTTGGCAGAGTCTGCGAGCATATCCAGACCAGCCCGACACTGAAGGACCTGAACCTGATCTGCGAAGCGGGCCGTGGCCTGGTCTACGGCGGCATGTCGCTATTTGCACGGGTGCTTTCAAGACGCGAACACAGTGTTTTTTGTGGTGCCGGTATTTTTGGCGGTTTGCTCTCAGCCCAGCAGTGGCTGCAATTTCCCGCACGCGTGTGGCGGGACGGCACCCCTTACACCGGTGCAGCGGAAAACACGTTCAATATCTTCGGCCCCACCTGCGACAGCATGGATCGCCTGGCCTTCCCCTACACGCTCGCCAGCGATATCAGGGAAAGCGACTGGCTGGAATTCCAATCGACCGGCGCTTACTCGGTGTCCTTGCGCACCCCGTTCAACGGGTTTTACGCCGACCGCATCATTTCTCTCCCTTCCTGAATGCCTGAAAAGCGATCTGCCGCCATGCTCATAAAAGCCTATTTGTTCCTGCTCGCAGGAATTGTCGCTGAAACAGTGGCGACCATCGCACTGAAAGAAAGTAACGGCTTCACCCGCTGGGTCCCGGTTATTGCCTCTATCGCGGGCTACGGGCTCGGAATCGTCTGCCTGGGGTATGCACAACGGGACTTGCCCATGTCCCTGATCACCTCCATGTGGTCAGGGTTGGGCATTACGCTGATCACTGTCATTGCCGCGTTTCGCTATCAACAGGTGCCCACGTTAATGGCCGTGAGCGGTATCGGCCTGATCATCGCGGGCATCATTCTGGTCAATCTGGCCAAGGAACAAGTGGCCTGACAGCGTCTGGCTGCCAGGCTGATACGTCGGTTCAAGCGAAGTCAAAAGGCCCTTCGAAACGGCCTATTGGCACCCAGTGGGTAATCAGACCAGTGTCGGCCTTCCAGTGGTGCAGCAGCAGCGCTGGAGGCTCGACATAGGAAGCGTCGGCAGCCTCCGGGTGCAGTTGCAAGGCAATGGCCGTCGTCGTGCTCGGTGCCGTACACATCAGCGTGCCGCCAAAGCGCAGTTGCATGAAACGATGAATATGACCGCAAACGATTCTCTCGACAGCCGGGTATCTGGAGACAACCTCGGCCAGCCGCTCGCCTCTTTCACAGCGATAGGCGTCGATGCAGTGAATGCCACTTGAAAACGGCGGCTGGTGCATCATGATCAGCGTCGGTTTGTCAGGCTCCAGCGCCAGCGTGCGATCCAGCCATTGGGTGGCAGTATCGGTCATATCGCCGTGGTGCTGTTCGGGCACGCTGATATCCAGTCCGATGATGCGCATCGGCGCGCAACCCGAGTCGACGAAGCTGCAGTTTTCCTCATTGATGAAGTAATTGTGCTCCGGGAAGGCATTACGCAGGTTCTGCCGATGATCATGGTTGCCCGGTATCATCAAAAGCCTCTGGCGCAGCGGCTGCAGCAGCTCTCGGGCCATTGCGTACTCCTCGGGTCGCCCCTCGTCCACCAGATCACCGCTGAACAGAATCAGATCAGGCGGCGGATCCAGGGCGTTTATCGTGTCGACGGCAGCCGCCAGCATTGCATTCGAATCGACAACGCCTTGATAAAGCAGCCCTCTGGGCCGTACATGTGTGTCCGAAATGTGCGCTATCAGCATTCCATTACCTCAATCGTGTCCAGGTCGCTTGTTCACTTATGCAGTGAACCTGCAACGACCGGGCCAGACTTCGCCCCGGCCATTACTGAAGCGCGGCAGCGATTGAGAACACCGCAGGCTTTAAACCTCGGGAAACACCGGTTCTCCCAGATTGAGCATGAGCCGATTGGCCCAGGCGAATATCGAGATGGCGTGAATCAGGTCCAGCACCTGCGCATCGTCCAACCCTTGCTCGCGCAGTGCATTGATGTGCCCGGCGTTGAGCGAGGCCGGTTCGAGCGTCAGGTCGATGGCGAACTGCACGATGGCTTTTTCACGTGCGGTCGTACCTGCCGTATGGGGGTCGGCAAATACCTGGGCGATGACATCATTGCGCTTGGCCAGTTGTTCGAAGCGTTGCGCATGCACTGACGCGCAATAGACGCAGCGGTTGATTCGCGACACAACGGTGCTCGCCAGTTCCCGTTCGGCGCGCGACAAGCCACCCGGTGCGTACATGATCGCGTTGAACGCCTGTGAACGCTGGCGAAGTATGTCTGGGTGATGTGCCAGGGTCAGGTAATAATCCGACGTCTTGGCCTGAGGATGGCTTTCTTCAAGCACCGCAACCTGCCCGGCGGTCGCGCTGTTCAGGTCCACGGTTGGCAGCCAGGCTTTCCAGCCCAGTACCTGATTGGTGAAACCCTCAATTTCAATCAGTTCGCTCATCAGGCTGCTCCGGCAGACTTTAACGCATCCAGCCCTGCGGCCAGACGCACTTGATAGGACAGGAATGCGATCAGTTGTGCCAGCACTACGATTTCAGCGGTGCTCAGGCCCTGATGTTGCAGCGCCTGCAACGCGCTTTGATCGCCGTGTACCGGAGACTCGATCAAGGTGCGGGTAAAACGCAGGATCGCAGCCAGACGCGGGTCCTCCAGCAGATCGATTCGGCTGGCGCTCACATCGGCCAGTACGCTTGCCTGCGCGCCAGTCGCCTGCAATTGCGAAAGATAATGCTCGCTGAGGGTCGGTTGCAGGCTCAGCAGGGTCGCGTAATAAGCAACCCAGAGGCGCTCGTTCAAAGACAGGTTGTGCTCCAGCGTCGGAGCAAAAAACAAATCCTGGCTACCCTGGGTGGCCAGTGCGACCTTGTCCCGCGCGTGTCGAACTGTGTGCAGCGGACTGCCCGGCGCAATGCCCAACAGGCTATCGAGAGTGTCCGGAGGCGTTGAATGTTCAGTGGTCGATGTCATGACAGGTCCTGCAATGCTGTGGTTGCATGCGCGCAGCCGCTTCAAGAAGCTGCGCAGGAATGAAAGGAGATCAAGGCTGTTCGGTAACCATGGTTGCCGCCGTGCGGTCACTGACCAGCGGCTCTACCTTCAGGCCTTTGCGCGCCGCCCAGATGTTCTGGTAGTGGAACAGCGGGATGATGCCGACGTCGTCGCTGACCACCTGGACCGAGTCCTGAAGAATCTTGCGCCGTTTGGCCTCGTCGAATTCGGCGGTCGAATCAGCCAGAGCCTTGTCTACCAGCGGATTGCTGTAATGCCCCCAGTTGGACGCGCCCTGCCCCTTGGTGCTGTCGACCGTGGTCAGAATGTTGGTCAGGGCATATGCCGCTTCGCCGGTCCCGTTGCCCCAGGCAATCACACTGATCGCCAGTTCATTCTTGTTGGCCTTGCCCGCGTACACCGCCCACGGCAATACCTCCAGCTGGACCTTGACGCCGATCCGCGTCCAGAACTGCGCCACTGCCTGCATGACTTCCGGCGCTTGCGGGTAACGGTCGCCCGGAACATGAACGGTCATTTGGAAGCCTTCGGGAAAGCCTGCCTGCGCCAACAGGTCCTTGGCTTGCTTGACGTCGTAAGGGATGTTCTTGATCTGCGGGTTGTAACCGAAGGTGTTAGCCGGCATCCATTGGTTGGCCTCGGTAACGGTGCCTTGCATGATGCGTTCGTTGATGGCCGGGCGGTTGATCGCCAGGGACAGCGCCTTGCGCACCCGCACGTCCAGCAGCGGGTTTTCGGCCAGCGGCTTGCCTGCGTTGTCACGAATGAACTCGTTCGGCCCGGCACGGAAGCTCGGTTGAATGATCAGCGCACGCAAGCCCTGATAGGCGAAAACATTGACATTCGGCGTTTTGCGCAGACGCTCCACATCGGTGGGCGACACCTTGTCGATCACGTCTACATCACCCGCCAGCAATGCAGCAGTACGGTTGGCAGCGTTGGCAATGAAACGAAAATCAACCTTGTCCCAGGTTGGTTTCGCGCCCCAGTAGCTGTCGTTGCGGGCAAAGATCGTGCGATCGCCAGGCACGAACGAGACAAACCGGTAAGGACCGGTGCCGATCATGGCCTTGCCCGAGTTGTAATCGGCGCTGCTGGCGGTCGCACCTGCATGGCGGCTGACAATGTAGATCGAATCGACGTCCGGCAGCAGGTTGGCATTGGGCAGACGGGTCTTGATGATCAGCGTGTGCTCATCCTTGGCCTTGACCGATTCAACGGTGCGCATGGCACCTGCGTAAGACGCGACGCTGCCGGGTACGCTGCGGGCGCGCTCGAAGGAGAACACCAGATCGTCGGCGGTCAGCGGCGTACCGTCCTGCCATTTCACGTCATCGCGCAGGGCAAATTCCCAGGTGGTGTCGTCGACGACCTTCCAGCTCTTGGCGAGGCCCGGCAGAGTCTTGTCATCGCGGCGGCTGACCAGCGATTCAAAGGCATGCAGCGCCACCGAGCGGTCGCCGGCATAGTTGTTGAGCTGAGGATCGAGCGACGATACCGGGTCGGCATAACCGATACGCAAGTCCTGCGCCGAGACACTGCCAGCGGCCAGAACGAGGGCCGACGCTAACAACGAACGAACGAGTGGTTTCATGGGTGATTCCTTGTACGCAATGGCAGAGGGTGACGAGCTTCAGGCGCTCGTTCAGCGTTGATCATTCAGATGGCACGCGCTCTGGTGGTTCGGCGAAACCTCCCTCAGCGCTGGAACTTCCTCGCGACAGCGCGCCATGGCGTGCGGACAGCGAGGGTGGAAATGACACCCGGTTGGCGGGTTCAGCGGGCTGGGGATTTCCCCTTGGATCGCGTCATAACGGGTACTGCGAATATCAAAGCGCGGGATCTGCGCCAGCAGGGCCTGGGTATACGGGTGATTGGCACGCGCAAACAGGTCATCGACCGATGCGGTCTCGACCACCCGCCCCAGGTACATCACGACCACGCGGTCGCAGAGGTGCTCGACCACGCCCAGGTCATGGCTGATAAACAGATAGGTCAGCCCCAGTTCGTCGCGCAGGTCCATGAACAGGTTGAGAATCTGCGCCTGAATCGACACGTCCAGAGCCGCCACCGACTCGTCGCACACCAGCAGTTCCGGTTGCACCGCCAGCGCACGGGCAATGCCGATGCGCTGACGCTGACCGCCGCTGAATTGATGCGGATAGCGCTGGCGCAACTGCGGGCTGAGCCCGGCACGTTGCAACTGGGCACTGACGTAATCATCGGCCCCTTTACGGTCGGTCAGGCCATGCAGCAGCGCGCCCTCCCCGACGATACGGTCGACCCGCAGGCGCGGGTTAAGGCTTGACGACGGGTCCTGAAAAATCATCTGCACTTTCAGGCGCAGCGCCTTGCGCTCCTGCGTCGTCAGGCTGTCGAGCGGCTTGCCGTCCACCGATGCGATACCTGACGAGACCGGCAGCAGCCCGGCGACCATGCGCCCAAGGGTCGATTTGCCACAGCCCGACTCGCCCACCAGCCCGACCACCTCGCCACGCATTATCCGCAGGTCGACTCGGTCCACCGCATGGGTCACCGGTTTCGGACGGGTCAGGTGCAGTCGCTGCAGCAGTCCTTGAAGAGAGTGTTCAGCCACTGGTTTGCCGAAGATCTTGCTGACCTGGTGCAGCTCGATAAGGGGAATCAGATCACTGGGCATCGGCAGCTCCCGGATGAAAGCAGCGAACCGTCTGGCCCGGTCCCGCCTCGTGGGGTTCGGGGTCGGTCTGTACACATATCTGCGACGCTCTGGAGCAGCGCGCCGCAAAGGCGCAGCCGGCAGGCATCGACAGCAGGTCCGGCGCCATGCCGGGTATCTGACGCAGGCGCTGGCCACGCTTGTTGCGACTTGGCAGGCTGTCGATCAGCCCCTGTGTATAAGGATGTTGCGGGCGATCCAGCACCTCGGCGACCGGGCCTTGTTCGACAATACGTCCGGCGTACATCACTGCCACGTCATCAGCCAGCCCGGCGATCACGGAAAGATCATGGGTGATCCAGATCAGTGAGGTGCCCTGCTCACGTACCAGCTTCTGCACCTCGCTGAGGATTTGCGCCTGAATGGTGACGTCCAGCGCAGTGGTTGGCTCATCGGCAATGATCAGGTCCGGGGCGTGCAGCAGCGCGATGGCGATCGCCACCCGCTGGCGCATGCCGCCAGACAGTTGATGCGGATAGGCGCGCAGGCGCTCTTCAGGGCTGGCGATGCCCATCAGCGCCAGAGTACGACTGGCATGCTCGCGGGCCTCGCGCCTGCCGAGCGGGCTATGCGCGCGCACCGCTTCGACCATTTGCGTGTCGACCCGCAGCACCGGGTTGAGGGTCATCATCGGGTCCTGAAAAATCATCGCCACCCGATTGCCCTGAATACCGCGCAGTTGCGAGGCAGACAGTTTGGTCAGATCACGTCCTTTGAACAGCACCTGCCCGCTACTGATGCGCCCCGGCTCATCGACAAGACCGAGGATCGAAAACCCGGTGACCGATTTACCCGAACCCGACTCACCGACCAGGCCGAGAATACGCCCCGGCTGCACGCTCAAGGACACATCACGCACCGCCGGCAGCACGCCTGCGCGGGTATGGAACGAGGTGCACAGCCCTCGCACATCAAGGGTTGGCTGTGCTGACACTTCAGGCAGGCTCATCGCTGCAACCTCGGGTTGAGAACATCACGCAGACGGTCACCGACCAGATTGATCGCCACAATGGTGATCAACAGCGCCAGCCCCGGAAACAGGCTGATCCAGTATTCATTGCTGAGCATGTACTGAAAGCCGTTGGCAATCAGCAGCCCCAGTGACGGCTCGGTCACCGGCACACCCAGACCGAGAAACGACAGGGTCGCTTCCAGGGTAATGGCGCGGGCGATTTGCAGCGCGCCGATCACGATCAGCGGCGGCAGGCAGTTGGGCAGAATGTGGCCGATCACAATGCGTAGCGGACCAACGCCCTGCCCGCGCGCTGCATCAACGTATTCACGGCGGCTTTCGGTCAGCGCCTGACCGCGCGCTGTGCGGGCGTAATAGGCCCATTCGAGCACTATCAGGGTGAGCATCACGTTGCCGACGCCCTTGCCCAGCCAGGCGAGAATCATCAGCGCCATGAGAATGACCGGGAATGACAGCAGCAAGTCGACCAGACGCATCAGCAAGGCATCGACCCAGCCGCCTACATACGCAGATACAAGCCCCAACAACGTGCCGATCACTGCCGCAATCAACGCCGAGCCAATGCCGACCCACAGGCTGATGCGCAGGCCATAGATAATCGCCGAGACCAGATCGCGGCCCTGCCCGTCGGTACCCAGCCAATAGGTGTAACCGCTGTCCCCATTGAGGCTGCCAGGCGGCATGCGCGCGTCCATGACGTTGAGCTGCATCAGGTCGTAGGGGTTCTGCACCACAATCCACGGCGCCAAGACAGCCACCAGCACGATGATCAACAGGACCATCAGGCCTGTCACCGCAGTCGGTGAGCTGAAGAACTCGGCCAACACTCGTCGCCAGGGTGACTGGGCCTGCAACAGCGTGCTGCCGATCGGGGCTTTTTCAATGACATTCATCGGGACGCCTCGATGCGTACGCGTGGGTCCAGCAGGTAATACAGGCCGTCAACGATCAGGTTGAGCACCACGAAAATCACCACGACCACCATCAGGTAAGCGACCACCACCGGGCGATCAAGCATGTTGATGCTGTCGAGGATCAACTTGCCCGCACCGGGCCAGGCAAAAATGCTCTCGGTTACCACGGCGTAGGCGATGGTCGAGCCCAGTTCCATGGCCAGCACCGTCACCACCGGGATCATGGTGTTGCGCATGACGTGCATGCACATCACACGCATCGGCGACAGGCCCTTGGCCCGGGCGAATTTGACGAACTCCTGAGGCAGCACCTCGCGCACTCCGGCACGGGTCAGGCGCAGCACCAGGGAAATCTTGAACAGCGCCAGGTTCAGCGCAGGCAGTAACAGATGTTGCAAACCGTCCAGCGTCAGCCATGACCATTGCACGCCCAGCCATTCGCGGGTTTCGCCCCGGCCACTGGCCGGCAACCAACCCAGCGTGATCGAGAACAGCATGATCATCATCAATGCCACCCAGAACGCCGGCAGCGAAAAGCCGACGATGCTGGCGGCCATCATCAGCCGGGACAGCGGGTGCTCGGGGTACATACCGGCGAACATGCCCAGCGGCACACCGATGACCACAGCCAGAAACAGGGCGCTGAACGCCAACTCAAAGGTCGCGGGCAAGCGTTGCAGAATCAGGCGCATGGCATCTTCGTGGTACACAAAACTTTGCCCAAGATTGCCGTGAACCGCGCCTTTGAGAAAAATCAGGTACTGCTGCCACAGCGGCTGGTCCAGCCCCAAATGGGCGATGGCCTGCAGACGTTCGGCCTGATTGAGGTCTTCACCCACCAGAATGTCCATCGGGTTGCCGATGGCATTGAGGCCGACGAACACCACCACGGTCATCAACAGAATGACCAGCAACGACTGAGTGAGCCTGCGCAACGCCCAGCCGATCATTGGCGCAGCTCTTCGGCGGTCGGCTGGCTGGCCACCCACTCATCGCCCAGCAGCTCCGGTTCGGCGTAATCGAGCATGGTGTCGAAATGCAGAACGATGTCCTCATTGAACAACTGCCCGACCAAGGCATGAGCCAGACGCTTGGAGCCTTCGCTGATGGCAGGAATATCCCCGGATACCGCGCCATAGCTCAGCGCTGCCGGGTAACTGAAGCAGTGGATATGGTTCAGCCCCGGACAGGCGCCGGGGGTCTTTTCCAGAAACTCGAAGCAATTGCCCAGATCCGGCAGCACCGCCAGTTCGCTATCGGTTTCACCTTGCGGCGCGTCGAAACGATCCTGCCAGACGCGAATCTGCGAAGAAAACGGGGCAAATTCAGGGCGCAGGCGGAAGTCAGTACGAAACCCGGTGGCAAACACCACAAAATCGGCCTCGATACGCGCTGTGGGCGTATTCAGCCACACGCCGCCAGCCGGGTTCTGTTCGACTGAAAGCACCGGGCTGTCGAGCATGAAGCGGGCTCTGCCCGAACCAGACACTCTGAGCGTACTGCCGCGTGGCGGTGGCACTTGCTGGGTGTTCAGGTAGTGACGAATGCGCCATTTCCAGATATCCGGCAGGCGCCAATAACCGTGAACCATGCCCGGGTTACCGACCCCCTTGCCTTTATTGATGCGAGGCAGCTCGGCGCGCCGGATGAGCAGGTCAACCCGCGTTGCGCCCGCTTCAAGCGCAGTGGCGGCGCTGTCCATGGCCGATGCGCCACCACCGATGACTGCCACACGTTTACCGGTGAACCAGCCATCCTGCAGGCCCGCCGCCGAATGCGTCCACAAATGCTCCGGCAACTGCCGGGCAAAATCCGGCACCCAGGGGCCGCCCAGACCGTCACGGCCCGTGGCGAGCACCACATGCCGGGCCAGCAGGAATTGCGTTTGCACAGGCGTCACGATATCCAGTTCGATAAGGCCGTCCGCTCTGGGTGCGACCCGGCTCACCCGGTGTTCGTTGCGTACGTCCAGCGCCAGCACCTTGCGATACCAACGCAAGTATTCGGCCCATTGCAGGCGTGGAATCTTGTCCAGTAATGCCCAGCCGTCGATACCGAATTGCGCTTCGTACCAGGCGCGGAACGTCAGCGCCGGTAGCCCCAGCGCCGGTCCGGTCAGTTGCTTTGGCGAACGCAGGGTTTCCATTCGCGCGGTGGTTGCCCAAGGGCCTTCGAAACCGGCCGGGGACTGATCGAAAATCACCGCCGCCACGCCGAGGTTGCGCAGTTCTGCGGCCAGAGCAAGACCGGCCATGCCACCGCCGATGATCGCCACATCAAGCACTGCCTGCCCGGCGCTCATCCTGGCTTTGACCCAGGGCTTGGCAGGCAGGTCCAGCCAGGCCAGATCCTGCTGCAAACGAGCTTCCAGGGCCGCCAGACCAGCGGGTGCATTTACATCTGACATTGATCGGTACTCGAAAAAATGTTCGGGCCACAAGCCCAAGCGGTGACTCAAACACTTCAAGAATCATTCCAATGTCGCATTAAATGAATTCTTTAAGCCTTTGAATGCTTAATTCGAATAGTAAGAGGCGCTTTTTATTCTCGCAATGCGCAAAAAAGCATATTGATATTCCTGAATGGAATTTTAACGAGCTTCGCGTGCTGTGCCGTGGGGCGTCACGACACGCATTGCACCTCTCGCTCACTCGGCATAAATGCTCTGCAACAGAGCATCGTGCGCGCTGGCTTCGTGCATGATCATTGCCGGCAACAGGGTTTTTGCGCTGTCGGCAATCTCATCGATCAGCGCGCTTGCCACATCGGACAACGGGCTGGCGAAGGCTGAAATCAGACCGAAGAAAAACGGGATGTTGCAGGCGATTGGCCGGACCACCACACCTTGCAACGGCACGCCGATGGCGGTGAAAGGATCGACCAGCGCAATGCCCAGCCCGACTCTGGCCATTTGCATGGCGATCAGGGATGTATTGGTGTCAAGCATGCGCGGCGGCTGACCGCCCGCGTCCTGAAACGCCTTGTCGATGCGTCGACGAAAGCGATACGGGTTGGCCATGGTGATCAGCGTTTGCTGACGCAGCAGCTCCATCGACAGCACTTCATGGCTGGCCAGCGCAGAATCGGCAGGCAATACCGCCACGCAAGGCGCTTCGCCGATCCAGTGGATTTCCAGGCCGCGATGCTCCAGCGGCAGGCTTACCGCGCCCAGGTCCATGGTTTTCGACAACACCGCCTGAACCACATTCTCCGGGGACATGCTCTGCAACTGGATCTGCTGTGGACGCAGATGCTCAGGCAAGCGCGACAAGGCCGTGGGCAGCAAACCAGCCGCCAGGGCCGAGATCGCTACCAGCTTGATCTGGTGATTTTCTTCCTGGGCAATATGCTGCGCACGTTGGCGGATATTCCGTACGCCCAGCAACGCGCTCTCCACTTCGCCATACATCATGAACGCCTTGTGGGTAGGCGTGACCTTCGGCCCGCTGCGCTCGAACAAGGCAAAACCCAATTCCTGCTCAAGCTCCTGAATGGCCCGTGTAACCGATGGCTGAGAACGGCCAAGCATTTTCCCGGCAGCAGTGACACTGCCTGCCGACATGACCGCCGCGAAGGCTTCGAGCTGACGCAAATCCATAAGCATGCCTTGATCGATACATAGCCAATGAGGAAGCGCGACGCAATGCGCCCTCTGTTCAAAGCGCGAAAGTCTACACGCTGATGGAGCACTGGGTGAATGAACACCTCACCCGGCGATCATTACCCGGTTTCGGCCTTGTTGTTTGCCCAGATAAAGCGACGTGTCGGCACGATTGAGGGTTATCTGAAAGGTCTCGCCCGCGGCAAGGGTTGCCATGGCAAGGGTTGCGGTGACCGCAATGCTGCGTTCATCGATCTGACCGGCCTCTTCGGCGATACGCCGCCAGATGCGCTCCGCCACCCGCAGTGCATCATCGGGCGCGGTGTCCGGCATCAGCACCAGAAACTCCTCACCACCCCAACGGGCAGCCATATCGCTGTTGCGCACGCTTGAACTGATGACTTCGGCTACCCGCTGCAACACCGCGTCACCGGTCTCATGTCCGTGGAGATCATTGATCTGTTTGAAATGGTCGATGTCGAGCAGGATCAGTGAAGCCGAGAACCCCTGACGCCTTGCCTCCAGCTCGCGTATGCGATGCAGCACTCTCCTGCGCGTATAAAGGTTGGTCAGGCTGTCGCGGTTGGCAATATGAAACAGGCTCAGTTGCATCGACGACGTGAAACGTACCGAGAGTGCGGTGGCATAAATCGACAGGACGGTAGCCGTCAGCACGTTGACGATACCGAACGCATCAAGCACGTTCTGGCTAAGGCCGGATCCCTGCCCCATGTGGCGGCGAAAGGCGAAGCATCCGACCAGCGACAGGAGTATCGCCAGGCTATAGGCAATGCGTCTGATAGCGACCAGTTGAAAGGTAAAGGCAATGATCGGGATCACGCAGAACAGGTAGAAGCTGAAGTTGCTTTCCCAGCCCAACTCCCATGTCGCGAGCAGTGCATGGCCGATGATTTCCAGACACATCAGCTGTCCGGCCTGGCGATAGCGCTGTCTGCGGATCAGGTAAAGGCAGTTGATGTAGAGCAGCGTGCTGACGATGTTCGCTACCCACAGGACCTTCATGCCCAGCCCCAGGAACACCACCAGCAAGACACAGTGAATGCCCAGCGCGACGTACACGATCGGAGTGATGTGTTTCCAGAACTGGATAGCCGTGTCCTTGAACAGCTGGGTGCGGTCTTCCGTCGGGAGGGTCATCATCACGTTATCTCGAAATGCAGGTGGAATATGACCATGAGCGTGGGGTGAAGATCATGATGTGTTGTCGGCCTGAACCGACGCTGCTTGATACGGCGGCTCGATAATATGTTGGTTTGCACAGCGCAAACGCCGTGGCATGTGCCGAAGGAGTCAAATGGACATCACTGATGGCAAGTAGTGCAATTAGATGCCTGATTTTCCTGAACCACTGGCAGCAGGCACGGGCCTGCACATCAGGCTCGTTGGCGAGATCGGTAAGGGATGACGGCTTTTCTTCAATTTGCAGTAGCGATCCCGGTGTTCTGGAAATACTATCGGGACCGGACATTGTGTTGATCGCGCTGCGCCCATCAGCCCGCCAACACGCAGGCAGCCCTGAATGATTCAGAAGGAAGCGTACTGATGGAACGTCTCACTGCAAAAGACTTTGCCCCTGAATTGCTTGAGCTTTACGACTACTACGCGCACGGCCGGATCAATCGACGCGAGTTTCTCGATCGGGCTGCGCTGTTCACCTTCGGCGGCCTGACCGCCAGCGCGCTGCTCGCTTCCCTCAGCCCCAACTACGCGCTGGCCGAACAGGTGGAATTCACCGATCCGGATATCGTTGCCGAGTATGTGTCCTACCCCTCACCCAAGGGGCATGGTCAGGTTCGTGGCTATCTGGTACGCCCGGCAAAAGCCACCGGTAAAGTACCGGCAGTGGTCGTGGTGCATGAGAACCGCGGTTTGAACCCCTATATCGAAGACGTTGCCCGTCGTGTGGCCAAAGCCGGTTTCATCGCGCTGGCACCTGACGGCCTGTCCTCGGTCGGCGGCTATCCGGGCAATGACGACAAGGGTCGGGAGCTCCAGCAGACCGTTAACCCGGAAAAGCTCATGAACGATTTCTTCGCTGCCATCGAGTGGCTGATGAAGCATGACGCGAGCACCGGCAAGGTCGGCATCACCGGCTTCTGTTATGGCGGCGGCGTGACCAATGCTGCCGCCGTGGCGTACCCGGAACTGGGCGCTGCCGTATCGTTCTATGGCCGCCAGCCCAACGCCGAAGACGTGGTGAAGATCAAGGCGCCGGTGATGATTCACTACGGCGAACTGGACACCCGCATCAACGAAGGCTGGCCCGCGTACGAGAAAGCCCTGAAAGCGGCTGGCACGACGTACGAAACGTACATCTATCCGGGCGCCAACCACGGCTTCCACAATGACTCCACCCCGCGTTACGACGAAGCCGCGGCCAAACTGGCCTGGGACCGCACATTGGGGTGGTTCAACAAGTACCTGGTCTAAGTTCTGGCCGAACGGCGCGGCACAGATCTGTGACGCGCAGCATCACGCAAGGCATTCCCACGCAGGAGCGTGAGGAACGATCGTTTTGTAACTATCGTGCCCATGCTCCGCGTGGGCATGCCGTTCTGGACGCTCTGCGTCCTCTCTATAGCGCCCTCACCCGTTCCAGCAGTACCTGTAGTGGATGCTGCACCACTTTGCCATCCTGGCGCTTGACCTGGCTGCGGCATGAGTAGCCATCGGCGACCAGTCGACCTTCAACGCCATGCCGGGCCACCAGCGGCTGCCAGGACTGACGATAGATGGTGTCGCTGGTTTTCGCGTTTCGGGTTTCATGCCCATAAGTGCCGGACATGCCACAGCAACCGCTGGCCAGCACATCAAGCCTGAGCCCGGCGCGAGCGAAGGCTTTCTGCCAAAGGCCGACACTGGCGGGCTCGTTGGTCTTTTCAGTGCAATGCGGCAGGAAGTAATACGTCTCACCTGACGGAGCACCACACTGTTCCTCAAGCGCAGAAGCCAGCCATTCCTGCGGCAGCATGACGGTCGGTACGCTCTCGCTGCCCAGCGTCTTGCTGTACTCCTGGCGATAGACCAGGGTCATGGCCGGGTCCAGACCGATCAGCGGAATGCCGTACCCTGCCAGCTTGCCAAGCGACTGGCTGTTGAAACTGGCAGCCTTCTCGAACGCAGCCAGAAAACCCTGCACGTGCAGCGGCTTGCCGTTGGGTGCGAACGGTGCGAGATAAACCTGATAACCCATGCGCGAGATCAGCTCCAGCCAGTCTGCTGCCAGCGGGGTTTCAAAGTATCGGGTGAACGCATCCTGAACCAGCACCACCGTACGTTTGCGCTCCTGCTCGCTCAACGCGGCCAGACGCTGCGGCGTGGCAATGCCGACATTCCAGCGGGCGCAGGCCGCGCGAAAGTCCATCAGGCTGAGCAATGGGCTGTCGACCATACCGGCGACGTGCTCAAGCAGGTAACGCACCGGTTTTGCGCCCATGATCGCGTTGTACAACCGGGGAAAGCGCGCCAGGTGCGGAATGCTGAACTCCAGCGAGCCAATCAGGTAATCCTTGATCGGACGCAGGTAACGGCTGTGGTACAGCTCGAGAAAACGCGAACGGAACTCAGGCACGTTGACCTTGACCGGGCACTGCCCCGCGCAGGACTTGCAGGCCAGACAACCGGCCATGGCATCGTAGACTTCATGAGAGAAATCCTTCTGCCCTGCTACTCTGGCCACGCTGTTGACAGTTCGCTCGGCAAGACTTTTCAGCACATTGGCATTCCGCGCCCTGGCGCTGGCGGTCAGGACGTCGACATCCTGCTCGCCTTGCAGACGCAGCCATTCCCGGACCAGCGAAGCGCGGCCCTTGGGTGAGTGAATGCGGTCACGCGTGGCTTTCCATGACGGACACATGGCATCGTCGGTGTCGTAGTTGTAACAGGCACCGTTGCCATTACAGTGCAGCGCGCTGTCGTAGCTCTGCCAGACCCGTTCATCGATAGTGCGATCCAGATCACCGCGCAACGTCACTTCATCCACCAGCGTCAAGCGTGATTCCGGCACCGTCGCAGGCGTGGCGATCTTGCCGGGGTTCAGCTGGTTGAACGGGTCGCACGCGGCCTTGAGCGCCTGCAACGCAGGGTACAACTCGCCGAAATATTCGGGCACGTATTGCGAGCGCAGGCCCTTGCCATGCTCGCCCCACAGCAGCCCGCCGTAGCGCTTGGTCAGCGCGGCGACGGCGTCGGATATCGGCCGAATCAACGCAGCCTGCGCAGGGTCTTTCATGTCCAGAATCGGTCGTACGTGCAGCACGCCTGCATCAACATGGCCAAACATGCCGTATTGCAGGCCGTAGCTGTCCAGCAGCGCACGAAACTCCTGAATGTAATCGGCAAGGTTTTCCGGTGGCACAGCCGTGTCTTCAACAAACGGCTGCGGCCGCGCTTCACCCTTGACGTTGCCGAGCAGCCCTACCGAACGCTTGCGCATGGCGTAGACGCGGTTTACCGCAGCGCTGCCGGTTGCCAGGGTATGACCTAGGCGCACCACCGAGGTGTCTTTTTGCAGGTGAGCGACGAATGCATGGACGCGCTGTTCCACTTCGTCCAGCTCATCACCACTGAACTCGATCAGGTTGATGCCCAGAGTCGGCGTCGCCGGGTCCTGCGGGAAATACTCGGCCACGCCGTGCCAGACGATATCCTGCATGGCCAGCATCAGCACTTTGGAGTCCACGGTCTCGATGGACAGCGGCTTGTGCGCCATCAACGCCTTGGCATCCCGCAGAGCGTCCATGAAACCGGCATAACGAACGTTGACCAGAATCGAATGTTTGGGGATTGGCAGGACGTTGAGTCGGGCCTCGACGATAAAACCCAGCGACCCCTCGGAACCGCACAGCACGCTGTTGAGGTTGAAACGCCCGTCTTCCTCACGCAGGTGCGCCAGATCGTAACCGGTCAGGCAACGGTTGAGCGGCGGAAAAACGTCCTTGATCAATTGCGCCTGCGTATCGGCGATCTGCTGCGCACAGCGATACACATCGCCAGCACGGTCAACACGCGCTTGCTCGCTGGCCAGCTGCTCAGCGCTGAATGCCTGACTGTTGACGTAGGAACCACCGAGCAGCACGGTCGTCAGTTCCAGCACATGGTCACGGGTCTTGCCGTAGGTGCAACTGCCCTGCCCGCTGGCGTCGGTGTTGATCATGCCGCCAATCGTGGCGCGGTTGGAGGTCGACAGTTCCGGCGCGAAAAACAGCCCGTGCGGCTTCAGCGCTGCGTTGAGCTGGTCCTTGACCACGCCGGTCTGCACCCGCACCCAGCGTTCCTCGACGTTGATTTCAAGGATATTGTTCATGTGCCGCGACAGGTCGACCACCACGCCGTTGGTCAACGACTGTCCATTGGTCCCTGTGCCTCCGCCACGCGGGGTCAGCACCACCTGCTTGTGCTCGGGCCGCGCTGCCAGGCGGGCGACAATTGCCACATCATGGCTGTCCATCGGGAACACCGCAGCCTGCGGCAGGCGCTGGTAGATGGAGTTGTCAGTGGCCAGCACAGTACGCGAGCCGAGGTCCCTGGCTATTTCGCCGCGAAAGCCGCCCTCCACCAAGGCATTGAGGAAACGGTCATAGTGACCGACCTGCTCGGAGGTCGGTTTCAACAGCGCAATCATGGTGGTCTTCCTGGCTGGCTAGGCGTTTTATATGCAAAGCACGTATGCTTCGAAACGCTCGTATGCATGGCGTTATCAACGGTTATCGTGATTCTCCGGCGTGTCATGCTTCAGTGCAAACGTAAAAGACGCCGTTTTTCCATGAGTTTTATGAATGAACACCAGAAGACTGACGCCCTCCATGTCGTTGTTGCTCGCTTTCGAGGCGGCCGCGCGGCATGGCAGCTTCACCAAAGCCGCAGACGAACTGGCCTTGACCCAGAGCGCCGTCAGCCGCCAGGTGCAGGCGCTGGAAGCCCAACTGGAAGTCGAGCTGTTCAAGCGTGATGGCAGGCGTATCGAACTGACCACTGCCGGTGCGTTGTACCAGCATGAGCTGGCCGCCGCGCTGGGCCGCATTCGCAGTGCAACCCTGCAAACCATCGCGCACAAGGCCGAGGGCGGCACGCTGCATCTGGCCGTGCTGCCCACCTTCGGCTCCAAATGGCTGCTGCCGCGGATGAATGACTTTTACACCCGGCATCCGGGCTATGTGGTGCATATTCACTCACGCATCGTGCATGCCGACCTGACGCCTGCTGCAAGCGAAATGAACGCGATCATCTGTGCCGGCAACGGTAACTGGCCCGGTTACATCGCCCACCCGCTGGTCAGCGAAAAACTGGTGGTCATTGCCAGCCCTGCCGCGCTTGCCGGCTACCAAGCGATGACTCCGACGCAGGTCGCCCAGCATTCGTTGCTGAGCGTGGTGTCACGGCCCAATGCCTGGTCAGACTGGTTCGACAGTAATCGGCTGGACCACCACATCATGCGCCCCGGCCCGAGTTTCGAACTGACCTCGCACCTGATCCAGGCTGTGGCGGCGGGCATCGGTATCGCACTGGTACCGCGCATTCTGGTGCAGGACGAAATCAACAGCGGCGAACTGGTCACCCTGTTCGAGCCGCTGGACAGTGGGCGCAATTACTACCTGGCGTACGCGACGCGCTTTCAGAACCTGCCATCGCTGTGCGTGTTCAGGGACTGGCTGCTATCGACACCGTTTCCCGACCCTTTGTAAAACCTGCCCGCAACAGGAGCCGCTGTGCGTATCGAGCCCCTTCCACCCTTGCAGAACCTGATCGCCTTCGAAGCCGCCGTTCGGCACGCTAGTTTTACCCGTGCCGCCAGCGAACTGAACCTCACCCAGAGCGCGATCAGCCGTCAGGTCGCGCAACTGGAGGAATTTCTCGGCCGCGCGCTGTTTCGTCGCGAGCACAAGCGTATTCATCTGACGGTGGCCGGGCAGGTTTACGCCGAGCAGATCCAGCGTGTGCTGACCCTGTGTGCAGAGGCCACGGCACAAGTCATTACCCATAGCGGCGAACAACAACTGACCCTGGCTTGTTCCAGCGGCGTGGCCGCACTGTGGCTGGGCCCTTTGCTGGGACGCTATCGCGATGCCTTCCCCGCCGTGGATATCCGCCTGCGAGTGGTCGACGGGCTGGATTCTCTGATTCGCGCGGAATTCGATCTGGCGTTGTATTTTTTGCGCGAAACATCACCGACGGGCCTAGACAGTCGTTTGCTGTTCGCCGAATCGGTAAATGCCTACTGCTCGCCAGACTACCTGGACGGCAAACTGCTGGAACCTGCACAGTTGCTGGACCACTGCCTGCTGATGCTGGAAGACGGGCAACGTCAGTGGCTGTCCTGGGGAGACTGGTTCGGCCGTCAGGGCGTTGATGCGTCGCTGATCCGCAAGCGTATGACCGTTAACCTGTACCCCGTGCTGGTCGACCTGGCTGTCGCCGGGCACGGCATCGTACTTGGCTGGCAACCGATGATTGACCGTCACGTGCAATCCAGTGCGCTGGTGCCGGCCTGCCAGAAAAGCGTCGGTGCAATAGGCGGCTATTACCTGCTGACCCCCAGCGGCAAGACGCCCCGGCGCGCTGCGCGAGCCTTCGAGAAATGGCTGACAGATGAAATAGCCACGCTGACACCTCGCCCCTGACGCTTGCATGCATCTGGCGCATGCAAACCTGCGCAATAAGCGTTTTCTTAAAATCGGCCCAGCACCTACTCTCGACTGAAACGGGCAAAAAGACCTGACTCAGCCGCACTTACATCAACCCTGCCCCTCAATCAATGCAGCCACTGCAGGGGGCCTCCCTGCGTGTATCGCATGCAGGAGCCTATCCAGTGAGCACATTACGATCCTCTGCTTCACGCACCCATGAACAAAAGGCACGCCGCGCGGTGACCGCTACGGTGATCGGCAATGGCCTGGAATGGTTTGACTTCACGGTCTACAGCTTCTTCTCGGTGATCATTGCCAAAGTGTTCTTCCCCACCGGCAGCGAGCTGACCTCTTACCTGTTGGCGCTGGCGACCTTCGGGGTCGGCTTCTTCATGCGTCCGGTGGGCGGTATTGTTCTGGGAATCTACAGTGACAAGCGCGGGCGCAAGGCGGCTTTATCCCTGACCATCCTGCTGATGGCGCTGGGGACGCTGATCATCGGACTGACGCCCAGCTTCGCGCAAATTGGCTATCTGGCACCGCTGCTGATTGTTCTGGCGCGACTGCTGCAAGGGTTCTCTGCCGGTGGCGAGATGGGCAGTGCCACCGCCTTTCTGACCGAGCATGCCCCGTCCGGCAAGAAAGCCTTCTACTCCAGCTGGATTCAGGCCAGCATCGGCGTCGCGGTGCTGCTCGGCTCTGCGCTGGGTGCCATTCTGTCCAGTTACCTGACCCAGGCACAGCTCGAAAGCTGGGGCTGGAGGGTGCCGTTTCTGATTGGCACGCTGATCGGGCCGGTCGGCTTTTATATTCGCAGCCGGGTGGATGAGACGCCTGCCTACAAGGCCGCAAAACCAGTCGAGTCGCCTCTGCGCGAAGTCATCAAGACCTACCCGCGCCAGACCCTGATCAGCTTTTCGCTGGTGGTACTGTGGACGGTCTGCACCTACGCGATTCTGTTCTACATTCCGTCCTACGCCCAACGCGTGCTTGGCCTGCCGTCATGGATGGGCTTCAGTGCGGGAATGATGGGTGGTGCAGTACTGATCGTCGCCACACCGATTGTCGGCGCCCTGGCAGACCGCAGCGGGCATCGCCCGTGGTTGCTGGGCTCGGCAATTGCCATTTTCTTCAGCGCCTACCCGATGTTCCTGTTCATCAACCAGATGCCGGGACTGTTTTCGCTGCTGGTCTTTGAGCTGGTACTCGGCCTGCTGATTTCCGGTTACATCGGTTCGATCCTTGCGGCCTTTGGCGAATTACTGCCCACCCACGTGCTGTCCACCGGGCTTTCGGTGGCCTACAACTTTGCCGTCACCATTTTCGGCGGCTTTGCCACCTTCACCATCACCTGGCTGATTGCCTCGACCGGCAGCAACCTGGCACCCGCTTTCTACATCATGTTCGCGGCCGTCGTCAGCGGCATTGGTGCGCTGCTGTATCGCGACCGTGCGCCTGCTGCCCATCGTCCCCTGTCTGGAGCTTTCCAATGAGTATTGCTGATCCTACACGCCTGATCCTGCGCAACGGCCGCCTGCTGGACCTGCAAAAAGGGCAATTGATTTCCGGCCAGGAAGTCGTGATCGAGGGTGAGCGCATTGTCGAAGTACGTGCCGAAGGCGAACCTGCCGCGGTTGGCGCTCAGATTATCGATCTGGGCGGCAGAACCCTGATGCCCGGCCTGATCGACTGCCATGTGCATGTGCTGGCTTCCAACGCCAACCTGGGCATGAATGCCCTGCAACCCAACGCAATCATCATGTACCGCGCATTGCCGATTCTTGCTGCAATGCTCAACCGCGGCTTTACCACTGTGCGCGATGCCGGGGGCGCCGACTGGGCGCTGGCGCGTTCGATCCAGATGGGGCTGATTCCCGGGCCGCGGATCTTCGCTTCGGGCAAGGCGTTGTCGCAGACCGGCGGCCATGGCGACATGCGCGCACGGGGCGAATTGCTGCTCAACGAACCTTGCTCGTGCTGCTTTCGGGCAGGAGCCATTGCCCGCGTAGTGGACGGCGTCGATAACGTGCGTCTGGCCGTGCGCGAAGAGCTGCAACAGGGTGCCAACCAGATCAAGATAATGGCGTCGGGCGGCGTCTCGTCACCGACCGATCCAATTGCCAACACCCAATACAGCGAAGCTGAAATCCGCGCCATCGTTGACGAAGCCGCCGCTGCGAACACCTACGTGATGGCCCATGCCTATACCGCTCGGGCGATTCGCCGTGCCATCGAATGCGGCGTAAGAACCATCGAACACGGCAATCTGGTGGATGCCGACACCGCCCGACTGATGGCCGAAAAAGGCGCATTTGCGGTGCCGACTCAGGTCACCTATGAAATGCTTGCCGAGTACGGCGAGCGCTTCGGCCTGCCAGCGGACTCGGTGGCCAAAATCGAAGATGTGCGCCAGGCCGGGCGCAACGCGCTGCTGCTGTTCGCCGAAGCGGGCGTACCGATGGGCTATGGCTCGGATCTACTGGGGGAAATGCACGAGTACCAGACCCACGAACTGAAGATTCGCGCCGAATTGCTCGGTAATCTGGCGGCGTTACGCAGTGCAACAAGTGTTGCGGCGCAGATACTCCAGCGCGAGGGTGAACTGGGTTGCATCAGCGCCGGTGCGATAGCCGATCTGCTGGTGGTGGATGGCGACCCGCTGAGCGATATCGGTTGTCTGGTCGGTCAGGGCGAACATCTGGCAATGATTGTCCAGGGCGGTCATGTGCGCAAGAACACCCTGGTCTGACGCCTGGTCAGTGCGCGTTGTGGTCCCAGATCCAGTTCCACACACCGGGCAAGCTGACAGGCTCGCCCGCCTCCTTGACCGTCCTGGCCAGTGCTGCGCGCTGCAACTGCGCACTGTCGTCGTAGAACGGCTTGTCGGCGAGCCTTACGCCAGTCTGCCCGGCACTGTCGACCAGTATCTGCAGGTACTCTCGCGCATGCCGCGCGGTGTAGCGGTTCAGGTCGTGAAAGGTCACCACCACCGGAATCACCCCGTCCACTGCAGGCAGCTCTCCGGCGGCGATGCGTTCACGTACTTGCGAGAGCTGACTGACCATGTTCGAACGGCGGCGCAGGCTGAAGTTATAGCCCCAGATCTTGCCGTCATTGGCGCTCAGGTCAGTCAGTAATACATGCAGGTCATGACGCTGGTAGGCGCTGAACGTGCGTTTGTCGTAGTTCCAGAACGGCGGGCGCAACAACGTGGTCGGCACACCGGTAATCGAGGCGATGATGGCGCAGCCCTGGGTCAGGGACTGCTCCAGTTCCTCATCGGTCAACGAACGATGATTGGTGTGGTGCGGCGTGGCGGTATGAAAGCCGAGCAAATGCCCCTCTGCATGCTGACGGTGCATGATCGCCCGCCCCTGATCACTGTTGCCTGCGCCTGTGGCGCCGGTCTGCACGAAGAACACGGCCTTGATGTTCGGCTGCAACGGATTGTCGGCCAGGCTGTCGAGTACGGTGATACTGGGGTTGTAAAAAGTCGACGCACTGGGGCCGTCATCAAAGCTCAGCAGGAACCGCACTGGTGGCTGCTGCCGCAACTGTTCGGCAGTTTTTGGCGTCAAAGGGACTGGCGCGCTGATGCAGGCCGACAGGCTCGCGACGATGGCCAGTGCGCAAAGGGCCTTGAGGGCTGACTTGATCAATGTACGGGATCCTGTGGCCGGGCTGCTGAAGCCGCTTGGGAAGCGCACGCATGATCATCCACAGGCGCGGCAAACACAATCACTGCGGCGCGCAGTTTATCGGTGCCGAAACAACTCATGCGATTGAAATCAGCATGGCTTACCGGCAAATGCTGGCAGTCGATGGCCTGCCGATGCAGGCTGTGATCAATATCAGGATCGTGCAGATAGACGAAATCGCTGTCGCAATCGGTGACCATCACCCAGTGCGGTGCCTTGGAGCGTGTCAGGCGATAGCTGCTGATCAGCACCAGCGGCTTGCCGCCCTCGGCCAGTACGCGAGGCAGGTTCAATGAGCGGTTGGGCAGCGTCTCTACACCGCAGATACGCAGCTCATGACAGAACTGCTCATGAACCAGGCGAATCACCTGTTTCTTGTTGTCGCTGCGCACGCCGCCCAGAAACAGCGGGCCTGCCACCGACACCAGCAACTTTACGGCGAAGCCCCGTCGCCGGGCAGCCAGCGCCAGCCCTTGAGGGCTGCATCCACCGTGGCCGGAGGTCATGAACACCGTGGTCGCCTCGCGCCAGATCTGCAGTTCTTCGGCGCGATCCATCAAACGCGCAGGATGTAGAGCCTTCATCGCCATCAACAGGCAGGCAGGACCACAGGTGAACTCCAGGGTCTGCTGGTAGTAAGGCACTGAACGACTGTCCAGCCGGGCATGCTCGACGATGCGCTTCTCGTAACGCAGCGCCGGGGCATGGTCCTGGTAATAGTCGTCGACCTGAGCGAAGCGCCGGTAGCCGTTGCGTTCGTACAGCCCGATAGCCGCGTGGTTATCAGGGCGCACCTCAAGGCGCAGGTAAGCGCAGTCGCGGCCCACGGCCTGCTGCTCGGCACATTGCAACAACTGCTTGCCCAGCCCCTTGCCCCGCGCCGCATCGGCAATCGCCAGCGAATACAAACGCCCCAGCGAGGTGCCCCGATGAAACAGCACCAGCGCATAGCCGGTGAGCTGTCCGGCCTGCTCGGCGACGATCAGGCTGGCATTGGCGCGGCGAATCATCCAGTGAAAGCTGCGCGCGGTCAGACGGTCGCCGTCAAAGCACTGGTTCTCCAGAAGCAGCAAGTCGTCGACATCGGTTTCAACTGCATCGCGAAATATAAAGTCCATCTGCACCGCCGTAAAAGTTGTGTAACGAAACGGGACATTTCAAAAAGCACATGCTTAATAGAAAGGACTTGTTTCCCATCGGATCGATTACACATGTCAGCGGCACAGGTGAAGATGAACGAAGTATCTGCGCAACTTGCGCTTTCAGCAACAACCAGACGTGCAGACCCCACAACGCTTTTTGCAGCACAGAGGCAACTGGTGATTATTGTCGAACGGCTTGAAGACTGGGCATCGTACTTCCCCAGCGAAAACCTGATCAGCGCCCAGGAGTATCTGGAAAAGCCGCTGAAAGCCACGGCAGGCAAGCGTGTGCAAGTCATCAATCTGTGCCGCAGCTACAAATACCTGGGCCACGGTTATTACTGTTCCCTGCTGGCCGAAGCGCGCCAGCACAATGTCATTCCCTCGGTAAAAACCATCAGCGAGTTGACCCGCAAGTCACTCTACGGCCTGGCCCTTGATGACCTGGACAAGTTGCTGGACACCGCACTCCAGGATCATCCCTATGACGACACCGAAGGGTTTACCCTGACACTTTACTTCGGCCAGACCACACTTGAGCCGTTGAAAGATCTCGCCCGTCAATTGTTTGAAGTCTTCCCCTGCCCGATCCTGATGGTGGAGTTTCGCAAGCGCGACAATTGGCACATTGCCGGTATCAAGGCCGGTGCTCTGCCGCGCCTGCGCGATGATCAGCAGGATGAGTTCGCCATGGCGCTGGAAGGCTTCAGCCGCAACGTCTGGCGCCAGCCCAGCTCGCGGCGCATGGCCCGCTACGACCTGGCGATTCTGCATGATCCGCAGGAACAGCTGCCGCCGTCCAACCCTGAGGCGCTTGCCAATTTCATCCGCGTCGGTCAGCGCCTGGGCATCGATGTCGAGCTGATCGAAAAGAAAGACTATGCCCGACTGGCCGAGTACGACGCGCTGCTGATTCGCGAAACCACCAGCGTTGACAACCACACCTATCGCTTTGCCAAGAAAGCCGAAAGCGAGGGGCTGGTAGTCATGGATGACTCCACCTCGATCCTGCGCTGCACCAACAAGGTTTACCTGACCGACCTGCTCAAAAGCCATGATCTGGGCATGCCTCGAACGGAAATCCTCTACAAGGACCGCCCGGAAGAACTGCAGCACGTGGCCACACGCCTGGGTTTCCCGCTGGTATTGAAGATTCCCGATGGCTGTTTTTCCAGAGGCGTGATCAAAGTCAGTACGCCCGAGGAAATGCATACGGCGACAGCCCAATTGTTCGAGCATTCGGTGTTGTTGCTGGCTCAGGAGTTTTTCTACACCGAGTACGACTGGCGCATTGGCATTCTCAACCGCAAACCGATATTCGCCTGCCAGTACTTCATGTCCAAGGGGCATTGGCAGATCTACAACCACAAGGCAATCGGTGCCGAGGTCATTGGCGAATGCCGCACGCTGGCGGTGCATGAAGCGCCGCGCGCCGTGGTCGAGCTGGCACTCAAGACTGCCAATCTGATTGGTGACGGGTTATATGGCGTGGACTTGAAACAGTCAGGCGATCAAGTGGTGGTGATTGAGGTCAACGACAACCCGAACCTGGATGCCGGCATCGAAGACGCTTATCTGCAGGATGACCTGTACAGCCTGGTGCTGGAAGAGTTCGTCCGCCGCCTGGAGCTCAAACGCCTCGGCCAGGCATGGTGAGACGATGATCCAGGGCCTGAAACTCGATGACAGCCGTTTGCTTGTATGTGATCCGCAAAAAGCTCAGGTGCTGTGGTTCAGCAAACCTGATGCAGGTGAACGCAGATTATTGCTGGAGCGATTTCACCTTGATGAGCATGCCGTTGCCTCGGCACTCGACCCGGACGAAATTTCGCGCATCGAGTTTCACCCTGATGCGTTGTTCGTCATCTGGAAACGTCCCGAGAACTATTCGGGCAAGGACAGCTTCTCGTTCGACGTTTCGTCCTTTGGCGTGCTGTTGAGCCGGGACCAGCTGGTGCTGATCTGCGATGACGAGCAACCCTTGAGCGCGCTGGGGGCTCACCGCCCGTTGGACCAGCCGCTGGATATCCTTCTGGAGCTGCTGTTCAACAATATTCATCACTATCTGGGCCATTTGAAAGTCATCAAGATGGTCGCCCGGGAATTGCAGCAGAAATTCAACTCGTCACTGGAAAACCGTCATTTGCTGCAGATGTTCAACCTCAGCGAAAGTCTGGTGTATTACATCAACGCCATCCACAGCAACGGCGCGGTCCTGACGCGCCTGCGCAATCACGCACAAGGCAAGCAATACGGGGCTGCCAGCCTGGCGCTGATCGATGACATGATCATCGAGAACGACCAGTGTTACAAACAGGCCGAGATCTATTCCACGGTGTTCGCCGGGTTGATGGATGCGCGCGGCAATCTGGTCAACAACAGCACCAACACCCTGCTGCGCAAACTGACCTTGATCAATGTGGTGTTTCTACCCCTGAACCTGATTGCCGGGATCGGCGGTATGTCCGAATTCAGCATGATGACCGCCCCGCTGCACTGGTGGGTGGCTTACCCGGCACTGCTGCTGGCGATGCTCGGGATGGGGGCGGTGATGGTCTGGGGACTGCGCAAGATGGCTCGCGCAGCCTGAGCGGTTATTTTTCCCAGTCAGCCTTGGCAATCTGCAAGCCATGCTGACCGTTATAAGCTGCACGTTCGGGAGACTGCCAACCCTCCAGCAACGCAGCGTCGAGATCGTAGATTTCGACGCCCAGCGGACGGCAGACGCTTAACGGGTCCTCCGCGTCAGGCCCCCACATCGGCAGTGACAGGTCGCCGCCCGGACAGGTCGACAAGGCGCACAGCAGGTCGATTTCCGCGAAGAATTCCAGGTAATCGCCCTTTTGCGCCGGACAGGCTTTCATGAAGTACATGTCGTCATGGTTGAGGCCGGTGCACTGGAAGATATTCAACACGTCATGCACATCGAATTCGGTCAGCCCATACGGCAACACTGCGCGGGTCAGGTTCGAATGGCAGTGATGATGAAAGTCTTCGCCGGTCAGCATCTTGTTGACGTAGGGATCACAGCGCGTGCCAAGCAAATCGTGCAGGCGGCCACCATGCTCGTCGATCCCGTAGCTGGCCAGGCTGTCATCGGTGATGGTGACCAACGGCCGTAAAAACGGCAGGTTCGACCACAGCCGGTCATGGGTGCTGACATGCGCACCCTGCAACTGACGCGTACGCGCCGCCCACAGGCGTTCGCGAGGGTCGTTGGCATTCCACACATTGAAATCGCCCACCTGCGGGCCAACCGGTGTGGTAACACGAAACACCTGACCGGCCTTGACCTTCCAGGCCCGCCCGGTGCGGATCGGCACTTCAAATTGCTCGACGAGGGTACGCTGCTGCGCATTCGTGCGGATACGCTCGTAAAAGGCCGTATCCACTTGCAGCGCCGCGCCTTTGCTGACCTGGTAAGCGGCTGGGTAGTCTTTGTACATACAGGGCTTCTCGCTGGCAGGATGAAAGTGTTCAACCAACACTGCAAATTGCGGGCCTGTCTATTGAAAATCCCGACTGCGCACATCCAGTCCGGTCAACAGCGGCGTCAGGTCATACAGCCGCTGGGCGATCAGGTGCCGTACGCCGCTTTTTGATTCCAGTCGCCCGAACACCTGCAGCAATTGCGAGCCCACCAGCACCTTGCGCTGACGTTCGGCAAGGTCGCGCCAGACCACGACGTTGACCATGCCGAATTCGTCTTCCAGCGTCACGAAGGTCACGCCACTGGCGGTGCCCGGTCGTTGGCGGCCGATGACCAGCCCCGCCACGCTGAGGGTTCGGTCGTTTTCCAGGCTCAGCAAGTCTTGTGAGCTGCGAAAGCGTTTGGCAGCCAGTTGCCTGCGCAGCAAGGCCAGCGGGTGTGGGCCCAGGGTAGTGCCCAGCGTTGTGTAGTCGGCCACCAGGTCCTCGGCCACCGTCGGCAGCGGCAGCGTCACCTGGGTTTCGTCGCTGGGCAGGTCGTCGAACAGCGGGCGCTGGGCCTCGACCCCGGCGACTTCCCAGCGCGCCCGGTGCCGATGACCAATCAGGCCACGCAAAGCCCCGGAATCCGCCAGTGCCTCGGCGGCGCGAGCGTCCAGACCGGCACGCTGAGTCAGGTCGGTGGCATCGGCGAATGGCCGCTTCGAGCGCGCCGTTTCGATGCGCCGGGCATCTTCCTCGCGAAAGCTGCGCACCATGCGCAGCCCGAGGCGAATCGCCAGATTGCGCGTGCTGTCGGGATGATCGAGCGGCTCCAGCGAACAATCCCAGTCGCTGTAGCGCACATCCACCGGGCGGATTTCAATGTGGTGGCGACGTGCGTCCTGTAACAATTGATCCGGGCTGTAAAACCCCATCGGCCAGCTGTTGATCAGCGCACAGGTGAACGCTGCCGGTTCGTGGCATTTGAGCCAGCAACTGGCGTAGGTCAGCAAGGCGAAACTGGCGGCGTGAGACTCGGGGAAACCATAACTGCCAAAACCCTTGATCTGTTCGAAAATCCGGTCGGCAAAGTCCGCTTCGTAGCCGTTTTTCAGCATGCCCGTGCGCAGCCGTTCGCGATGCGGCTCCAGCCCGCCGTGGCGTTTCCACGCAGCCATCGCGCGGCGCAACTCGTCCGCCTCGCCCGGCGTGTAGTCGGCAGCGATGATCGCAACTTCCATGACCTGCTCCTGGAACAGCGGCACGCCCAAGGTGCGCTCAAAGACGCTTTTTAGTTTAGGCGGATAAGTGACCGCCTCTTCGCCATTGCGCCGCCGCAGATACGGATGAACCATGTCGCCCTGGATCGGCCCCGGCCGGACGATGGCGACTTCGATGACCAGGTCATAGAATTTTTCCGGCCGCAGGCGCGGCAGCATGGCCATCTGCGCGCGGGACTCGATCTGAAACACACCGATGGTGTCGGCGCGGCTGATCATTTCGTAGGTTTTCCGGTCGTCGCCCGGCAGACTTGCCAGAGTCCATCGTTGGCCACGGTGCAGATGCACCAGATCGAACGTGCGGCGCAAGGCACTGAGCATGCCCAGAGCAAGAATGTCGACTTTCAGCAGGCCGACCAGGTCCAGGTCGTCCTTGTCCCACTGGATGATGGTGCGGTCGGCCATCGCGGCGTTCTCCACCGGCACCAAGGTCTCCAGTGGGTGTTCGGAAATCACGAAGCCACCCGGGTGTTGCGACAGGTGCCGGGGAAAGCCGATCAGCTCGCCGGTCAGTGCCAGCACGCGCTTGAGGATTGGCATGTCGGCATCGAAGCCGTATTCGCGCAGGCGTTCGGGCGACGGCAGCGAATCGCTCCAGCGGCTGAAGGCATCGGCCAGGGCGTTGATCTGGTCAGGCGGCAGACCCAGCACCTTGGCCACATCACGCACTGCGCCCGAGCCGTGATAGGTGCTGGCCACCGCCGTCAGCGCCGCCCTGCCCCGACCATAACGCCTGAATATGTACTGAATGACTTCTTCGCGGCGGTCATGCTCGAAATCCACATCGATGTCCGGTGGCTCGTTGCGCTCTTTGGAGATGAAGCGCTCGAACAGCAGGTTGCTCTTTTCCGGGTTCAGCTCGGTGATCCCCAGCGCATAACACACTGCCGAGTTGGCCGCCGAGCCACGCCCCTGGCAAAGGATATGCTGGCTGCGGGCAAACTCGACGATGTCATGCACGGTCAGAAAGTAGCTGTCGAACTTCTTTTCCGTGATCAGGGCCAGTTCCTTCTCGACCTGCGCACGGGTAGCTGGCGTCAGCCCCTTCGGCCAGCGTTTGCGGGCACCGCGCTCGGTCAGTTCACGCAGCCACGACGTGGGTGTCTGGCCTTTGGGGACCAGCTCGTGCGGGTATTCATATTTCAATTGTTTGAGATCGAACGTGCAGCGCCGGGCAATACGCACCGATTCGGCCAGCAGCCAGTCCGGGTAATGCTCGGCAAGCGCATCCAGTGGCCGTAAATGGCGCTCGCCGTTGGCAAACAACAGGTGCCCTGCTTCGGCCACGGTCGTGTGATGGCGAATGGCAGTCATGGTGTCCTGCAGGGCACGCCGGCCGCGTGCGTGCATGTGCACATCACCACTGCCTACTGCCGGGATACCCAATGATTGAGCCAGCGCCAGCAAGTCGGCCAGACGCTGCTCGTCATCCGCGCCGCGATGTAACTCCACGCCGAGCCAGAGGCGCTCGGCAAAGCGCTCACGCAACCAGCGTCCATGCGCCAGACAGGCTTGCGCGTCGCCTTCGATATCCGGCAGCCAGATGGCCAGCAACCCTTCCGGCGAAGGCTCGAAGTCTTCACGCAACAACCGGTATTCACCTTTTCTGGCTCTGCGGCGTGCCACCGTGATCAATTTGCACAGCGCCTCATAGCCTGCCTGGTTTTCTACCAGCAGCACGGCTTTCGGCCCGTTCTCGATGTGCATTTCGCTGCCGATGATCAATGGCAGGCCGGTGCTGATGGACGCCTGCCAGGCACGTACGATACCGGCCAGCGTGCACTCGTCAGTGATGGCCAGCGCCTGATAGCCGTGGCGCGAGGCACGTTCGAACAGCTCACGGGCGCTTGAGGCACCGCGCTGAAAACTGAAGTTGGACAGGCAATGCAGCTCGGCGTATTCGCTTGTCATGCGAACCAGCCATGCAGCAGCAGTTCACCCTGCTCGCCCACGCTGCGATAGGCCCAGGCGCGCTGGCCGTTGGAGGTTTCGACCAGATAGTAGTCGCGACGTACATCGCCGCCGTCCCACCAGCCTGATTCGATTCGCTCGGGCCCGGCCACGATGCGCGTGGCATGAAGTGGCAGCGGCTGGGGTTCTCGCAGCAACCAGCCCGGGCGCATACAACCTTTGGCTGGCAAGACCGCTTTGCTTGTGCTGTGCGGTTGCCAGGCGCATTCAGGGCGGTGATCGGCCTGGGCGCGCAAGCCATTGACCGACTCGTCGCCCAGTCGCGCACGCAGGCGTTCGCGCAGTTGCTCCCAGGGCAGGGTCTGTTGCACGCGCTCATCGAACAACTGGCGGTGCGCCGGAACAAAATCCGGCAAATCCTGCGCCAGCAAGCGCACGGCACGTACCGGCGACGCGACCAGCACTTGCTCCAGCCTGCCGCGGGCCAGTTCGAACAGCATCGAAGCATCGCGCTCGGCACTCAGCAGCCCGACTGGCACCACAGTCTCCGGACCTTCAACGTGCTCCAGATGCAGGGAAAATCGCTGCACACCGCTGTCGCGTCCAGCCAGAAACAAAGCCAGATCGGCGATCAGCCGCTTGAGAGGAAACAACAGGGCCTGATGCGACTCGACGTCGAAATTCAGCTCGATGCGTACATCGAAGAAGTCCGGCGGTGTGTAGCACTCCAGTGCCACCGGTCGTTCGCCAAGCAATGTGTCGAGATGCTGCAGCATGCTGGCCGGAAACCGCCGCGCCAGTGTATCGCGCGGCAGGGCCAGTACCTGCCGCACATAGCGCAGCCCCATGCGTGTCAGGGCCGTGGCGGTTTCACGACTCAGACCGATGCGTTCCAGCGGCATATGCTCCAGGCTGCGGCGCAACGCCTGCGGGCAATCAATGCTCAGCCCGTCATGCATGTTGGCCAGCATCCGTGCGGCTATCGGGTTGGGCGCAACCACGATGCGATGCCGGAAACCCTGCGCAGTCAACTCTTCACGCAAGCGTGCCTCGAACACCGGCCAGGGGCCGAACAGCTTGAGACTGGACTCGATTTCCATCAGCAGCACTCGGGGGTACTTGAGGATGACATTGGAGCTGAAACCGTATGCCCAGGCCGCGAGCAGTTGCTGCAAGCGCTCGATGTCGGCCGGGTCATGCTCGACCATGGAGAAGTTCGACACCAGTGCCTGAGCGGCCGTCAGCGACTGCCCGGCTTTCAAACCCAACGCACGCGCCGCCGGGTTGACGGCTTGCAACACGCGACGTTGAGCACTGCCGCTGATCAGCGCCAGAGGCTCATCGGGATCGTTACGACGACGCATGACGCCGTCGAGCGCCAGTTGCGGCAGCAAGACACAGGCCCAGAGCATAAGAACCTCAAGCGTCGGTCGAAAATGGAATGGGGAAAGGCGGCGCAAGCCCGCCACGGCACTTGAGCACCCGCAATTGTGCGGGTCGGGTGTCGACAGCGATGCGCAGGGCCGCCGGTGACGGGTTGGCGGCGGCCTGCTGCGGGCGGCAGGCAAACGCCAGGGTCTGCCCGGTTTCGGCAGCCACCTGCAAACGTCGCAGCGCACGGTCATCGACCATGCCGGGCCAGCACACGACCGCGCCACAACTGCCGGAACGCAGGCACTGTTCGGCAGCCCACAGGGCATCGCGCGGGCCTGCCTCGATGACAACCAGCTGGCGCAGATCGACCCCGGCGGCCAGCCAGGCTTGCGGGTACGGAATGTAGGGCGGTGCAATCAGCACAATGCGCTCACCGATCGCGGACAACCTTGCCAGACTTGGCCACAGCAGACGCAATTCCCCACTGCCATTGGCCGGGATGAGGATTTCAGTCAGGGCGGCAGCAGGCCAGCCGCCAGTGGGCAAGGCGCTGTCCAGCAATGCATGGCCACTGGGGTGCGGGCTGACCTGCGGCGCGCTCTGCTGACGGCCTTTCCAGACCCTGCGCTCATCCAGCAAGGCGTCAAGGCTGACCACCGCGCCCATCATTCGCGCCGGACCAGCCCGCAGAACACGCCTTCGATGGCGAAGTCCTGATCAGGCGTGACAATGATCGGTTCGTAGGCCGGGTTGCGCGGCAACAGGCGCACCTGATCGGCACTGCGTTGCAAGCGCTTGATGGTAACTTCGCCGTCCAGGCGGGCAACGACGATCTGCCCGTCACTGGCCTGCGGGTTACGGTGCACGCCGACCAGATCGCCATCGAGAATACCGTCTTCGATCATCGAGTCGCCCTGCACGCGCAGCAGGTAGTCCGGCACACGGGTAAACGTGCTGCGGTCCAGATGCAGTGTGGTGTGAATATCGAGGTCCGGCCCGATAGGTGCGCCCGCAGCTACGCGCCCCAATACCGGAAGTTCAAGCAATTCGGGCCGCGGCTCGCTGTTGAGCAGGCGAATACCACGGGCCTGATGCGCTACGACCTCGATCAGACCGGCTTCAGTGAGGGCCACAATGTGCTTGCGCGCCACGCTGCGCGAAGCAAAACCAAAAGCCTCGGAAATTTCTGCCAGGCTCGGCGATTGCCCTTGCTGCGCGATGCGATCGCGGATGAAGGTAAGGATTGCGCTGCGGCGGGGAGATAATGTGCTCATGGAGTACATTTGTACTCCACTGGTGATTTTGTGACTAGTACGGTTTGTCGGATTGACGCCGCACGCTCTCGCGCTTCGTAGACGTCGATTATTCGGATTTTCACAACAGTGAAATAAGAAACACCCGGTTTATTGCGCCAGCCAAAGCGTAGAGACTTGATGGCTCTTTCAACGATCAGGAGAGTTCATTGTGATCACGCGCCAACTGGGTCACCACGGTCCGCAGGTTTCTGCCATCGGACTGGGCTGCATGGGAATGTCGGACTTCTACACCACCGGCATCGACGAAAAGGAATCCATCGCCACCTTGCACCGCGCGCTGGAACTGGGTATCACTTTTTTTGATACCGCTGACATGTATGGCCCGCATACCAACGAGACGTTGCTCGGCCGGGCTCTCGAAGGCAAGCGTGAAGGTATTTACCTGGCCAGCAAGTTCGGCATCGTGCGTGGCGATGACCCGCATGCGCGTGGCGTGAATGGCAGCCCGGCGTACATTCACCAGTCCATCGATGCCAGCCTGAAACGGCTGAATACCGATTATCTTGATCTCTACTATCAGCACCGTGTCGACCCCAATGTGCCCATCGAGGACACCATCGGTGCCATGGCCGAGCTGGTCAAGGCTGGGAAGGTTCGCCATATAGGTATCTGCGAAGCCAGCGCAGCGACCATCGAAAGAGCCCACAACGTGCATCCGCTGGCGGCCGTGCAAAGTGAATATTCGTTATGGTCTCGCGATCCGGAGCACGACAATGTGCTCGCCACTTGCCGTCGCCTGGGTATTGCTTTCGTGGCTTACAGCCCGCTGGGCCGTGGCTTTCTGACTGGCGCCTTGCGCACGCCGGACGATTTCGCTGCCGATGACTATCGTCGTTTCAGCCCGCGCTTTCAGGGCGAAAATTTCAAACGCAATCTGGCACTGGTAGAAAAGGTCAAGGCACTGGCTGCGGCCAAAGGCGTCAGCGCGTCGCAACTGGCGCTGGCCTGGGTACTTGCTCAAGGCGACGACATCATTCCGATCCCGGGCACCAAACAGCGCAAGTACCTGGAAAGCAACGTGGCAGCGGCTTCATTGACGCTGAGTACCGATGAGCTGGCTCAACTGGATGCGATCTTCCCGGCGCAAGGGGCCGTGTCGGGCGAGCGTTACAGCCCGGAGTCGATGAAGTCGCTCAACGGCTGAAAACGTTTGTGGTTCGAGATCAGGTCGCCTCAGGGCAGGTCTCGGTGCCGTTGTTGAGGCCCTGTTTTTGATTCTTGTAATCGAGCGTGGCCTTGCCATCGACCCATTTCAGGGTGACGACAATCACTGAGTCGAAATCATCGTTCGTCCAGTCATCCAGCAGGTTAGTGCTCTTGCCGGACGCTTCTTCAGCAACCTTGTTGATCAGCTCCGGCAGGTAGCCATGCGACCAGGCGGTGTAGATAACTGCGTTGTGGTACTTGTCCCGCATCAGCTCATCGGCCAGGTCTGCGGTGTCGTTGGCACCAAAGTCGAGGTTGACGGGCAGACCCAGTTTGATTGCGCTGGGCCCTACCGTCATCAGCGGACGCACGTAGCTGTAGGACAGGTCGCCCTCACCCTCCTCCACGTGTCGGCTGGGGTTGGCGGCGAAGATAAAGTCAGCTTTGCCGAATTCCCTGGGCAAGACCTCCGACAGTTCGATGGCCCGGTTGAGCCCTTGGCAGTTCAGTTGCCCCAGCCCCATGGCCGGTTTTTCGGCATGACGAAGAAATACCAGTGTCTGCGTGCCGTTCTTGGGCTCGGCATGAACCCCCTTGCCCATGGTGAACAGGGCCAGGGCAGAAGCCACCAGTAATGATGGGAAGAAGCACCATGCGATGCGGCGCTGGAGTCGGGTGATCGAAGGCATTTTCGGCATATTCATTATTTTCTGAGTCCGGTGCGCATTTGAAAGGGATCAGCCATCTGGCTGGTGCGAATACGCAGGCTTATGCAGCTCGCCCCAAGAATTTCTGCGGATCAGTCAAACAAGGGCGCAGTGGGCGCACACTCATGGATCACGCGCGAATCTTAGTGCTCACATGTTTCGAAATTAAGAATGTGGACGATTAGGAGTGTCAAAAAACGATTCTGTTGCAAACCTGGCGAAAAAAATCACCCGAAAAGCAGAAAAACTGTCAGAAAATCGTCGAAAAACAGGCCGTGAGCCTTACTGTTTACCAGGCAACAACAGTTCAACACCTTGCTGCCAGATCAACATCACTCACACTGGAAAATTGCCCTGATACCTTGCTGTTCAAGCACCCGGACCCTTGGCACAGAGCATGCAATATTCCATTTGTGAATTTCATGCTCTCTGGACTGCTGTTTTTGAAATATGCAAACCAGTCTTGCAGCCCTTGTCTCCCCGATCTGGACGCTCACTATGCCACAACCCCCTATTTCTTTTTGGTTGCAAACGCCGCGAGCCCTGATTCGCTGGATGCTAACGACCTGCACATTGGCGATTAGCCTGCAGGGAATAGCACAGGCCGCTGAAACCGCGCCTGCCGAAGTCCGCCTGGATTACGCCTATTATTCGCCGGTCAGCCTGGCGCTCAAGCATTTTGGCTGGCTGGAGAAAGCCCTGCCGGAGGCGAAAGTCACCTGGGTGTTGAGCCAGGGCAGCAACCGCTCGCTGGAATACCTGAACAGTGGCAGCGTCGACTTTGCTTCGTCGGCCAGCCTGTCTGCGGTGCTGGCCCGGGCCAACGGCAGCCCGATCAAATCGGTGTATGTCTACAGCCGGGCAGAATGGACGGCTCTGGTGGTGCGCAAGGATTCTCCCCTGCAATCGGTTGCCGAACTCAAAGGCAAGAAAATCGCCGCCACCAAGGGCACTGATCCTTACCTGTTCACCTTGCGCGCGCTGCAGAAGGCCGGGCTGAAAAAGGATGATGTCGAGTTGCTGCACCTGCAGCATCCCGATGGACGCACCGCCCTCGAAAAAGGCGACGTAGATGCCTGGGCAGGGCTTGACCCGCACATGGCGGCCAGTGAAATACAGTCCGGCTCGCGCCTGCTTTACCGCAACAAGGACTTCAACAGCTATGGCGTACTGAGCGTCACGGAAACCTACGCCAAGGAGCATCCACAGGCGATCAGAACAGTATTGAGCGCTTATGAGCAGGCTCGGGAATGGGCAGTAAAAAATCCTGATGAGCTGGCCAGGCTGCTGGCGACCGAGTCAGGCCTGCCGCTGGAAGTCGCCAGGTTGCAATTGACCCGTACAGACCTGAGCAACCCGCAACTGAGCGAAAAAGATGTAGAAGCATCCAAGTCTGCAGCACCGATTCTGGTGTCCGAGGACCTGGTGCGCAAAGGCGTGAACGTCGAACAAGTGATCGATCAGTTGATCACGCCAGAGTTTTCCAAAGCCGTGATCGCAACGCCATGACCAGCCCAGACAAGTCACTGCCTGCCTGTGCGCAGGCGGCCTTGCCTGACAAGGCGCAGCGCACGTTTTGGCAGCGCTACAAAACGCCGCTCAAAGGCCTGGTAGTCCCCGCTGTAATCATTGTTTTGCTGGAAATTATCGTGCGCATCGGCTGGCTGCCCTCCTACCAGATGCCAGCACCCAGCGAGATCGTGCTGACACTGCGCGATCTGGCCGATGGTGCGTTGTGGAAACACATCAGTGCCAGCCTGTTGCGTGTGCTCAGCGGCTTTGTGATCGGCGCAAGCCTGGCCTTGGTATTTGCCGCGTGGGTGGGGCTCAGTCGTGAGGCGGAGGCGTATCTGGAGCCGACGCTCGCCGGGCTCCGTTCCATCCCGAGCCTGGCCTGGGTGCCGCTTCTGTTGCTGTGGCTGGGCATTGGCGAGACATCCAAGATTGTGCTGATTGCCATCGGTGCGTTTTTTCCGGTCTACCTCAACGGCGTGGCCGCAATTCGGGGCATTGACCGAAAGCTGGTGGAAGTCGGCCAGATGTATGGCTTCAGCCGCTATCGCCTGACCCGGCGTATTCTTCTGCCCGCCGCCCTGCCCGGCCTGTTTACCGGTTTGCGCAGCGGCATGAGCCTGTCATGGATGTTTCTGGTGGCCGCCGAGCTGATCGCGGCCACCAAAGGCCTGGGCTACCTGCTCAGTGACGGACGCGAAACCTCGCGCCCGGACATCGTGCTGGCGGCCATCATCGTTCTGGCAACACTGGGCAAGTTGAGCGATGGCCTGTTGGCAGGCCTGGAAAAACGCTTTCTGGCCTGGCGGGACACATTCACCGGCCAAAGCCGCGAGGGTTGATAAATGTCGGAATCGTTGATGAACATACGCGTCGACCGCAAGGCATTCGCTGGCAATACCGTACTGCATGACATCGATCTGTCGTTACAGTCAGGTGAAATCGTCAGCCTGCTGGGGCCAAGCGGTTGCGGTAAAAGCACGCTGCTCAGAATTGTCGCCGGGCTGGAGCAGGACTTTCGTGGCTCGGTGGACAACATTGAGGGAGAAGTCGCGTTTGTGTTTCAGGAACCGCGCCTGATGCCCTGGCTGACCGTCGAACAGAATATCGGCTTCAGCGACGATGCTGGCTACGACCGTAGATGGGTCGGTCAATTGATCGATGAAGTGGGCCTGTCCGGTTTCGCCGATGCTCTGCCAAAAGCGTTGTCCGGAGGCATGGCGCAACGCGTGGCCATCGCTCGCGGTCTGTACTCGCACCCTGCCGTATTGCTGCTGGATGAGCCTTTCAGCGCAGTGGACGCGTTTACCCGAATGAAGCTTCAGGACCTGCTGCTGCAACTGGCCGAGCGTCACGCTATCACCCTGTTGCTGGTGACTCACGATGTCGACGAGGCGCTGTACCTGAGCGACCGGGTATTAGTGATGGGAAGCCGCCCCGGTACGATTACCCAGCAACTGCCGGTCGGGCTGCAAACACCAAGAGATCGCCGCGATCCGCTACTGGCCAGGCTGAAGGCTCAGGCACTGACCGAGCTGCATCAGGCCCACATCATTTGACGTCGGTCGCCTCGCAGCCTTACTTGTCGGCCTTGAACTCTTTCCAGAGTCCCTGGCGCAACGCCTCGATATTAACGGGGACCTGAGACATCACGAACAAGCGGCTCAGCATGTCGGCGTCTGGATAGACAGTGGTATCCGTCCACAGGCCGGGATTGATCAGGGCGTCGGCCTTTTCGTTACCGTTGGCGTAATGCACCGTATTGGTAATGTTGGCGATCACTTCCGGGCGCAGCAGGTAGTTCATGAACGCGTAGGCACCTTTGACATCAGGGGCATCAGCCGGGATGGCGATCATGTCAAACCACATTGGCGCGCCCTCCTTTGGAACCACATAGCTGATGGTGATGTTGTTGCCCGCTTTTTGGGCCTGCTCCTGCGCCAGGGAAATATCCCCTGAGTAGCCTACTGCCACACAGATCTTGCCCGTAGCGAGATCGCCAATATAGTCGGCTGAACTGAAATTGCGCACATACGGCCGTACCTCATCCAGCAGCGCCTTGGCCTTTTTGTAGTCGTCCGGCACCTCGCTGTGCGGTGGCAGGCCGAGGTAGTTCAGAGCGATAGGGATCAGCGCCGGTGCGCTGTCCAGAAAAGCGACACCACACTGGGCGAGCTTTTTCATGTTTTCCGGCTTGAGCACCAGATCCCATGAGTCAAGCGGAGTGTCCTTGCCAAGAATGGCCTTGACCTTCGCCATGTCATAGCCAATCCCGGTGCTGCCCCACAGGTAGGGAAACCCGTGCTGGTTGCCCGGATCACTGCCCTCCAGTGCCTTGAGCAGAACCGGGTTGAGGTTTTTCCAGTTGGGGAGCTGCCGTTTGTCGAGGGTCTTGAGCAAGCCGCTTTCAATCTGTCGACCCATGAAATGAATGGACGGAAAGACCAGGTCGTACCCGGAATGGCCAGCAATCAGCTTTGTGTTCAGCGTCTCGTTGGTTTCGAAAGTCTCGTAAGAGGTCTTGAAACCGGTAGCCGCTTCAAAGTTTTTCAGAGTGTCCGGGGCGATATAATCCGTCCAGTTGTAGATATTGACCGTCTCCGCCGCATGGCTGGTCGAGGCCAGCAACATCAGTGCAGCAAGGGATTTTCTCAGCATTTTCAGCTCCTCGGGTCAATAACGATAGCTTGCCCCAGACCGGGCATGAAAACCACCTTCGTCAAGCAAGTTCAGTTCACTACGGGGCCTTCTCCGGGGTGAATGACAAATGCATGGAACGTGCCCATTGATACCTTGCGATGATGACAGCCATATAATTGATTTTTTTGTGCTGCGTCATAAAAAATTTTTCCAGAACGGTGCGGGCAGATGCTATTTTCAGTACTCGTCAGACCGCTCAGCGATCCTGCTGGAAAGCAACCCGACCGACCGATAATCCGCTGCGCTGATTATCGTCTCGTCATCATGGCTTTACCGGACGAATTCTGGCTGTCTGCCTACCCATTGGAGCAAGGGAAATGCTCGATTGATTAAGGTGGGCCATTGTCATGAACAAAGTCACATTCCCCAATGCATGCCAACTGATGCGCTGGCACTTCCATCCGGTAGGCTTTGAAGCCTCGATGGATGCTCCCGGCAGCATGATTGCACGACTTTTCGACCGCGCCAGCGGTGAGACAGTCGTCGCCATCGCCGGCCTGCCGTGTTCCACGGTGATGAATGCCGCTGATGTAGAGCGCATCATCGAGGCCATCGAGGATGAGTTGGAATTGTTCGGCACTCATACGCAGCAACAGGTCGCCGGTTTTTCCTGAGATGACAGCCTCAGCCTGTTCGGACTTTACCGCGCAAGTCTTCGAAGAAAGGCTTGTCCTGGGCAATTCTGTCTGAAGCTTTAGGCATCTGGGCATTTTCCCCGCCGCCGGTGCCTTGATCGATATACCAATAGCAATGCCGCGCCGCACGAGTAATGGCGACATAAGCCAGGCGCAAGACTTCATCCTTCTGCGCTGTATCAAAGGGCTGAAGATCGCTCGCATCACCCAGCCCTGCCAAACGGTAAACCTGATTCTTGTAAGGCGAGACGGTCAGATGCTGGCAGTCGCCCAACAAAAACACGGCATCCGCCTGCAAGCCTTTGGAACTGTGGTAAGTCAGCGTCCTGATGCGACGGCCTTGTGCGCCCATCGCCGCGTCAGCATCGATCAATGCCTGCAAACGTTCCGAGAACCGGGCTTTCTCGCTGCCTTTACGGTACAGCAGCAGAATCGAGTCACCGTCGTTGTAGTGCTCGGCTACACGCACGGCCAGTTCGTCCTCGTCACGATCCAGCACCGTGACCGGCAGCAGCTCTCGCGGCATGCCGCTGGCACGAGCCTTCTTGCCCGCAATCGCCGGAGCTGCCCGGACGACATGCTCGGCGGCATCGATAATGTGCTGATGGCTGCGGAAGTTGTCACTGAGCATGACTCTGGTGGTCGCCGGAGACGAAAACTCCCTGGCGAATTCCATGAAATACTTCGGTGAACTGCCGCGCCAGCCATAGATCGATTGCCAGTCATCGCCGACACACAGCAGTGATGAATGCTGAGCGATCCGGCCTGTATGCAGCGCGGGACCACGACGCCGGATTTCGCGAAGACTGGCGCGTATCCATGAGACGATCTGCGGCGACACATCCTGGAACTCGTCGATCATCAAATGCGACAGCGGTCTGAGCATCTGGTCGCTGACGTGTTTGAGGTTTTCCGGCGATGTTTCACCGAACAACGCAAACATCCGGTTATAGGTCATGATCGGAGGCGACTGAGCCAGCAGGTGCGTTTCGAAAGCTTTCCAGAACAGACTCAGCGCTTCGAAGAAGAAACGGTCCGGGTCGTCGCTGGCAAAGCTCATCTCGGAGACGGCATTGGGTACGTCCAGCCCGAGGTTCTCGATGAAGCTGGCGGCGGTGACAAAACAGTCCAGTAGCGGCGCAGCACCGAGTTCACCCTTGACCCGATAGTCGAATCCGGGCCCGGCAACCGCGTCGCCCGCCAATGACTGTAGTAGCTTGTTGGCAGACTGGTAGTTATCCAGCCATATCAATGGCTTACTGCAGAAAGCTTGAAACAGTGTGCGCTTTATGACCCCCTCGGCCCACACTGGCAATTTGGCACCCGGGCGCTTGAGTTGCTGGTCTTCGCTGGCGTCCAGGCCCAGCACAACCCAGGCATCCAGCTCGGCGATATAGCCGTGAAAACAAAAGGGAAAGCCATTTATTTCAACAGCTTGGCGCATAGGCTCAATGCCCTTTATAGGCCAGGCCCCTGCGCGAATCCACAAGTCTTCGACAGTGTCACACCACTCTTCATCCCGTTTCGAGGACAGCTCAGTCACCGCAACACGTTTCTGCACGTCAGGATGGTCGCGATCCAGTTCCTTGAGCTGCAAGGCATGGCGATACAGCGGCGCCATGACTTCGCGAAAACGCTCATTGCCGGCGTACAGGTCGCGGTAGCAGAGATTGAGTTGCTGACGCTGCGCGTCGTTGATCCGCAGGTCGAAAGGATTGCTGTCCGCCTCTTCCAGGCCGGATGACTGGCTGCTCAGGTTCTCGAACGCCCTGAGCTGCTCAAAACCCGGCAGGCTGCGCACCAGCGGCAGAATACGCGAATGAAAGGTGCGAACCAGGTCACGAGCCTGTTTCTGCCCCGTCACATGCCCCCACAAGGCCATCACTTCGATCAGCTTGCCGATGAAGTCCTTGCGCGACTCACGGGTGAAGGTCACGACTGTCATCGCGTTCAGTTCAAAGCCCAGGTAGTGATGCAACAGCAGAATGCGCAGCACCAGCGATGTGGATTTGCCTGCGCCCGCCCCGGCAATGACGTAGGTAGACGGCGTATCGCTGAAAATCATCTTCCACTGCGCCGTGCTGGGCTGAGCATGCGCAGGGAGCTTTTCGGCGACATCGGCCTTGATACGCTTTTTCAGTTCAGGCGTGAGCGCCAGCCGCCAGTCGTCGAACAGATGGTCGTCAACTCTGGGGCCGCGATGTCGGACAGGTCGGGTATCGTTGATGACCAGCACCTGACGCCCTGCTTCCTCACCATCCAGGTAGCCATCGGCATAACCCTCGCGCACGCCCTCTATGTGCCCATTCAGATAGCCGTCGGCATGGCCCTGGAACCACGACGGCGTGTGCTGCGAGCCCAACGCTGTAAGGCCGCGGCCCATCAGGCGCGATAACAGACGCCTGAAAAACGGCAGTTGCCGAGGCGGCATGAGATCGACATCCAGGTCATGAGGAAGCGCAGAAGGAAGGTCGTCAGGCACGCAGACTCCGGTGGATGGCTTGCAGGCAAAAAGGTCGCCTATGGTGGCCGGATTTGCGCGCAGGTTCCAGCGAAATGCTTGTCTGTCAGTGCGTTAGCCGATCAACTGCATGTTCCGTCGCAGGTGCCATCAGACTGGCATGACCGATTTTGGCACCAGCGCACCCGGGTGTTGAATCACGACACTGGCCAGACGATGACCGGCTTCGGCAGCCTGTCGCGGGTGTTCCCCCATGAGCCGGGCGGCCAGATAGGCAGCGCTGAACGAGTCCCCTGCTGCCGTGGTATCGACGACGCGCTCGACCTTTTGCGACGCAATGTCGAAACGCTCGCCGCCGGCTTCCACAAGACAACTTTGCGCGCCGCGCTTGACGACGATCTCACCGATGCCACGACCCCGATAGGCCGCCAGCAATTGCTCACTGTCTGCATAACCATAGAGCGCCTGCTCATCGTCTTCGGTGAGCAACGCCAGATCCACATGCTGCAGACATGCCTGATAGGCCTCACGGGCCTGCTCCACGCTGGCCCACAGCCGAGGCCGATAGTTATTGTCGAAGGCAACCCTGACCCCACGTTGGCGAGCACGGCCCAGCGCTTCCAGCAATCGGGCGCGGCCCTGCTCGCCAAGTACCGCCAGGGTGATACCGCTGAAATAAAGCACGTCGTAGCTGGCCAGCGCCGCGAGAATCGGCTCGGCCGCGGGCGTCATGAAACAGTCCCGTACGGCGGCTTCGTTGCGCCAGTAGAGAAAACGGCGCTCGCCATTGGCATCGGTCTGGATGCAGTAGAGCCCGGGCAAACGCCCCGGCAGGCGCTGCACCTTGCCCAGACCAATGCCCTCATCCGCCCAGATCCGGCACATTGCATCGCTGAAGCTGTCATCACCCAGCGCCGTTACGTAATCCACCTTGGCCCGCTCACCCAACAATCGGGCAAGGTAAACCGCCGTATTGAGCGTGTCACCGCCGAAGCTCTGACGCAGGCTGCCGTCGGCATGCTGCTGCAACTCGATCATGCATTCGCCGATAAGGGCGACCCGTGGAAGGCTCATGAGACGATTACTCCTGCCAATACCGGAACTAGAAATAGGTGCTGAAAGGCTCGATCACTCGCATGTCATTATCAACCAGACAACCTGAACGCCACTTGTCGAAGGTCAGACACGGGTGTGAGGTACCGAAGGAAATGATGTCGCCAACCTTCAACTCGCACCCGGGCGCGACGGTCATGAAAGCGTGCTGATCCATCACGGCAGTCACTTTGCAGGCACTGACGTCGTCGCCTGATGCAGGCTGCACGCCCGCTTTGTAACGCAGCAGCGGGTTGGGCAGCCCTGCATCGTAGGCAACGTCGCGCTTGCCCATGGCGATCACCGCAAAACCCGGCTCCGGCATGGACTGCACATGCGCCCAGACCTCCAGCGCAGGACGCAGCGCTTCGCTCAGCTCGGCACGTCGGTCCAGCACGCAGCACTGCGCATCCTTGTAGATACCGTGGTCATGCACCACATAACTGCCGGGGCGCAGCACGCTGAGGAACCGTTCGCGAACGGCCCGGGCATCGAATGCTTCAGCGATCAGGTCGTACCACGCCGAGCCGGATGCAGTGACAATCGGGCGATCCAAAGCGAATGCGCCCTTGTCCTGCAGGTCGACAGCCAGGCGCACCAGCGACGCCGCAAAAGCCTTGATGCCATCGATGGCATGGTCGCCGTGGATGACGCCTTCGTAACCCTCGATACCCGTCAACGCCAGCGCCGGCTGGGCCTGAACAGCGTCAGCCAGGGCCAGCACCTGCGCTTCGCTGCGACAGCCGCAGCGTCCACCGGGCACGCCATATTCGATCATCACGTTCAGACGCAGGCCGCGTGCCGCGAAAAACTGGCCCAGTGCAGCGACATTGTCCGGGTGATCGACCATGCAGTGAAACTCGAACATCGGGTCAGCCAGCAGATCGGCAATCACCGCCATGTTCGGCGCGCCGACCAACTGGTTGGCCATTAACACCCGCCGTACGCCATGCGCATAAGCGGCCTGGGTCTGGACCGCCGTGGCGAGGGTCATGCCCCATGCGCCCGCGTCCAGCTGTCGCCGAAACAGCGCCGGTACCATGCTGGTCTTGCCATGCGGTGCCAGTTCTGCACCGCTGTCGCTGACAAAACGTTGCATCCAGCGAATATTGTGATCCAGCGCCTGACGATGGATGACCAGTGCAGGCAGGCTGACATCAGTGACCAGGCTGTCGCCCGGCTGTGCAGTGCCCTTGTCCATGACGGCGGTGTCCATGACAGCGATGCTCATCAGTAATCTCCTGCAGTTATTCGTTTATTCGACGAGCCAGGCCATTGGCGCTGTCGATCAGCACCCGTCGATAGTCGTCGTAATGGGTCTTGGCATCGGCACGCGGCGCGACAATGCACAGGGTTGCGATGCACTGACCGTGCTCGTTTTTCACCGGCGCGGCGAAACAGTGCGTGAAGGTGTCGGCCACGCTATCGAAGGAGAAGAAACCCTCTTCGCCCGCCTTGCGGATTTCCCGCAAGAAGGTTTCCAGCGGCAGACGCTCGCCACCCGGGAGGATGAAATCGTCGGGATCAATCAGGTCGATGATCTGCTGATCGCTGAGGTGGCTGAGCAGCAGACGCCCGGAAGCGGTCCACGGGATGGGCGCGTTTTCACCGATGTCCGAGGAAATCCTGAAATGCCGCTCACCCTCTTTCATCAGCGCAACGGTGTATTTTCGGCCATTGAGCAGGCACATCTGCGCGGTTTCCCGCGTCTGGCTGACGATCTCGCCCAGGCAGACTTCCGCCTCGCGAGTGAAATCGAAGTGCCGCAAATGCGCCTGACCGAGAAAGTACAACTGGCGGCCAAGGTAGACATGCCCGTCCTTGCCGACCGTCTCCAGAATACGCCGCTCCAGCAGCGACGCCACCAGCTCGTAAACCGTCGATTTGGGGCTGCCGATTCCGCTGGCAATTTCGTTGGGACGCATGGGTCTGGCCTTTTCCTTGAGGAAATCCAGAATATCGAACGCCCGGTCCAGTCCACGTGCCCGGCGCTTGATTGTGTCTTCAGTCATGACTCATTCCTTAAGTAGAGCTGTAAGCCAGATAACCCGAGGCTTCTGGCTTGAAGCTGCTACTTGCGCCTATAAGCAATACAGTCGATTTCGACCTTGCAGTCGACCATCATGCTGGCCTGCACGCAAGCGCGCGCCGGTGCATGCTCGGGGCTGAAGTATTCACCGAACACCTTGTTGAAACTCCAGAAGTCCCGTGGGTCTTCCAGCCACACGCCGACACGCACTACGTCTTCGAGCGCATAACCGGCTTCGTCGAGGATCGCGATCAGGTTGCGCATGGTCTGGTGCGTTTGCTCGACGATACCGCCGACGATAATCTCGCCATCCTGCGCAGGCACCTGGCCGGAAACGTGCAGCCAGCCGTCGGCCTCGACTGCTCGGGCGAATGGACGTGGCTGGCCGCCCCCTGCGGTGCTGCCTGCGCCATAACGGGTAATAGTCATGAGTTTTTCCTTGTCTTGAAGCATTGGACGTCGTGAAACGTTAAAAACGGATGTTCTTGAGGAATTCGCTCAAGCGCGTCGATTTCGGTTGCTCGAACAGTGTCTTGGGTGGCCCCTGCTCCTCGATGCGCCCTTGATTCATGAATACGATCTGGTCTGAAACCTCATAGGCGAAACGCATTTCGTGAGTCACCAGCAGCATGGTCATGCCGTCCTCGGCCAGGTCCTTGATAACGCTCAGCACTTCGCCGACCAACTCCGGGTCGAGCGCAGAAGTGACTTCATCGAACAACATCAGGCTGGGATTCATGGCAATGGCGCGGGCAATTGCGACCCGCTGCTGCTGACCACCGGACAACTGGCCGGGAAAGTGATTGCGGCGCTCCAGCAGCCCGACCCGGTCCAGCCACTTTTCCGCCAGGGCAATGGCCTGATCCTTGGGCATCTTCTTGACCTTGAGCAGACCCAGGGTCACGTTCTGCAAGGCGCTGAGGTGCGGAAACAGGTTGAATTGCTGAAACGCCATGCCAGTCATTGCCCGGTGCTGTGCGATAACCCGCTCCGGATGACGGGTACGCTTGCCGTCTACGTCGCTGTAACCGATATCCTGCCCCTCAAGCCGGATATGACCGCCCTGAAACTCTTCAAGCAGATTGACGCAGCGCAGCAAGGTGGTCTTGCCCGAGCCGCTGGAACCGATCAGGGTAACAACGTTGCCTTTCTGCATACGCAGATCGACCCCCTTGAGCACTTCCACTGCGCCGTAGGACTTGTGCAGGCCTTCGATGCTGAGCAGCGCCGGGCCGGGGGTTGCGGTATGAGTCTGTGTCATGGCAATGCCACCCGTTTTTCGATTTGCCGCCCAAGAAGCTCAATGGCGTAATTGATGAGAAAGAACAGAAAACCTGCAAACAGGTAGAACTCCAGGGTCATGAACGTGCGCGCAATCACCTGCTGAGTGCTCAACAACAGTTCAGCCACACCGATGACTGAAAGCAGTGTCGAAGCCTTGACGATCTCGGTCGAGGAATTGACCCACGTCGGCAGGATCTGGCGCATGGCCTGCGGCAACAACACATAGCGCAGCGACTGATTGAAACGCAGCCCGATCGCCTTGCCAGCCTCCAGCTGGCCAGCGGGAATGGCCTGCAGGGCACCGCGCACGATTTCCGATACGTGAGAGCCGCAGAACAACGTCAGGCCTATTGCGCCAGCCTGAAACGCGCTGATCTGCCAGCCCAGCGCCGGGACCATGTAAAAGACTGCCAGCACCAGCACGAACACCGGCGTACCGCGAATCAGATCCACATAAAGCCGGATCGGCAACCGTGCGAAGAATCCGCCGTAGGTCAGCACCAGACCGGCAAGCATGCCGATCAACGTGCCCGCAGCAATCGCCAGCGCCGAGCACTGGATACTGGTCAAAAAGCCGGACCAGAGCACTTCTCTCGCGGTCCACAATTCCTGCAACCAGCCAGGGGGTTGATACATGACAGCCTCCTAGCGGCGAATCGCCAGACGTTGTTCGAGGGTGCGCAACAGCATGGCGATCACATAGCAGGCCACTACGTAGAGTGCAGTGGTCACCAGCCAGGTTTCGATCACCCGGTAGCTTTCGACGTTGATCTTGCGCGCGTAATAGGTCAACTCCGGCACCGCAATGGCGGCTGCCAGCGAGGTGTCCTTGAACAGCGAAATGAAATTGTTGGATAGCGCTGGCAACACGTTGCGCAACATCACCGGCACGATGATGTATGCCCTCACCTGCCACTCGCCCAGACCGATGGCCAACCCTGCTTCGCGCTGACCTTTGTGGATGCTCAGCAAACCGGCACGGAAGACTTCGGTCAGATAGGCACCGGCGTACAGCGACAGCGTGACAATGAACGACGCCAGCTTGTCCAGGCGAATGCCCAGCCCGGGCAAGGCGAAGTAGATCAGCAGTATCAACACCAGAATGGGCGTGTTGCGCACCACGGTGACGTAGATCGACGCGACAATTCGCAGTGCCTTGTAACGTGACAGCAGCGCAAATGCATTTGCCAACCCGATCACACAGCCGATGGCGATCGAGATCAGGGCCAGTTCCAGCCCCAGGCCCAACCCCGCCAGCAAGCTGGGAAAGTCGCGCCATACGGCATCAAAATTCAATTGATAATTCATGCTTGCCCGTACCTGGCAGGGAAAGCCCGATGGCCTGCCCTGCCCTTGAAGGTCAGAGTGGACTTATTTGTATTCCATCGGGAAACCGATTGCAGGCACAGGCAGATCGACACCAAACCATTGCTTGAACGAGGCGGCGTAAGCCGGGAACTCGACACCGGTCATGGCTTCATGCAAGGCGGTGTTGACGAAGTTCAACCAGTCCTGATCGCCACGTTTGACGGCACAAGCGTAGGTTTGCGGGCTCCAGGCAAAAGCCGGCGAGCGGTAGCGGCCAGGGTTCTGCACCATCAGGTACTTCACTGAAGACTGATCGGTGGCTGCCGTGTCGGCGCGGCCCGAGTTGATCGCCTGGTACATCAGGTCGACGCTGTCGTACTGATCGACCTTGGCTTTGGGCAGCGCCTGATGCACCAGCTCTTCGGCATATACGTTTTGCAGCACAGCAACGGTCACTCCGTCGCCCGCGGCTTTAAGGTCGTCTATTTCCTTGTATTTACTGTTGGCAGGCAGCAACAACGCTACGCCTTCGCGGTAGTACGGCAAGGTGAACGCCACCTGCTGTGCACGACTGGCGGTAACGGTGATGAACTGGCAACTGATGTCGACCTTGTCAGTCAGCAAATTGGGAATTCGCGCATCCGATGACTGCACCACAAACTCGACCTTGCTCGGGTCATTGAACAGGCCCTTGGCGATGATCCTGCCGATGTCGATATCGAAACCCTGCAACTTGCCGTCCGCTCCCTGAAAATGCCACGGGGCGTTGGTACTGCCTGTACCCACCACCAGATTGCCACGTTTCAATACTGCATCCAGCTTGCTGCCTTCGGCGGCCTGAGCCGCGTTGGCCAGCGTGAATGAGGCTGCAAGGACAAATGCACAAGCTTTCACAAAAGAAGGTCCGCGATGCATGACATAGACTCCGCCGAAGTATTTTTATTCCGCTATAGCGGACAGTAGTATGTAACAACGGAATAGACAGCAGAAAGTGTGCCATACGAGGCCTGCGAAAAACACCGCATAAAAATCTCGAGGCAAATCAAAAGGCTGGAGATGAAGGAATTGATGGCTGGGTGATATTACGACTTGAGGGCACCGCTACCTTTTGTCACAAATGAGTGGTAAGGCCCCATTCTTGTGCGCGCGCCGCGGTCGAGTACGCAGTACTGGTGCAGGCGCAACGGTCGCGCCGCAGTGAAGACAGGTGCAAAGCACCAGGAACTGCTTGCCAATGCAGGAGCATTGGCAAGAAAGTCAGTCCGGTTGAGGCATGACGAACAGCATCATTCAGAGGCAGGTAGCAATCGCAGCAGATCGCAAGGCGGCCTGGGTATCGCCCTGCGGAGCGTAGAACTCGACAGCAGTGGCAGGACCTTTGGCGTGTACGTCTGCGAAATACCTGGATTCAGTAGTGAAAACGGTGAAGCCGCCACCGGAAAGATCATGCAGGAACACATCTGACGATGTGCCAAACATCGCTTCGTTCTGCCAGGTCACCTGAATGCACTGGGCAACGGCGGCATCCTGCTTGGCACTCGACAGGACCTTGAATGGCCCTGCCGCACGTGCCGAGTTTGAAGGCGCTGCGCACCCGGCCAGAACCGTCGCCGCAATCACCGTTGCGCTCGTCAAAAACAGAAACTTCATGTCGTGCCTTCGCTGATAAAAAAGCCGATTCTAGCACTGCACGGGCCTGTTACCCCTCAGCCAATTGCTCTTCGTATTCCTTCACGTATTCACCAGCCAGGCTCTCTTTCTGCTTTTCATCAAGTAACTTGCCTGCCATCTGAAAGAACTTCTGCTCTTCTTCCTTCAAGTGGTGATGCACTTTTTCCGACAGCTTTTTCGCAGTCGCCAGCCAGGCCGGGCTGGACATCTCGGTTTCATCGAGCTCTTCCATCATCTCGTCCATTTCATGATGCTCGGAAATGGCATGGCGGCTGAGGTCCACGCCATTGTCGTGGGCCATCAGGGGTATATAGAAAAACCGTTCTTCGGCTGTCTCATGAGCTTGAAGCTCATCCTTGAGCTGTTTGTAGGCTTTCTCTCGTTCGACACTGTCGCCGCTGGTCTGGATCAGTGCGTCGGCGTAACCGCGCTGACGATCATGGCTTTCACGCAATGCTTCAAAGATATTCAAGGTCTTGTCTCCAGGTCGGCTTCCGGGAGCTGGAAGCATTGTGGACTAGACCCCTGGCGAAGATCAGCAGTTCCGAGAAATGCTGGCAAATGACTACTGCGCGCTAACCGCAGGCTCAGGCAAGCTCGAAAAGCACATCCTGAGCGCCTTCCCAAAGCGTCTTGACGCCCAGTTTGCGCAGGTTTTCCTTGCCTTGAGTAATGGTCAGAAAATGATTGCCGGCCAGTTGGCCCATCTTGCTGGCGAAACAGCACGAACCGTACGCCAGGATAATCTCGGTTTCGCTGTAACCGCCCGGATAGAACAGAATGTCGCCGACAGAAGGATGACTGGTCGCGTTCTCGAAACCGATCAACGTGTCATCCAGCTTCAATTGATAATCATCCAGTGGCACCCAGCAGCCCTCACCACTCCAGCGCACATGGATGAATTTCTGCCTATAAGGTAGCAGCTTGAGAAATGCTTCCACCGTTTGCGGCGCATCCGGATTGGCTTCGGCCAGAAACTCGTATCCGCCCGCGGTAATTTTGATGGTGGTCACTGCAAGGACTCCTTGAAGGCAACAATGCTCAGAATGGTGCGCAAGGATAAACGCGAGTCTTGTGAGGCGTCACGGAGTTCCGCTGCGCTCACAGGGAGGCAGGCAGCTGCAATCGTTAATCAAACAGAAGTCCGCGCCGGATCTGACCCGCCGAGCAGTTTGGCGAACAGCCGATTCTCATGTGTTTCGCCCTGAAACTCATAACGTGGCGAACCTTTTACTTCATAACCCTGCCGCGGATAAAACCCCAACGCGCGCGGGTTGCCAACCCAGACAGTCGCCCACATCAACGCGGCCTTTCTGGCCGTAGCGCGCTGCTCGGCGGCTTCGAGTAACAGTCGCCCTGCTCCACATCCAGTGAAGCGTTCCTGCACATAGAGGCGTTGCAACTCGGCAGCCGTCGATACGCCGAGCATCGGGTGATCGACGCACAGCGTTACCTGAGCGAAGCCGATCAGATGCCCAAGAGATTCAGCCACGATAATGAGCGTTTCCGATGCGCCAAGCAGATGCGCAAACGCCTGCGGAGAAAATGCCTCGAGGGCTTCGCGCGCAATGGACTCACGGATGCCTTGCGTTGCGTAGGTGTCGAGAAAGACCTGCATGCCCAGCGCGCTCAGGCAGATAGCGTCAGCGGGCACTGCTTCACGCAGGGCAATCGTCGATGGGAGAGGTTTGATTATCAAGCAGACAGGCCCTAGGGCAGGCAAAAAGACACGCGAATCATACCCGACACACGGCCTGACCCGGCAACAAGACCGGGGCAAGCCGTCAGCTCAATCTCAGCGACCGGTCATGAGCGATTGCAGACGAGCCTGAGCCTGCTGAGCGTTTTTGCCCTGATCGTTCAGCTCTTGCAGCAATTTGTTGAGTTCAGCCTGTACGACCGGGTCCTTGACGGTTATCGCCGAACCGGAGATATCGATTTGCGATTTGTGCGCGTCCACATAATCGGCAACCTTCAGGCCACTCGAAAACGTGCCCTTTATTTGCGGCAAGACTTCACGGAACGTGTTGGCGGGTACGCTCACAGTCCTGTCATACGCCTTGTCATAAACGACTTTCAAGTCATCGGGCTGCTTGAGTTTGGCATGTGCCGCATCGGCCTTGCCCTGCTCGATGGTCAGCTTCTCGCCGACTTCATCCAGACCTGTCTGCACGGCAGCCAGGTCTGCGCGACGTTGAATGACATCGCTTACCGAACGAAAGGATCCTTTCTGCATCAAGCCGGCGAGAGGCTGTACAGCGGTGTCCATACCCGCGCCGAAGTCGGAAATAACGGCATAGTGCGAGCTGTAGTCACCAAAGGCTTTCTTTTCATCGTCCGTCAGTTTGGGAACGTGCACACCTGGCTTGTCGATAATTCGGGTTTGCAGGAACTGAGTGAACGCAGTGCGTTGCTCGGGCTCCTTATCCCCGCAGCCGGTCAGCAACAGGGGTAAAGCAACAGCCAGCAGCAAGACTGGACGGAAAAGGGACTTCATGTCAGGAACCTCCGGGTGATGAGAATGCGCGGTCATCGGCATGGCCTGACGAACGCGAGCGTGCTTATAGTCTCGTCATCACTTCATCTAGTTCCGCAGCGGATGAATTTTGCGACGCCTCATCACCAGAACGGCGCATGGAAAACCCGCTCCCCCTCGGCTATTTGAGTCAGCAAACGCAGGTACTTCAGAGTGTCGGCGCAACAGAATCAGCACTGCAAAAAGCTCGCCTGGCAGCCTTTTCAGGAAAGTTCATTAACATTTCTTCATGAGGTGAAACGTTTCAGCGACTAGTCTTCAGCGCACCGACAAAGTGAACAACAGGAGTCAATCACTATGTTTGCACACGAGGGCCTGGGCCTGATCCTTGTCTCCATCGTCTTTCTGCTCGGAGCGATTGCGATGTTCATTCACCCTTTCCACGCGCTGGGGAGCTGGTTCAGGAGGAAGCGGCAGGAACGGAAATCCGATTAGCTATCAATAAATTCGCCACAACAAGGAGGCCCGGTGATAGCCGGGCCTTGCAGCCTCACCCTCTCCCGCCTCCCTCCCCTCGTACAGCGCGAAGCCTGTATGCATGCTCAGTAATATTGCACTAAGCGCATCTAGCGGCAGGTGCATTAACCGCGAGCTTGATACTGGCTATTTAGTATTAAATAATACTGCAGGACGTGCATTACATCCTAAAAATCCTCTAACGCAAGAAAAAATCTTCAAAAATTAATCACCAACCTGTGGCTTAATGTTTCCAGTTTGATACGCTATTGAAACTCTTTGATATTGAACTAATGGCCAGCAGCCAATAGCATTGCGCGCCAAATACCCTAACTAATTTGCCACTAGTGCTCATGGGGTAGTCATGACTAGTCAATCCATCAATGCGGCGGTTTATCTTCGAAAGTCAGCTGAAGATCACATTCCGAAGCCGACCCGCGTACTTGATTTCGGCAAATGCAGGGGCACCAGAAAAGGCCCGGTTCTTCTGATTGGTTCAGGTCAATCTGCCAGAAACTTTCCGATCCGGGACTTTTCGGACACCCCGATGATTACCATGAACGGGGCGTTCTCGATGTTTGCAGGAACGAACATCAAGCCATTGTTCTACGTGTGTACTGACCGGGACTTTCCCAACCAGCAGCCCGAGCTGTTCGCCGCGGCAATGCGCGAGAGCGAGAACGTCGGCCTGTGGGAGGACCAGTTCAACTCCGGTATTCCCAGGCCTTCCGGGCACGCCTATGCGCTGAAGAAATCACCGAGGTTGTCGACGGTTGCAGCGCTCTGTTCACGAGAAGATGCGCTGGTCAGAAAACTGTCTTTATGGAGTCATAGAAGCAGGGATATCGGCTTCAGCAAAAATCTGGAACTGGTTTTTTTCGACGCACGTACGGTCATGTATCTCGCCTTGCAATTGTCCTATCACCTTGGTTTTGATAGTGTCTTTCTCGTAGGCTTTGATATGAATCAGTCTGCAGGCCGGTTCTATGAATCGTCGACAGATATGCGCTCGCCTTGTGGACTGGACCAGCACTACGAATCAAGAATTCTCCCGTCACTGGAACTTATGTCGAAACAGGTAGTCGGGGATGATTTTCAGGTGTTCAATTTGTCCGACAGCTCGCGAGTTCCAGATGAAGTCATTCCCAGGTTGAGCATTGATGAGGCCCGGCTTAAAGTAAGCGTCGCCCGTTACAACGCCAGCCGAACGTAAACGACCTCCCGATCAGGCAACTTGACGACCCAGTCTCTTTCTTCTGCGACTTCCTTTGAAATCGCACCTGCCTCTGCCCTGCGCAAACGCCTTGAGCAATGCTACCCGACAGGCACCTGAGCGAACCGCAACGCAGACAACTCGGCAATCCGGCACTGTCCACCATGTCCCTGCCGCCCGACCTATGCGACAATGCGCGCCAATGTCTGGCATGAACCCCCACATTCATATCCCGGCAACGCGGCCATGGCAGGCTGCCGTTGCTGTAGACGTATGCCCGTTGGATCAGCTCATGCTCAGGCGGAGCAGGCTGAACAGCTCCGGTCGGGTCTAGAACCCGACACCCGCTGACACCAGCGCTCCCCAGTTATTGCCCAAGTTATTGATAGGTAAAGTAATTGATCTCCACAGCTAACATCACGATGCAGTTCGGCCCCAAACCCTTGTTCGAGAACGTCTCGGTCAAGTTTGGCGCCGGTAACCGTTACGGCCTGATTGGCGCGAACGGCTGCGGCAAATCCACCTTCATGAAAATCCTCGGTGGCGACCTTGAGCCTTCGGGCGGTCAGGTGATGCTGGAGCCGAACGTACGACTGGGTAAGCTGCGCCAGGATCAGTTCGCCTACGAAGAATTCACGGTGCTCGACACCGTGATCATGGGTCATGAAGAGCTGTGGAAGGTCAAGGCCGAGCGCGACCGCATCTACTCGCTGCCGGAAATGAGCGAAGACGACGGCATGGCCGTGGCCGAGCTGGAAACCGAGTTTGCGGAAATGGACGGCTACACTGCCGAGTCCCGTGCCGGCGAACTGCTGCTGGGCCTGGGTATCGGCATCGAGCAGCACAACGGCCCGATGAGCGAAGTGTCGCCCGGCTGGAAGCTGCGCGTTCTGCTGGCGCAGGCACTGTTCTCCGATCCGGAAGTGCTGCTGCTCGACGAACCAACCAACCACCTGGACATCAACACCATTCGCTGGCTGGAAAACATCCTCACCCAGCGTAACAGCCTGATGATCATCATCTCCCACGACCGTCACTTCCTGAACAGCGTGTGCACGCACATGGCCGATCTGGATTACGGCGAGTTGCGCCTGTTCCCGGGCAACTATGACGAGTACATGACCGTGGCGACCCAGTCCCGCGAGCAGTTGCTGTCCGACAACGCCAAGAAGAAAGCGCAGATCTCCGAGCTGCAATCGTTCGTCAGCCGCTTTTCGGCCAACGCATCGAAAGCCAAGCAGGCCACGTCCCGAGCCAAGGCGATCGACAAGATCCAGCTGGCCGAGGTCAAGCCGTCCAGCCGTGTCAGCCCGTTCATTCGTTTCGAACAGACCAAAAAGCTGCACCGTCAGGCAGTCATTGTCGATCGCATGGCCAAAGGCTTCGACGGCAAGACACTGTTCAAGGACTTCAGCTTCCAGGTCGAAGCCGGCGAACGTGTTGCAATCATCGGTCCGAACGGCATCGGCAAGACCACCCTGCTGCGCACCCTGGTCAACGAGTTGCAACCGGATGCAGGCACGGTCAAGTGGACCGAAGCAGCGGAAATCGGTTACTACGCTCAGGACCACGCTCACGATTTCGAAGACGAATCTACCCTCTTCGACTGGATGGGCCAGTGGACGCAAGGCGGCGAGCAAATGGTACGTGGCACTCTGGGCCGCATGCTGTTCTCCAATGACGAGATCCTCAAGTCGGTCAAAGTGATTTCCGGTGGTGAACAGGGCCGCATGCTGTTCGGCAAGCTGATCCTGCAAAAACCGAACGTGCTGGTGATGGACGAACCGACCAACCACTTGGATATGGAATCCATCGAAGCGCTGAACCTTGCGCTGGAAAACTACCCGGGCACCCTGATTTTCGTCAGCCACGACCGCGAGTTCGTGTCCTCGCTGGCAACCCGCATCATCGAACTCAGCCCAAGCGGCGTAATCGACTTCAGCGGTACCTACGACGACTACCTGCGCAGCCAGGGCGTTTCGTTCTAAGCCTGTCAGGCTGCTACAGCAAAAAGCCCTGTCTTGTGACAGGGCTTTTTATTTTCAAAACCGCTACTGGCCCGGCTGGCTGAGCATTTCAATCCACAGCGCACCCTTGCCCGAGGGCGCTTCGCTGACCCGCTGCAAGGCACCGTTCGCCGCAATGGCGTAACTGCCGACCTTGTCGCTTTTCTCACCGCTCACCAGCAACCAGCGCCCATTGGGTGACACTGCGATGTTGCGTGGCTGTTTTTCCTGCACCGGATAGTTTTCGACAAACGTCACCTTGCCACTGGCAGGCTCGACCTTGAACACCGACACGCTGCTGGTAGTGCGCTCGCTGATAAACAGCAACCTGCCATTCGGCGCGAGGCGAATGTCTGCCGCCCAGATACGCGGGGTGGGGTCATCCTTGAGATCATTGTTGCGCGCATCGCGGGCCTGCCCCGGCGCCAGGTTCAAGCGTTTCGGGATACCGTCCGCCGTGCTTGTCTGCTTCAACGCACCGGTTTTCTGGTTGATCGCGAACGCAGTGACGGTGCCACTCATTTCGCCGACCACGTACAGAAATTTGCCATCGGACGAAAATGCCAAGTGGCGTGGGCCGGTATTCTCGGTAACAGCAACATAGCCCTCGCCAATGGGCACAAGCTTGCCGTCCTTTGGCTCCAGCCGGTATTGCAGAACACGATCAACACCAAGATTACCGGCGTATGCAAAACGGTTGCTCGGGTCGGTGCGCACCGAATGCGCATGCATGCCGGTCTTGTAGGTCTGGATACTGTCGCTTGGGCGGTGTTGCGCATCGATGGGCTGGACGCTGAGCAAATCGGCACCATACGACGCGCCGAACAGGAAGCGCCCGCTGCGATCGGTAGACAGGTAGGCCAGGCTCTCGGCCAATGGTGCCTGGCTCAGCGGCTTGAGATGCCCTGTTGCAGGCTCGATGCTGAAACTCAGCACTTGATAAGGCTTGGAACGCAGCGCCGCAAATAACGCTTTGCCGTCCGGTGAGATGGCCATCGGATTGACCTGATCTCCGGCTTTTGTCTGCTCGACCAGGCTGAGCGCGCCGCTCTGCTCATCCAGACGGTATTGAGATATCAGGCCGTCGGTGGGACTGGATATGTAAGCAAACGTGGCTGCCTGGGCAGGCAGGCCAAACGAACAACCGACTGCAGCGGCCAGCAACAGAATATTTCTCATGGCAAACCTTTTTATTATTGTGGTGTGATCAGTCATCCTATGACCATATCTGCAGAACAGCAACTGCCTGATAACCCGCCCATATAAAACCGTTAGCCTGCTTTCTTTTAGTCACAGTGCACGCCATGATGAGGCACTCCCACCGCCTGCCAGCGAAGAGCCCAATGCCTGCCGCACACTCCGGTTCCATGACGATTACCCTGCAAATCGTTTCCATCGTTTTCTACACATTCATCGCCTTCCTGTGCATCGGTCTGCCTATTGCGGTGCTACCCGGCTATGTTCACGACCAGTTGGGTTTCAGCCCGTTGATTGCCGGCCTGACCATTGCCTCGCAATACCTGGCAACGCTGCTGAGTCGACCTTTTGCCGGCCGGGCGACCGACACGCTGGGCAGCAAGCGCTCTATCGTGTTCGGACTGTGGGGCATCGTCATCAGTGGCAGCATGACGTTACTGGCAACGCTGCTTCAGGAGTTTGCCACGCTGAGCCTGTCGATTCTGATCGTTGCGCGACTGTTTCTCGGCGTTTCCCAAGGGCTTATCGGGGTTGGCACCATCAGTTGGTGCATCGGCAAGCTCGGATCTGAACACACGGCCCGATCAATTTCGTGGAACGGCATCGCGTCCTATGGTGCGATAGCCATTGGTGCACCGCTGGGCGTGGTAGTCATAGATACTGTGGGTTTCAACAGCCTGGGGGTCGCCTTGATGGTGATGGCCGGGATGGCGCTGTGGCTGATCCGCAACAAGCCATCGGTGCCGGTCGTAGCCGGTGAGCGCCTGCCCTATTGGTCAGTGTTCGGCCGTATCGCGCCTTATGGTCTGGGACTGACGCTGTCCTCTATCGGCTACGGCACGCTGACCACGTTCATCACCCTGTTTTATCTGAGCCGTGGCTGGGAAGGCGCGGCTTATTGCCTGAGCATGTTTGGCGTGTGCTTTATCCTCGCCCGCCTGCTGTTCATCGGCGCCATCAACCGGCTCGGCGGCTATAACGCGGCCATCGTCTGTATGGCAGTAGAGATCTGCGGGCTGTTGATGCTCTGGCTGTCACCGAGCAGCGGCATTGCTCTGGCAGGGGCCGGGCTGACCGGTGTGGGGCTGTCGCTGATCTACCCGGCGCTGGGCGTGGAAGCGATCAAAAGCGTGCCTACCCCCAGTCGAGGCGCAGGTCTGAGTGCCTACGCAGTGTTCTTCGATCTGGCCCTGGCAATTGCCGGCCCTGTAATGGGGGCTATCGCCTTGGGTCAGGGCTATGACTGGATCTTTTTTTACGCGGCGTTGCTGTCGGTGTGCGCGCTGGCGCTGACAATCTGGTTATCACGCCGCACCGCCGACCAAACATATCCGGCATGAACACTACCTTTAGTGCATAAGTTTTTTGCTTGTAATTCCAATAGTTGGTAGCAAGTGTTTAAATCCCGCCACCGGTCGGTCAACTTCTTGACGCATCGGCCAGCGACCTCTTGACTTCGTACTGCGGGCCTTGAAAACAGGCCTGCAAAGCGACCGTCGCCAGCCTTGGTGCGACGTCACTGAGCGTGGCAGTCTGGCGCCTTGATCCGTTTCGATTGCCTCCCTGCTGCCTGCCTGGCCGGGAGAGCTGTCATGAAAATTCGTTGTATTCATCTGTACCACACCCGTAATGTCCTGCCGGTCATGATGTTGGCCATTATCCCGTCCTGTGCAGAGGGAGCCTGCGCACTTGGGGCCTCGGCATCGCCCGGCGTTCAAATCTGCGACAGTGGCATCAGCGGTTCATTTATCGGCCTTAGCGGCGATCACATTCTGATATTTCCAACAGGCGGAACAGGCACGGTCTCCGGCGATATCAGCTACGGGGCAGGAGTCGACAACGTTGATATGCAGTCAGGCCGTATTCTGGGCAACGTCACCCAAGGTGCCGGGGTCGACTCATTCACGTTGTCGGCGGGCGAGATCAGCGGCAGCCTGAACCAGGGCGACGATCCCGACAACTTTTTCATGAGCGGCGGTACGCTGGGCTCGCTGGCTCAGGGCGACGGGCGAGATACCTTCCTGATGAGCGGAGGCACCATCATTCGCGCGTTCGAGGACGGCGACGTCGCGGTGATGACCGGCGGCAGCATTGGCCGCGTCGACATGAAGCTGGACAACAATGTGTTCGAAATGTCCAGCGGCACAATCATCAACAACCTGGTAACCGGCTTTGGCAGGGATAGGATCACCCTCTCGGGCGGCTCCGTGGGCGGCAATGTCAGCGTCAGCGGAGGCGACGACCAGATCACCCTCAGCGGTGGCGATATACGCGGTGAAGTTCGCGCCAGCGCCGGTAATGACAGTTTCAACTGGCTGAACAGCGGCTACGCCCGCAGCAGTGTGTTGATGGCCGAAGGCGATGATACGGCGCGACTGTACAACCTGAGCGAATATTACCTGAGCGCCAATCCGTTGCTTGACGGCGGCCCTGGCAATGACGTGCTGACTTTCGACAACACTGTATCGTCGCAGCCGGGTCGCTATGCCAACTGGGAGACGGTCAACGTGAGTAACGGCTCGCAGCTGAATCTGGCCGGTAAGCTGGTCATTGGTGACGGCGTGAGTAACACCGGCGTTCTGAACATTGACTCCACCAGTACGCTGATCTCGAACTCGGGCAGCATTGCGCCCTTCCACGCCGCATCCCTCGCTTCATTAGAGAATGCCGGAACGCTGGACGTGAGCGATGCAGGCCGCGCGCTCACTGGCACATTGACGGTGAACGGCAATTACACCGGCCACAACGGGCGGCTGCTGTTGCTCTCGGCACTGGGCGATGATGCATCCCCCAGCGACCGACTGGTGGTGGCACAGGGTCGTATCAGTGGTTCTACGCGCATGATCGTCAGCAATGCGGGTGGGCTGGGCGCCCTGACCCTTGGCAACGGCATTGAAGTGGTACAAGCCATCAACGGTGCAACCAGCGATAGCGGCGCCTTTTCGTTGCAAAATCCGCTGTCTGCAGGCGCTTATCAGTATTACCTGTTCAAGGGCGGCGCCACTGCCGGCTCTGAGAACAGCTGGTTCCTGCGCTCTGCAGTGATTGCGCCGCCAACGCCAGCGCCGCCCCCTGTCGAGCCCCTCCCCGAACCTGCACAGCCAACTCCCCAGCCGACACCTGAGCCGATTCCTGAACCTGTTCCCGAGCCGACACCAACACCGCAACCTGTGCCCGCCCCGCCCCCAAACCCTGAGCC